>DDCX01000012.1:2444-27453 GCA_002336475.1 Flavobacteriales bacterium UBA1995 | reverse complement strand
TGCACCGCCCGTGTAGACCGTCAAGATTTCCCGCAATGGCTGCGCGCCAATGAAGGACAGGTGCAGTTCGTATTTCACTTGGGAGCAAGGACAGACACCACGGAACAAGACCGCGGCATTTTTGACCAACTGAACCTGTCCTACAGCCAGGAAATCTGGCGACTGTGTCACGAATTCGGTTTGCCCATGGTCTATGCTTCGAGTGCCGCTACTTATGGTGGTGGGGAGCAGGGGTACTCCGATGACCACGCAGGTGTCGGGCGCCTCAAGCCCCTGAACCCCTATGGCGACAGCAAACAGCAATTTGACCTCTGGGCCTTGGGTGAAGCAGAAGCGGGGCGCGCGCCCTATTTCTGGGCAGGGCTCAAGTTTTTCAACGTCTATGGGCCCGGGGAGTATCACAAAGGCAGGATGGCCTCGGTCGTCTTTCATGCCTTCAATCAAGTCAAGGCCACCGGAGGCATGAAGTTGTTTCGCAGCCACCGCGACGGTTACGCAGATGGAGAGCAGCTCCGAGACTTCGTCTACGTGCGTGATGTGGTTGACGTTTGCCAATGGCTCATGCACCACCGCAAGGACAGTGGATTGTACAACCTCGGATCGGGCCAAGCGCGTTCTTTCTTGGACCTCACCCGCGCGACTTTTGACGCCATCAGTGCACCACACAACATCGGCTTCATAGATACCCCAGCAGATATACGGGATACTTACCAGTACTTCACTGAGGCAGACCTAAGCAAACTGCGCAGCATCGGGTATGACCGCACCATGACTTCACTCGAAGAAGGCGTGACCGAATACGTACAGGAATTTTTATTGAAGGACGCTGTCCTCTAAGGATCAGTTCTTGGGATCCAAGTCTTTGGCCATGCTCAGAAGCTCTTCCCTGGCGTGTTCAAGGCGGTTCTTGAGCTCTTCCATGCGCTGGCGCTCCTGCAATGCTTGGCGCAGTTGGCGCTTTGCGCCGTCAATGGTGTAGCCTTTCTCTTTGAGGAGATCGTGCAAGACCGCCACGATTTCAATGTCCCGAACCGTGTAAGCGCGTTTGCCGCTCCCTTGCTTTTTGGGGTCCAAGGCAGGAAACTCCTTCTCCCAATAGCGAAGCAGGGACTGATTGACGCCGAATTTACCGGCGACTTCCGAAATTGTCCAATACCGCTTGGTTGCCATGGCCTTGCAAGATGCGCAAGCCAATGTAGCGCACCAAAAAAACCGAGAAATCAGTCGAAGCTTTGGTTCGCATTCTCTGAAGCATCGAGCAACTGCTCGTACTGTTCAGGCGACAAATCATTGAAATAATAATGGGCAGGGTTGACCCTCTTCCCTTCCTTAAACACCTCGTAATGAAGGTGTGGCGCCACTGAAGTTCCCGTCGACCCGACCAAACCAATGACCTCACCGCGCTCGACGCGTTGGCCCCGACGCACCAAAATCTTGGACATGTGCGCATACAAAGTTTCGTGTCCGAACCCGTGCCGTATCCGCACATGGTGACCATAACCGTTGTATTTCTTCTTCACTTCCACCACTTCGCCGTCACCCGTGGCAAAAATCTCCGTTCCGGTGGGCGCCGAAAAATCCATGCCCCAGTGCATTTTCCGCACCTTGTAAATGGGGTGGATCCTGTATCCATAACCACTGGCCATCCGCTTCAAGTCGCTGTTGCGGACAGGCTGAATCGCCGGAATGCTCTTGAGCAACTCCTCCCGGTTCTCCGTGAGGTCCATCAACTGATTGAAGCTCTCGCCTTGGGCCAACATCCGACGCTCCAACTCGGCAATCTGCTCCCGCAACACGATGACCTGCTCACTTTGCTCCAATCCGCGCAGTTCACGATAGCGGTCGGCACCACCAATGCCCGGGTTCCTCAGGTGCTCGGGATAGGGCTCGGCACCAAAAATGTTCCTGTAGATGGACTCGTCGCGTTCTGTGAGCTCTGCCAATGCACCTGTCATGCCTGCGACCTTGTCCTCCATCATGGCTGTTTGACCTTCGAGGAAATCAATTTGCTGCTGCTGACGCCGCACTTTGGGACTCTCGAAATACTGGTCAAATACCATCACCGCTCCGACGGCAATTCCCACCACCATCACACAGCGTTTGAGCAACCACAGCACATAATCCCGGGCCGTAAACGGAATGGCTTCCGTCCGGAGTTGGGACTTGTTGAAACGGATATGATGCTTCTTCATGTGAAAAATAGCGGTGCGAAAGTAGTCGAAAGTTGCTACTTTCACAATCGGAAACCCCCGTCATTCGCGGGTTTCACAATCACTACCACGAACAAGAGCGTGTGAATAACGCTCCTGAATACGACCCATGGACGCCGTTGCCATCCGCCAGACCTTCCTTGACTTCTTCCGCGAGAAGGCCCACGAAATCGTGCCTTCTGCCCCGATGGTGCTCAAGGACGACCCTACTCTGATGTTCACCAATGCGGGCATGAACCCGTTCAAAGATGTCTTTCTGGGCAACCGACCAGCCAAGGCTCCCCGTGTGGCGGACACCCAAAAATGCCTGCGCGTCAGTGGCAAGCACAACGACCTCGAAGAAGTCGGCGTGGACACCTACCACCACACCATGTTCGAGATGCTCGGCAATTGGTCGTTCGGGGATTACTTCAAACAAGAAGCCATCGACTGGGCTTGGGAATTGTTGACCGACCGTTATGGCATCGATCCGGACCGATTGTACATCACCGTGTTTGAAGGCGACGCCAAGGACGGCCTCGGTCTGGACCAAGAAGCCCTCGACATTTGGCTCAAGCACGTGCCTGCCGAGCGCATCTTGAAGGCGGACAAGAAAGACAACTTTTGGGAAATGGGCGAGACAGGGCCGTGCGGTCCATGCTCTGAGGTTCACGTCGACATCCGCTCTGCCGCAGACCGAGCGGCTGTGTCTGGAGCCGACCTCGTCAACCAAGATCACCCTCAAGTGATTGAAATTTGGAACCTGGTCTTTATGCAGTTCATGCGGAAGGCCGATCAATCCCTTGAGCCGCTTCCCGCCCAGCACATCGATACAGGCATGGGCTTTGAACGCCTGGCTGCAGTGCTCCAAGGCAAGCAGTCCAACTACGACACGGATGTCTTCCAACCCCTCATCGGAACGCTTTCAGAAGCATCAGGCAAGCCCTACACAGGTGGAGACGACAAGGTCAACGTGGCATTGCGTGTCTGTGCCGACCACGTGCGTGCGGTGGCTTTTTCCATTGCCGATGGTCAGCTGCCTTCCAACGCAGGTGCAGGCTACGTCATTCGCAGGATTCTTCGCCGTGCGGTTCGCTATGGCTACAGTTTTCTCGAACTGGACTCCCCCTTTATGCACACCTTGGTCCCTGTGCTTTCCCAGCAAATGGGGGACTTCTTTCCAGAATTGCGACAACAAGAAGGGCTCATTGCCAAGGTCATCCGGGAAGAGGAAGAAAGCTTCTTGCGCACCTTGGACAATGGCATTGGCCTGCTCGATGAGCGCATCGGGCAGGGCAGCACATTGTCGGGAAAGGACGCCTTTGAGCTCTATGATACATTCGGTTTTCCCATCGACCTGACCGCGCTCATTTGCGGAGAAAAAGGGGTAGAGGTGGACCATACCGGTTTTGAAGCCGCATTGTCCCAGCAGAAGGAACGCTCGCGCGCTGCAGGCAAGATGGATGCTGGAGATTGGACGGTACTCGAAGACGATAAAATCGAAGAATTCGTGGGGTACGACCGCACGGAAGCCGGAGTCCGCATCACGCGTTACCGCGAGGTCAAAGTCAAGGACAAGACCCGCTATCAATTGGTGTTTCACCTCACCCCGTTCTACCCAGAGGGTGGCGGACAAGTGGGCGACTCTGGGGTCTTGGTTCATGCCGGAGGCGAAAAGACCCCCATCTTGACCACGCGCAAGGAGAATGAGCTCATTCTTCACATCACCGACCGGCTGCCCTCGGACCTCACCGGGCCTTTCAAGGCGCACGTCGACGCCACCAAGCGCCGCGACACCACCCTCAACCATACCGCTACCCACCTGCTTCACGAGGCCCTTCGCGATGTGCTGGGAACCCACGTCGAACAGAAGGGCTCGCTGGTAAAGGATGCCGCTTTGCGCTTTGACTTCAGCCACTTTCAAAAGGTCTCCGATGAAGAGATTCAAGAGGTAGAGCGCAGGGTCAATGCCGCCATCCGCGAAAACCGCCAACGGGACGAACGGCGCAATGTCCCGCTCGAAGAAGCGCGGCAGGCTGGTGCCATGATGCTCTTTGGTGAGAAATATGGCGATACGGTCCGCATGATTGGATTTGGTCCGAGCGTGGAACTCTGTGGAGGCACCCACGTGGGCGCTACCGGTGAAATCGGTCTGTTCCGCATCAGTTCAGAGGGCGCGGTAGCCGCCGGCATTCGACGGATTGAAGCTGAGACTGGCCCTCGGGCTTATGACGCCATCACCTCCGAGCGGGAGGTGTTGCGGCGCACAGGCGAAATTCTGAAGCAACCCGCCGACTTGGTTAAAGCGGTGGAAGAGCTCAAGGCCACGGTGGCAGGTTTGCAGAAAGAAGTCGAAGGACACCGCAAGGCCCAAGCTGGCGCATTGAAAAAGACCCTCTTGGGAGAAATTGAACGCCCAGGCGGACCTGGCACCCCAGGAATGCTGGTCAAGGAAGTCCCATTAGATGCAGGAGCGGTAAAGGACATCGCCTTTCAACTCAAGGCTGAGGCCGCGCCATTGTTCGCAGTACTGGGGAGCAAAGCTGGAGGAAAGCCCACCTTGACCTGCTTGATTACAGAGGAATTGGCTCAGGAGAAGGACTGGAATGCGGGGCAATTGATCCGCGAACTGGCACGCCACATCCAAGGTGGAGGAGGCGGACAGCCCTTCTTTGCAACGGCTGGTGGCAAAAACGCCGAAGGAATGGCAGATGCCCTGGCAGCCGCCAAGGCCTTGTTTGAAGGATAAAGTACTGGGCAGGCCCTCGGTCACCGACAGGTCCTACTGAGTCTTAAGCAAAAGCTGTGCTTGTGTTCTTCTCGTAGACCGGGCCCTCGTAGTCTTCGCTGTACGCCAACCCTAAGTTCAGTACATAAAAAGCATTGAACAGGACCACCAGCACATAGTCCAACCAATGGGTCTTGCCGAAGCTCTGTGCAAGCTCGATGAACCAGCGGGCCACGAAATAAACGTTGGCTCCTGGCACCAATACCCACAAGGCGTGTGAATCTGGACGGCCTACAATGCGCATCAAAGCGACCAAATTCAGGCCGGGAACAAGGGCGTGCCAGAAAGGCTGACCCGCTTTGTCATAGAGGCGGGCAGCACCTGAGGCTGCGATCATACCCAAGAAGACGATAAGTACGGCGCGTTGATTGATATCCATGAGAAAGAAGGTTGCTCTTGCAACATAGACGGTGTACTTGGTACATGGTTGCCTCCAACGAACTCCTCATCAACAACTTGACCTTGATGAAGGCCTTGTTTTCAAGAAATCAGAGGCCCGAAACATGACGCTTGACATCCTCTGCCGTCACTTCTTCCCCGCACAGGATGACCAGGCGTTCAACCACATTGCGCAACTCTCTGATGTTGCCCGTCCAAGGGGCATTGGAGAGGGCTTTCAAGGCCTCCTTTGAAAACACAGGGGCCGCGACCCCGAGCTCATCAGAGACACCGCCCAAGAAGTGATCGACCAACAGTGGCACATCGGTGCTGCGCTCTGCCAGAGACGGCACCCGGATGGGGATGACGTTGAGCCTGTGAAACAGATCCTCGCGAAACCGCCCCTCCACAATTTCCGTGGCCAGGTCTTTGTTGGTTGCGGCCAGCACCCTCACATCGACCTTGATGTTCTTGTCTCCGCCAACGCGTTGGATGACGCGTTCTTGTAAGGCCCTCAGCATCTTCGCCTGGGCCGACAGCGCCATGTCTCCTATTTCATCGAGAAAGAGCGTACCGCCTTGGGCCTGCTCAAACCTCCCTTTCCGTTGCTTGACCGCACTTGTAAAAGCGCCCTTCTCGTGACCAAAGAGTTCTGACTCGATCAGTTCCGAGGGTATGGCCGCACAGTTCACCTCGACAAACGGGGCCCCACTCCGCTCACTCATGGCGTGGATTTTCCTGGCCACGACCTCCTTACCCGTGCCGTTGGCACCCGTGATCAGCACACGTGCATCGGTGGGTGCCACTTTGGCCACCACAGATCTTATTTCCTCAAGGGCAGGACTTTGTCCAACCATATCCACGCCCCCTTTTTTGCGCTGGCGCTGGCGCAAAACGACCGTCTCTTTGCGCAACTCTTCGCGGTCTGTTGCATTGCGCAAGGCCACCAATACGCGGTTGAGGTCCAAGGGCTTTTCAATGAAATCATAGGCCCCAGCCTTGAGGGCTTGCACCGCCAATTCTACAGAGCCGTGCCCCGTCATCATGATCACGGGCGTCTCCACACCTTTCAAGGCCAAGGCCTCTACCACCTCAATGCCGTCCTTTCCTGGCATTTTGACATCACAAAACGCCGCATCAAACTTTCCTGCCAGCAAGGCCTTGAGTCCTGCGTTTCCATCCTCTGCTTCTTCGATCACATGCTGCTCATACTCGAGGATGTCGCGAAGGGCGTGTCGGATGAGACGTTCGTCGTCAATGATGAGGATGCGGGCCATGTGGCGAATATCGGTTGTGCAGGGGCACGAACCACCCCAATGCTCACCCCAAGAGAGGGCGCCAGCCTTCCAAAGCAGCCAGGCCAGGCTCTCCTAAGTGCCCAGCAGAGGTCTTTTCAGACGACAAGGCGGCGCCGTGCACCAATGCCCCTTCTGCCAAAGTGTGCCGAGATCGGTACACCCTATCAATCGAGCTGAAGCTTTGGAGCAGGTGATCAATCAACACGCACGCCACACTGATGTATGGAATGCGGTCCGGGTGCATGCCCTCGACCAGATGTAAATCCGCTTTGGACGCGGCGGCCAAAGCAAGACAACGGGCGCTCAAGACCTCTGTATTGAAAGCATCTGCGACCCTTGGATTTTTCCAAGGAGCAGAGGAGTCCTCTAAGGTCATCAGGGTATTGAACGCCCCTGAGGTCCCCACCATGATTTGTGGTGGGTGGGCGCTGACCGATTGCAAGACAGGCGCGATGGCACCATCCACGATGCGCCGCATGGACGAAATGTCCTGCTGGCTCAAGGGGTCCTTGGGCTTGATCCAATCTGTGAGCCTGGCCACTCCTAAATCCACACTCCAACGGCCGAGGATTTGTTCCTGTTTCCAATGGATGAGTTCCACGCTGCCTCCACCAATGTCTACCGTCAAAACGGAATGCGAACCCTGTGCCTCTGGGGACAAGGTATCCTTGACGCCCAAGTGAATCCACTCTGCCTCCGCTTGACCATCGACCACCTCAATGTGCCACCCCCGTTCGGCTGCAGCGGCCACAAACTGCGGCCCGTTGGATGCGTCACGCAGTGCACTGCACCCAAAAGCCCGCACCTGGTCTACACTGTAATTCTTTGCGGTATCGGCAAAAGCCCCCAGCACATCGAGCCCCCTTCTCACGCGTTGGGGAGACAAACGTCCGCTGCGAAAACTGTCGCGTCCGAGCCTTACAAAACGGTGTTGTCGGAAGACGGTCTCCCATGAGCCGTCTTTTGCATCTGCTATATGAAGCGTGAACGTATTTGTACCGCAATCCACCACTCCGAGGCGGGTGCGTCGCTCACTTTCCATGGCCCCTGATCCATTGGAGCAACAGGGTCCATCCCGTGGATTTTCCGGTGTGCAGCACCCCATAGCGGTAAGCGCGTCCGGCCAGACCCAAGACCAGTCTTGCACTCAACATGAGCAGCACCCAAGACAGGACCACTTCCCACCATGCTACACCCACCGCCACGCGCACAAGCATGATGACGGGAGATGTCAAGGGAAACCAACTGAGCCAGGTCAGCGCACCCATTTCTGGATTTGCCATGGCTCCACTGCCGATGATGTATGCGAACATCAGGGGCATGATGATGGGCATGACCATGCCTTGGCCCTCCTGTTCCGATTGAACCGAACCTCCAACGGCAGCATAGATGCTCCCATACAGCAGGTACCCCCCTACGAAGAACCCGATGGTCGAAATCACCATCAATGTCCAATTGATGTCCAGCAAAATGGCGGTGAGCTCATTCTCTGCCATGGCGGTGAGCAAGTCGGTAGGGACTTCACCTTGTCCTGGAATGGACGCCCCCAAGGCGCCACTGTCGAAGGCAAACTGAAACACAGAAAATGCCAAGGTGGAGAGCACAGTCCAAGCCATAAGCTGTGTCAATGCCACCGCCCCCATGCCAATGACCTTGCCGAGCAGAAGCTCTTCGGGGCGCACGGCTGCAATCAGCACTTCGACCACCCGGTTGGACTTTTCCTCCACCACACTGCGCAGGATCACGCCTCCGTATACCGCCAACACCAGAAACAACACAGCGCTGAATAAAAAGCCAATGGTCCCTCTGATTTCCTCGCCACCGCCATCCACACGAGCGCCGTCGTCGTTGGCATCTCGGTCGATCAATTTGAGGTCAAACTTGAGCCGTTGGTAGGCTTGCCAATCCAACTCTGTACTCCCCAGTACACGCGCATGCTCCATGGCCTTGCTGAGGTCTCGCTCAATGTTTCGCTTGGCCGTCATGCCCGGCGACTTGTCATACACCAGATAGCCGGCCTGATTTTGCAGGACAGCTGCATCGTATTCCACGAGCACTGTGACTCCTTCTTCCAGCCAAACACTGTCTGCAGGTGCCTCTCGTGTAAACCGGTATGAGAGCTTTTCGCGCTCCGGAAAACACCCTGGACAGCGGGGCACCGCCTGACCACTGCCAGGGTCAATGCGCGAAATCAGCCCTGGAGCATCTTCCACCAAAACCACATTCGAAGTATCTGTAGCCTGGGTGAGCAAGACTGTACCGGCCAGAATCCCCACAGCCAAAAAAGGCATGAGCAGCGTCCCGATGAGAAAGCTGCGTTTGACCACCCTTGTGCGCCACTCCCGTGCGATGACAGCGCCGATTAATCCGCCCCTCATCGCGGTCCTGAAGTTTCGGCCGCTGAGCGGTCCACGGCTTGGATAAACAAAGACTCCATGGTCGGGCGGATTTTCACGAACTCGATGACTTCTACCGCTTCGCCCAAGGCATGCAAGAGCTGGCCTGGACGCCCACCATCGCGCAGCCGCAAATGGGCACGACGCAGACCCTCAGTGGCTTCCTCTGAAATGCCTTCGAGGTGACCGAGTGTACCCAGTGCATTGGTAAAGGCAATGTCATTGCCTTTGAAGACCACATCTTGTTGGCCAGACCAACCGGCCTCCCGCAGGGCATCGGCGCCTCCGGAGAGCACCACCTTTCCACCGTTTAACATGACCACTTCATCGCAGAGACGCTCCACGCTGGGCATGTCATGGGTGGACAAGAGTATGGAAGTTCCACCTGCAGCCAACGCCCTCACCTCATCGACAATGCGCCGGGCATTGATGGGGTCAAATCCGCTGAGGGGTTCATCGAGGATCAACAACCCTGGGTCGTGCACCACGGTGCAGATGAACTGGATCTTTTGGGCCATCCCTTTCGAGATGTCTGTGACTTTTTTGTCCCACCACCCTTCGACTTCGAGCTTTTCAAACCAAAGCTTCAAGGCATTCACAGCGTCGGACTTGGCCATGCCCTTCAATCGGGCAAAGTATACCGCTTGGTCGCCCACGCGCATGTCCTTGTACAAACCGCGTTCCTCGGGGAGATAGCCAATCCCGCGCACCGCCTCCCTGCTCCAAGGATGACCTTCGAGTTGAATGGAGCCCGCATCGGGTTCCACAATGCCCATGATGCTCCGAATGAGCGTGGATTTTCCTGCGCCATTCGGCCCAAGCAAACCGACAATGGCCCCCTTGGGCACACCTAAGGAAACCCCGTCCAATACGCGCTGTGCCCCAAAAGACTTCTCGAGTTGTGATATGGAGAGCGCGGTGGTCATCGATCAGCTAAACATGTCCCTCACCCGATCAAAGAATCCTTTTTCTCGTGGATCTGGAGACGGTTGGAAATTCGGGGCTTCCCTCCAGCTTTCCAAAGTTGAGCGCTCCTCAGAGGTCAATTCTTGTGGCGTCCACACGTTGAGGTTCACCAACAGATCTCCGCGTCCATAACTGTCCACAGAAGGCATGCCCTTGCCCTTGAGCCGGACAATCTTGCCCCCTTGGGTTCCCGCCTCGACCTTGATTTTGGCCTTTCCACTGAGCAAGGGGATTTCCACACTCGCCCCCAGCGTCGCTTCAATGAAGGAGAGGTGGTGGTCGAGGTGCAGGTTGCGCCCATTGCGGGTAAACTGATCGTGATCGAGCTCCCGGATTTGCACATGCATGTCACCAGGAATGCCGCCGGCAGGAGCCGCGTTGCCTTTTCCGCGAAGGTTGAGCTGCATGCTGTCCTCGACCCCAGCGGGGATTTCAATGTCGACAATGGACTCTTCACGGCGCAAGCCATGTTCATCTGCATCCTTGGGCTTGGACTTGACGCCCTTTCCCAAACCTCCGCAAGAAGGGCAGGTAGAGGCCGTTTGCATTTGGCCCAAAATGGTGTTGGTCACCCGGCGAACCTGTCCCGTACCACCGCAGGTATTGCAGGTGTCGTATTCGACGCCTTCAGCCTGAACCAATCGGAACACCTTGACCTTTTTGGTCACGCCTTCCGCAATTTCTTCGAGGGTCAGTTGCACTTTAATGCGCAGGTTGGACCCCTTGGTGCGGCGTGGCCCACGGCTTCCGCCGCCGCCAAAAGCATCTCCAAAACCACCGCCAAAAATGTCTCCGAACTGGCTGAAGATGTCATCCATGTTCATGCCACCACCTCCGCCGGCTGCACCTCCAACGCCCGCATGTCCAAAGCGGTCATACTTGGCCCGCTTGTTCTGATCGCTCAGCACCTCGTAGGCTTCTGCAGCCTCCTTGAACCGCGACTCAGCCGAACTGTCATCCGGATTCTTATCGGGGTGGTACTTGATGGCCAGCTTCCGATAAGCCTTCTTAATGTCTGCCTCTGAGGCTCCTCGGTCAATGCCGAGGATTTCGTAAAAATCGCGCTTCGACATGGTATTCGATCAATGGCCCACCACCACTTTGGCGAAGCGGAGGACGGTGTCGTGAAGTTTGTATCCTGGCTCTACCACATCGACCACCTTGCCGATCATCTGAGGTTCAGGGGCTGGAATCTGGGTGATGGCCTCGTGCAAGTCCGTATCGAATTCAGCTCCTTTCGCCTCCATTCTTTGAAGGCCGCGCGCCTCCAAAATGCCGCGCATTTTCTGGCCAATCAACTCATAACCCTCTCGCAATTGCTCCAAATCTTGGCCCTCTGATGCCGCCATGGCGCGCTCAAAGTCATCCAAGACAGGCAACAAGGACTCAGTCACCTCCCTGCCTGCGCTTCGCACCAATTCTCCGCGCTCCCGCATGGTGCGCTTCCTGAAATTGTCGAATTCCGCGTAGAGGCGCAGGTATTTGTCACGCCAAACGGCTGGATCTTCGGCATTCTCTTGCTGCCCATTGCCCTCAGGAGCCTCTTCGGCACCTGCCTCTTCTTGACCCTCATTCTGGTCGTTTTCACCACCAGTCTCAGCGGATTCGGTGGCTTGGGCAGGGTCCGCAGGGTTGCCTGCATGCATGGTCTCTTCCTCGTTCGTCTGTTGCTGGGTCATGGGACTGCAATTTGATGTGCTGCAAGCAATCCACATGCCATGACAAGCTTGACCGACATCGTGTCAGGCAAAAGTGAATGTTGTCAGGACGACAGGCCAAGACCTGTCAGTCTTGTCAGAGACGCTCGACGTGCTGGTCGATTTGGATATGGAGCTCCATGCCCCTCAAGTTCTTGGCGACGATAACGCCGTTTTCATCCACCAAAAAGCTCATTGGAATGCTGCTGACCCCGTACAGTGAGGCGGCTTCGCTTTCCCAACCTGCCAGGTCGCTTCCATGCCAGTCCCAATCGAGTTGATCCTGCTTCACGGCGCGCTCCCAGCTCTCCTGCTTGCGGTCCAAAGAGACACTGGCGATGGCAAAACCGTCCGCAGATTTGAACTTGGACTTGCGGTATTTCTTGAACGCATTGACCACGTTGGGGTTCTCACGGCGGCAGGGGCCGCACCAACTGGCCCAGAAATCAACGAGCACGAGCTGACCCCGCAAGTCGCTGAGCTTGATCTCGTCTCCTTCTAGGGATTGCAGCACGAGCTCTGGCGCCAAGTCACCGACAGAAGTGCCGATCCGAGGGTCCTGGGCTGACGCAGAAAATGTGACCATGAGCATCGCCATCAAGGCCACACAAGAAAGAGAAGGACGTAGGGACAACATCATGTCTATAAAGTTATGGAGTGAACGCGAGGTTCGCCCTGTTCAGTCTGCCAAACGTTCTATATGTGCACCCAATGCGCGCAAACGGTGCTCAATGTATTGATACCCGCGGTCAATCTGACCAATGTTGTGGATGGTAGACCTGCCCTCTGCAGAGAGCGCAGCAATGAGGAGCGATACTCCTGCACGGATGTCAGGTGACGTCATGGTTACCCCGCGCAGAGGGGTCTTTTGGTCCAGGCCAATCACCGTAGCACGGTGGGGGTCACACAGAATAATTTGGGCGCCCATGTCAATGAGCTTGTCCACAAAAAACAACCGGCTCTCAAACATCTTCTGGTGAACCAATACGCTGCCCCTGGCTTGGGTTGCTGTCACAAGCAAGATGGACAACAGGTCAGGCGTGAAGCCTGGCCAGGGCGCATCGGCTACCGTCAGGATGGAGCCGTCAATGAAGGTGTCGATCTCATAATGGTCCTGAGCCGGTACGTGCAAGTCGTTGCCCCTGCGTTCAATCCCGATGCCCATCCGCTCAAAGACCCGAGGAATTTGGCCGAGGTCGTCCCAGCTGACGTCCTTAATGGTCACCTCGCCGCGGGTCATGGCCGCCATACCAATAAAGCTTCCAATCTCGATCATATCGGGCAGGCAGCGGTGCTCACAGCCCCCCAGCGAATCCACCCCTTCGATGGTCAGGAGGTTGGATCCCACACCGGAAATCTTGCCCCCCATGCGGTTGATCATCTTGCACAACTGCTGCAAGTAAGGTTCGCATGCTGCATTGTAAATGGTGGTCGTACCCTTGGCCAATGCGGCCGCCATCACGATGTTGGCCGTTCCTGTAACTGACGCTTCATCGAGCAACATGTCGCTGCCCTTCAGTCCATTGGGGGCTTCCGCCCGATAGAAGGTCTCGCCTGCATCATAGGTAAACTTGGCGCCCAAATTCTCAAACCCGATGAAGTGCGTGTCCATGCGGCGGCGGCCAATTTTGTCACCGCCGGGTTTGGGGATGTATCCCTTCCCAAAGCGCGACAGCAGAGGCCCCATGATCATGACGCTTCCGCGCAAACCTCCTCCTTTCTGACGAAACTCCTCTCCCTCGAGGTAACCGAGGTTCACGTCATCGGATTGAAACTTAAATGCACCCGCATCCAACTTTTCGACCTTGACTCCCATGGACGAAAGCAGGTCAATCAACCTGTTGACATCCACGATGTCCGGCAAATTGGAAATGGTAACAGGCTCAGAGGTAAGCAGAACGGCACATACCACTTGGAGTGCTTCATTCTTAGCGCCTTGAGGGGTAATGGATCCATTGAGGGAATGCCCCCCTTCGATGACGAAAGTGCCCATGACGGTTGATTGGTTTGGCCCTCAATTTGGGCCACACCCTTTTCCGTCCGAGGGGTGAACTCAGTTGTTTTCGACAAGGCAACCGTGGCCTTCTGCAGAAACCAGAATCAACGCTTGCGTTTGCCCCCACCTCCGCGGTTGCGGAAATTGTTGGACGTCTTGCGCTTGCTCTTCAGGATTTCGCTTGAAGACACCAATTCCACCTCAGCTGGCACATCCAATGCACCACCTGACATCTCGCGCAACTGGGCGCGAATCAATGGGTCTTCTACCGCCCCCTTGTTCCATGTCAGGTACTGACGCTTGAGCAAATTGGCAATCATCATCGACAGCGCGTTCCGCTCTTCGCCCTCGGGCATGGCTTTGGCCTTCTCGATCAATTCCTCTGCGAGCCTTCCATAGAAAGAAGGGCGCTTGCCCATCTGCGTGTAGCTCAAACGCTCTGGCCCCGGATCTTCTTCTGGCTTGGCCGGAGGTGGGAAAGGACCGTCAATGTCCAGGCTCCAATTGGCCATGACATGCAAATGTCCCCAGAGCTTTTCCTCGTGGTCGGCCATTTCCTTGGAACCGGGAATGAGTGTGCGCATCACGCTCACAATCGCTGCCGCACACTTGTTGCGTTCGTCACGGTCTTCAATGGTGACGCAATGGGCGATCAACTCATGTACTACGCGCCCATATTCTGGAATCGCGATGTCAGGCCGCTGGCTGTTATAGGTCAACCCTTGGTGGGCTGTTGCAATGGGTTCAGGCATGTTTGCTGCTTTTCAGCAAGGAATTGTACTCCTTGCAGATTCAGCGCTTTTTCAGGACCTCAGTCCCAGCGCCGAAATTGACGAAATAATCGCCACGTGAAAGATAGCGCAATGTCGCTTGGTTTCCCACGCCACGGAGGACTACGGTGCCAAACTCATCGACAATCTCGTATTGGGTCGCCTTGGAGAACGACACCACTTGGTTTCGAGCGCTATAGGACATGGTCACTTCGGGCACGTCGCCTTCAAACCTCACCTCGCCTTTGACTTCCAGTGTACCATCGGGAGCGAGGTGTGTCAAACGGAGCAGGTTTTCGCCTTGAATGGGCTGTATCTCCGTGGCATATGCCCTTTCGCCCGGACCTCCTCTGCCATCGAGCCGCACCACATCGACCCACTTGCCCCACTTGAACTGCTGCAAGACAAAAGGCATGCGGCCGTGCTCGCCTTCAGTGACCCAAGACACTTCTCCTGTCGGGGCAGCGTCAAATGAGACCAATTGAAAACCGGGAATAGGCTGAATGACTTCGGGATTGAGAACCCTGGGAACGCAACCGCTTCGGTGCTTTAATCGAACAGAAAGACCCTTACCGAGGGTCAAACCTAGCGCACCCAAATCCACTTCAAAAGCATGTGAATTGACGGCATCTGAGGTCAGCATGCCATTTACCCTCACCTCATAGCAACAGAAACCTACGCCGTCGGCACTGGGGTCGTTGACCACCAAGAGGTTTTCGCCTTGATACAGTCCACCCAGCTCCAAAGTCTGCTGCGCCTGAACCGCATTTGAAGCTGTTGCGCAGAGCAACAACACTCCCTTCAAGGCCACTCCGCAACACCGGCGGGCATTTGCACCAAAAGATGTCGAACGACGTTCCATGGACCGAAGCTAAGGCAACGGCATCAATTCTTCGACCTCTGATCAAGAACTGCAGATGTGGGAATGCCCCTAAACTTGCAACCGTGTCCAGACAACGAATCCGCATTCTCATCCTCACGGGCTTGGTCTCCATTGGTGGTACACTGCTGTTGCAATTGACGTGGCTTCAGCAGGCGGCTGACTTGAGCGAAAGGGAGTTCAGCGATCGTGTGGTCACCGCCATGACAGAGGTGGTGGAACGCATCCAATCCATGCGCGGAGACAGCGCCGTGGTCGAACCTGTGCAACAGGCCTCCTCCAATTATTTCGTGGCCAACCTCAACGACACCCTGCATCCTTTTTTACTCGAAGCGCTGTTGCGTGAAAGCTTTGAAGGTGCCGCTCTTTCTGCCGATTTTGAATATGCCATCTACGATTGCTTCAGCGACAGCATCCTCTATGGTGGCCGGGTTGGTCAGGCGCCCGAAGACAACGCTCCCTCTCCCCGCTTCGATCGCGACGGCCACTATTTCGGCATCCGGTTTCCCGAACGCCGCGCCGACTTGATCATGTCGCTGGACCGATGGCTGATTGCCAGCCTCCTGCAACTCCTGGTCTTGGGCACTTTTGTCTACACGGTGGTCATCGTACTCAAGCAAAAACGCCTGTCAGAAGTCCGGGACGACTTCATCAACAACATGACACACGAGTTCAAAACGCCCATTGCATCCATCGAATCTGGGGCACAACTGTTGCAGCGGGAGGACATTGGATCGGACCCCAAGAGTCGGAACCGGTACTTGGACCTCATCCTTTCTGAAAACCGTCGGATGCGCCGTCAGGTCGAAAAGGTCATGGAAATCGCCACCCTTGATGGGCAGTCCCAAGTCCTTCAGAAGGAGGACTTTGGCGTGGTTTCCTGGGCAGAGGCAGCGATCGAGGCCATTTACCCTTCCATTGCGCTCAATGGAGGAGAAGTCCTGCTTCAGGTGGACACCAAGAGCTGGCCTCCATCGCTCGGCGACAACCCCATAATCTCTGGTGACCGGACCCACCTTGATGGCGTGCTCAGCAACCTTTTGGACAATGCGGTTCGTTACGCCGGAGAGGTCCCACCGCAGATCACAGTGGCGCTCACCTATGTCGACAGCCCCAAGCCACACTGGCAAGTCGATGTTGAGGACAATGGCATGGGCATACCCAAAATGCACCAAGCGCGCATTTTCGAACGGTTTCACCGTGTTCCAACGGGCAACCGACACGACGTTCAAGGATTCGGCCTCGGTCTGCATTATGTGAGCACCATTGTTAAGGCCCACGGAGGAACAGTGAGCTGCTCCAGTGAACCCGGTGTAGGCAGCACTTTTTCGGTTGAACTCCCCGCCCTCATAGCATGACTCAGGACGCCCCCCAAGTGCTGCTGGTCGAAGACGACCCCACCCTGGGGTTGTTGCTGCATGATGTGCTGCGTCTGGACGGGTTCAAGGTCACATTGGTGCGGGACGGTTTGGAAGCCTTGCCCACTTTTCACGCTGGGCGGTTTGACCTCGCTTTGCTCGATGTCATGCTGCCAGGCAGGGATGGATTCGAATTGACCCAAGACCTGAGGGTCGTGGCGCCCCACCTTCCAATTGTGCTGCTCACAGCACGAGACCGGGTCGAAGACCGCGTGCACGGACTGAAATGTGGCGCCGATGACTATGTGATCAAGCCCTTTGACAATGAAGAGCTGTTGCTCCGGCTGCGGTCGGTCCTCAAGCGCAACCAACAAGGACAAGCTGAACCCCGTGTCTTGGCCCTTGGCGACTTGCGTTACGACCCAGAATCCTATGAAATCACTTGGAGCGGCGGTGAACGCCGGCTGACCCCCAAAGAGGGCGACGTGCTGAAGATCTTACTGCAACGGGCAGGACGCACCACAGAGCGCGACTTGATTTGCCGCATGGTCTGGGGGGCGTCGGGCTATTTTGTGGGGCGCAGCTTAGACGTCTACATCAACCGGCTGCGGAAAATCCTCAAGGCAGACCCAAAAGTGACGCTGCGCACCCTTCATGGTGTCGGCTTTAGATTGGACGGACCTGCCGGTGAAGCCCCTTGAACTCAAGGGCAAAAACTGCCGAAAAAAGTCAGGAGTGCCAAGACATCTGAAACCCCAACGATGCCATCTCCATCCAGGTCTGAAGGGCAGTCGGATTGTGCGGTGAATTGACAGCTGCCATCATCAAAAATGGCCAGGGCACTAAAATTGACTGCTTGTTCAGAGGTACATCCAACCGAAGGCCCGCCGCTGCACAACGCATCGTCGAGGGCAAATGGGCTGAACGCCGGGTTGTCTGGATCATTGCAGCCCGGACACGATGAAACAGCAAGTCCAATGCAACCGCGTTGTTCTTGCACACCTTCTGAAAGCGGCCAGGCCAATGAAAGGGTGCGTTGCACTGGTTCTATCGCGCCATCGGCCATGTACTGGTAATCCCAGTTTCCGTTGCCCAGCAAAAGAGAACCCGTCCAGGTTCCAAATCCTCCTGGGGTCAATGCATAGGGACTGTCTTCAATCACGAGCGTCACCTCCGATGGCAAACTGTCCAAGGCCGTGGCATCGGCCCTAAACATGACTTCATACTGGCACGTGCCCAGGTCCAAACCAGCAAGAGCGCAGGGGTCAAAATTGACCGCCAATGAATCGGCGCAACCCCCGATCGACAATGGATCTACCTCTGTCCCTGCACACAGACAATCGACGCCCAACGTGTCATTTTCAGTGCATGGATTCCCATCGTCACAAGGCCCTCCAGGCGAGAAACAGGGACCTTCCAAAACGGCCAAGGCGTCATAATTACAAGCCAGCTCATCGCGACACCCCTGCCGCATCGGCAAGTCATCGGTGGGCACTTTCCGGGCCCGGTAAGTGAAGTGGTTCGAAGGAAAGTAAATGCCGCCACACAGGTCACCTTCGGCTGTGTATTCGGTGACCATTCCGCCTCCATAGTCATCGGAACTCGCAGTCCCCCAACCAATCAGGGTTCCGCCTTCTGGAAGCCTTTGAATGCTGCCTTGTGAGGACGCATAACTGCCATCAGGATGAACCCACTCTTGCAGCTGCGTGGCCACTTGCGATTCAAAATCAAGGACATATTCCACCCCTCGGGAAACCGCATCAGGCTTGCCTGTGCCGTTGTCAAACAAGATCAGGTGGTCTTCTCCGATCAACTGCGCATCGTGCGGGTGTTTAAAAGCCGATCCGGCCGTGGCAAAAGTGAAGTCAGAAAATGGCCCACCCAGCGACCAGACAATGTCCCCGGTCTCTTTGTCAATCCTGACAACCAAGTCCATGTTGCGCAGGCACAACAAGATGTCTCCATTGTCCAGGGTCTGGAATGCATTGTGGTGATAAGCGTCCAACAGACTGGATTGCCAGTTGCAGTGCGTGCACCAAGTTGGCGGAATGTTCTCCGTTCCTCTCCACGACCAAACCACATTGCCCATGGTGTCTTGTTCCTGGATCAGGCAATCGATCAATGAGCGTTCAGGATCCACCGGATCTGGCACGCTGTCAGCAACATTGACCACCACAATTTCCCGACCGAAAATGAGCGCATGCCCATTCTCCTGAAGTTCTATGTCATGAAAATCAGAATTGGCGCCGTCAAAACCTATGGTTTTTGTCACTTGGAGAGAACTGTCCAGAACTTCCCAGTAACCGCCTAGAGAAGAAAACCATGTCAAACTCCCTTCGGGATGATGTTCAAAACAGAATCCCTGATTTGGCGTCAACTCATTAAAGACTTGATGGCCCATAGGATCAATCACCATGGGGTAAGTCAAGTTGGAACTGAACCGAGGAGAAGTGATGATCCAACCTTCTTCAAAAAGATGACCGGGCTCGAGCACAACATCAATGTCGAGCGGCGATGTGTTTTGGGCCTGGACTTCAACTGAGACAGCACACAATCCAGCAATAATGCACATTGCCCACCACAGGTGTACACACAAAATTTTGGAAACGCACGGAAAGGATGGACCGTAGGATGCAAATTGCCTTAATCGGAGGAAGGGGATAAAATGCAACGACAATCTCATTAGACTCAAATCCGACTAGGCGGCAATATACGCATTTCTGTCGACTTAATACTCACATACATCGGTTAATGGGCTCAAATCACCGCGTTTATACGACCTTGGCATTCGCCTCATTGCTGGCCCTGGTTATTTGCCCTTTCGACGCCTGTGCGCAGTTGGGAAGAAGCAGCATGGACAGGTTTGATGTGGTCAATGTAGGCTTGGGAATGAGCAACCGTGGGCTGCCCATTTTCGTGGAATTGGAGCAGTCTCTGGACGAACACATTTCAGCGGGTGTGATGGCAAGCTACAGGAGCTATACCGAAGGTGGTGCGGCCGGTTCATGGAGGCACCAGTTTCTGGGTCTGGGTGCACAAGGGCACTATCACTTTGTGGAATTGGCGCCCCCTCCATTTGACTTTTTCGCCGGGTTGACGTTCACCTGGTTCGCCCACAATTTCAAATGGGCAGGCGGTCAAAACTTGCCGGGAGCATACTCGGGCAGTGTCAATGGCGGTTTCCAACTTGCAGCGCACATTGGTGGCCGCTATACCTACAAAGATTGGACCCTCTTTGCACAAATGACAGGAGGCTCCATGATGAATGACCTTACTGTTGGATTGTCCATTCCACTGAAATGAACATCAAATCAAAGCTCCTCATTGCGGCTCTGGCCCTGCTGCAAGGCACCTCTTGGGCACAAGGGGCGGGAGAATCTCCAGCTGAGGGCGGCTTTGACCCTGGCTTTCAAGCGGCCATTCACGTTGGAGGACAGGCGCCAAACAAAGCGTTATCCGAGCGGTTTGGATTGTCCAACACCGTGGGGCTCTCTGTGTACCACCTGTCTGCAGTGGGATGGCGATGGGGGGTGCATTACCGTTTTCAAACGGGGTCGGACGTTCGGGAGCCTGGGCTGCTGGTCAACCTGCGAGACCCAAGCGGGCGCATCATCGACAATGAAGGCCGCATCGCATTGGTGACTGCCCAGCAAAGGGGCACCGTTTTTTCGCTCTCAGCAGGGCGCCTTTTCCCAACGGATTTCTTGTCGAGCGGGTCTGGTCTATTGCTGGAAGTTTTGGGCGGTTATTGGGAGCACAAAGTGCATTTCCAAAACCGGGGCAACCGCTTGACCCAACTTGATGAACCGCACATCAAAGGGTACGACCGACTGACCGGAGGCCTGATGGTCATGCCAAGGCTGGGCTATGTGCACGACTCGAGCAACGGTCTTGTCCGTTTTCAATGTGGGGTCGAGGCCATGTTGGGAAACCTTCAACCCAACAGGGTCTGGAATGCCGATACCATGATGGCCGACGAAGGGCCACGGAAAGACGGCACCATTGGAGTGTTTGCGGCTTGGATACTGAGGCTCAAGCCGCGCTCCACTGACGTGGATTACTACCATTAAGCCCTAAATGTTGACCGCCTATCGCATCGTCATTGTCGTGCTCACTGCTGGATTGAGACTGGCAGCAGCATGTGGACACACCAAAGCACGGGCTGCGTGGCATGGAAGAAAAGGATGGGCAAAACGCATACAACAGGCGGTCCAAGCAGCACGTGCCCAAGGCAGAACAGAACCTTGGATGCACATTCACTGCGCTTCCTTGGGTGAATACGAGCAGGGGGCGCCAGTCTTGAAGCAATGGCGCGAGCGTCACCCGGACCAACCCATCCTGCTCACTTTTTTCTCCCCATCTGGCATCGAAGGCGTGCAGGAATCTCAGGCCGATCACGTGGACTACTTGCCATTTGATCAACCCCGCGCCATGCGCAAATGGGTCGGTGCTCTCGAAGTCTCGGACCTCATCCTCGTCAAATATGAGCTGTGGCCAGAGTTAATCCGTCGTTATGTCGATTCAGGAACACGTGTCCATTTGGTCGCCGCGCGCTTTGACCATGGCCGCCATCCCATGGGCTGGATGGGCCAATGGATGCGCCGGCAGCTGGGCCTGCTGACCACGCTTCAAGTCCAAGACGCAGCATCGGCCGAAGTGGCGCGTTCAAGTGGCATAAACGCAGAGGTCACGGGCGATCCAAGGGTGGACCAAGTCAGGAAAACCGCGCAGTCAACCCCTCCCCTCAACACCGCGCACGCCTTGGAGCAGATTCGCACATGGGCGGGTGGGCGCCGTCTCCTTGTGGTCGGCAGCGCATGGCCTCCAGAATGGCGCGCGCTGGCTGACATTTTGGACGGCCATGATCAATGGGCGGTGCTGTGTGCACCCCATGACATCAACGGGCGTCACGTCGATGGGTGGAGCCAGCACCCGGATGCGGTGCGCTTCTCATCATGGAATTCAGGGGAAGTCTCCGCTGCAATGCCCTCCTCCTCCATCCTCATACTCGACCGCATAGGCATCCTGAAGTATGCTTACGGCTTGGGCGATTTGGCCGTTGTTGGCGGCGGATGGGGCCAGGGGGTCCACAACGTTTTGGAGCCTGCTGCTTTTGGACTTCCAGTGTTGTTCGGACCTGCGGTGGCAGGTTTTCGCGAGATCGAAGCCCTGATCCAATGCGGTGCTGCCCGCATGTGCAAGACCCCCTCAGACTTGGCCAGGTGCACTTCAGATTGGATGATGGAGGCGGAAAACCGCGCAAAAGCAGGAGCTCAAGCGGCCCAATGGTTGAACACCCATGGTGGTGCTGCATTGCGCATTGCCAAAGCCATCGAGGCCGCTCGCTGAGCCATCCATGGAAACAAAAAAAGGACGTCCACTGGACGTCCTTTCTTGAGCGAGAAACGAGACTCGAACTCGCGACCCCAACCTTGGCAAGGTTGTGCTCTACCAACTGAGCTATTCTCGCTTGGGACGGCAAATTTACACCAAATCATCATGTCTCCAACCTTAGCATCGACAAATCCCTGTAGAACCTCACATATAATTTTTGGGCGGATTAGCACTTCTTGTGCATATTGAGAGCAAGACCTGTTTGCCAGCAGAAACCCTTACCAAACCATGAGATTTTTCTCTGTACTCCTTGCCTTGACCTTGGGCAGTTCGTCTGTCGTGGGTCAAATTAAGACCCCAGAAGCACCTGCTCAACGACAGTGTGCAGCCCACGAAAAGCACGTCCAAATGATGGGCTTAGACGGTGTTTACGCCAAGCGACAAGCCGATTTAGAGCGTCATACTGCTCAGTTTGTGCAATCCCGTGAGGAAGCGCGCGCCAATGGTGCTCAGATGCAACCTATTGAGAGCAAGACCTGTTTGCCAGCAGAAACCCTTACCAAACCATGAGATTTTTCTCTGTAC
This sequence comes from Flavobacteriales bacterium UBA1995, assembly GCA_002336475.1. Classification (GTDB taxonomy): domain Bacteria; phylum Bacteroidota; class Bacteroidia; order Flavobacteriales_D; family Sanyastnellaceae; genus UBA8752. Next base: position 4,818 of record DDCX01000012.1, on the reverse strand, counting down.
TCCTTGCCTTAACCCTGGGCAGCTCGTCTGTCGTGGGTCAAATTAAGACCCCAGAAGCACCTGCTCAACGACAGTGTGCAGCCCACGAAAAGCACGTCCAAATGATGGGCTTAGACGGTGTTTACGCCAAGCGACAAGCCGATTTAGAGCGTCATACTGCTCAGTTTGTGCAATCCCGTGAGGAAGCGCGTGCCAATGGTGCTCAGATGCAACCTGTGGTGGTGACCATCCCGGTGGTCTTCCATGTGGTGTATGCCAACGGCACTGAGAACATCTCAGATGACCAACTATTTGAACAGCTTCAGGTTCTCAATGATGACTTCCGCAGACTCAATGCGGATCAGGACAACATTTGGCCACAGGCGGCGGATACCGAAATCGAATTCTGTCTGGCGACCCGCGACCCCAATGGCGCGCCATCATCGGGCATTCTCCGCGTCCCGACCACCTCGGGAGCTTTCGGTTCCAGCGATGCGGTCAAGTTCACCAGCCAGGGCGGATCTGACGCCTGGCCTGCGGATGAATACATGAATTTCTGGGTGTGTAACCTCGGGGGTGGACTCCTCGGTTACGCTCAATTCCCAGGAGGAAATGCAGCCACTGACGGCATCGTATGCGGCTATCAATTCGTAGGGATTGACGGCCCCGGAGCCGGAGCTTACAACCTCGGTCGCACAGCCACCCACGAGGTGGGCCACTGGTTAAACCTGCGTCACATCTGGGGAGACGGTCCTTGTGGGGCAGACGATTTCGTCGCAGATACTCCTGAATCAGATGGCGCCAATTACGGGTGCAACTTGGGAAGTGTCAGCTGTAGCTCTGAGGACATGGTCCAGAATTACATGGACTACTCCGATGACGGCTGCATGAATGTTTTCTCCCAAGGACAGGGCGACCGCATGCAAGCCCTCTTTACACCGGGCGGCACCCGAGCGGGGATTTTGACCTCGAATGGCTGTCTCCCAGCGGTTCCAGATTTTGACCTGGATGCCTCCATTCTCAGCGTCAATGAGCCCAACGGTTTCTCCTGCAGTACAGAGGTAACACCTTCTCTTACCCTGTTCAACAATGGTGCGAACGTGCTCACTTCAGCCACCATTACTTATGACATCGATGGCGGCACTTCTTCCACTTTCGCATGGACAGGCTCCTTGGACTTTGGACAAACAGACGACATCATTCTCCCTGTCCAAACGCCAGGAGATGGAGCCCATGTGTTCAATGTCACCGTCTCTAGCCCCAATGGAGGAGTGGACGAAAACACATCGAATGACAGTGGTACCAGCAACTTCTCGCTGGATTCCCAAGGCATCGATGTCACCATGACGCTCACCTTGGACAATTACCCAGGCGAGACCACGTGGACCGTGGATGACGCCAATGGCAACACCGTCCTTTCAGGCGGCGCTTATGCTGGATCTGGAGTGGTGGTCGAGACCGGTTGCATCGCAGAGGGCTGCTACACCCTGACTGTGTTTGACAGCTTCGGCGATGGGATGTGTTGCGCCTATGGCAATGGCGGATATGAATTCTCCATTGGAGGTGTAGTCTTGGCTTCAGGTGGTGCATTTGGCGCGAGCGAATCCTCGGAAGTGTGTGTCGGAGATATCGTTTTGGGTTGCACCGATGCTACAGCTTGCAACTACAACTCAGAGGCCATCGCAGATGACGGAACCTGCGACTATTCATGCTTGGGCTGCACAGACAGCACATTCTGTAACTACAACCCGGACGCCACTGTCGATGACGGCAGCTGCGCAGATGTAGACGTTTGTGGTGTGTGCGCCGGAGACGGTTCGAGCTGCGCAGGATGCACAGACTCCACGGCCTGCAACTACGACCCTTCGGCTACGTTGGATGACGGCACTTGCTATTTCGCTCCGATTGGGGGCGTCTGTGACTGCTTTACTGAACTGAATATTACGGAGTCCCTGTCTGGCGGAATCGCGGGTACCGCGGTCACATTCGATGGAACTGGAGAGGTGGCCGGACTGGATATCGTTTTGGATTACACCTCAAGCACAGGCAGTTGGCCTGCAGACCTGTTGGTGGTACTCACATCACCATCGGGAGAGTGCATTGAATTTGGCGGGTTTACGGCAAGCGTAACCGCTGGGTGTAACGACCTCGGCAATTACACTCTGTGGCCAGGCGATTGGGCTGTCGATGCTTCAGGCATTTATTCAGCTTCTGTTGACTTGAGCGCTGCTGGCTTCTCTGGAGACGGAACTTGGAGCGTCCAATTGATCAACGGTTACGCTTCGGCCGGAAGCGTGACTTATGTAGCGGACATCACCATACAGGACGTGTGCGTGGGCGGCGTGATCGACGGATGTACAGACCCTGCTTCATGCAATTACAACGCCGACGCCAC
>DDCX01000012.1:0-2333 GCA_002336475.1 Flavobacteriales bacterium UBA1995 | reverse complement strand
GACCCCGCAGCGGTTGTCGACGACGGTTCTTGTCTTGCCGACGGACTGCCCTTTGTCTTGACCATTGTGCTGGACAATTACCCCGCTGAAACCACCTGGACATTGACCGATTCTTCAGGTACAAGCATCGCTTCTGGTGGCCCCTATGCAGACGTTGGTGCGACAGTGGTAGAGAACTTCTGTGCTGGAGATGGCTGCTACACCTTCACCATGCTGGACAGCTTCGGCGATGGACTTTGCTGCACATACGGCGAAGGGTCATATGAGCTTACAGCCGACGGTGCTGTGGTCGCTTCAGGCGGATCCTTCGGCGCTGCAGACGCCACCACTTTCTGTGTTGGCGGTGACTTTGGATGTACAGATGCTGCGGCCTGCAACTACGACCCCGCCGCCATCTTTGACAGTGGCACCTGCGATTTCAGCTGCTATGGCTGTACGGACCCTGCCAGCTGTAATTACGATGCCGATGCCACCATTGACGATGGCAGTTGCGTGGGCGATGGTGTTGCCATCGTTGTGAGCATCACAACGGACATCTATCCCGAAGAGATTACTTGGAGCTTGATTGACGACGCAAGCAATGTGGTGGCTTCTGGCGGTCCTTACTCGAATGCATCTGCCACAATTGAAGAGCTTGTTTGTGCCGGTGAAGGTTGCTACACCTTCACGATTTCTGACAGCTTCGGTGACGGCATCTATGCCCCAGGTGGTTACACGTTGACGGTAGACGACGTGCTCGTCGCTGCTGGAAACGACTATGGTGATGGTGAATCCATCTCCTTCTGCACGGACAACCTCAACTTTGGATGCACCGACCCCACAGCGTGCAACTACGACCCCGAGGCGGGCATTGACAACGGAACCTGCGACTTCAGTTGCTCGGGATGTACCCTTCCGTCAGCTTGTAACTACGATCCGGAGGCCACCATCGACGACGGGTCTTGCCTCTTCGATGACAGTTGTGGCGTTTGTGGTGGAGACAACAGCACCTGTGGTGGCTGCACCGACCCTGAGGCTTGCAACTACAACCCCACCGCCACCGAGGACGATGGTTCTTGCACCTACCCTCCTGCCGACAACTTGAACTGTGATGGAACCTGCATCAACGACCAAGACAACGACGGGATATGCGATGAAGATGAGCTCGCCCAAAGCAGCTTTGTGCAACTCGGCTATGACGTCGTGGGACAAAACACCGTCAACGGCATGACCACCTACCGGGTTTGGGCTGAGTTTGCAGACCCTACCGAGCAGTTGGTGGCCGTCTATGGTTTCGACTCCGTACCCCTCTCGATCAACACCACGACAACGTTCTATCAGAACCCATTGGGTGGCGCGCTGGGTGTAGACTACAACCCCCTCTTATTGCCGGTAGACTCGCTGCTCGCATTTGACAGTTGGGTCACTGTAGGTGGAGAAGACAACACGGCAGACGTCAGCTCCATTGGCCTTGACTTTGCAGCATTTGAAGGTTCAGGTGGCGCTCTGATTGCCGACAACGTGAATGGAGGCTCTGTCTTCATCTATCCCGACCTAGAGCCTACAGCATTCCCTGATGCGGACGGCCGCGTGTTGATTGCCCAACTCACAACAGATGGAGAAGTCAACCTTACGGTCAACCTCCAGACCCGGACATCCGATGGCGAAAACCCACAAATCCTGCAGGAAAGCCTCTCCTTCCAAGAGGTTTATGAGTGCTTTGGAGACTTCAACAGTGATGGCCTGATCGGCATTGCAGACCTTCTGATTCTGCTCGGTGACTTCGGTTGCATCACAGGATGTGGTTATGACATGAATGGCGATGGTGGCGTCACCACTTCCGACATGTTGGTCATGCTCGCCATCTTCGGAACGAGCTGCGAATGACGTACCGCTTTTTCTTTTTCATCGCCCTTGCGATCCTGAGTGGAACCTTGTCCGCTCAGGTTTCGCAAGGCGGAGCACCTTGGAAGTGGGGACAGCCTGATTTTCAAGCCGATTATCCGGAACTGACCACAGCCGAACTGGACTTGGAAGTCTTGTCAGCAGAGGACGCAGTGACCGATCAATTCAAAGAAGCGCCTTGGCGGTTTGGAGTGGAAAGGGAAGTCGACTTGGGTCTGGAAGATGCCGGCGTGTGGACTTTGGAAAAAGACCGCTGGATTTGGCGGCTCGGAATCCATTGCCCAGGTGCAACCGGAATCGGCCTGCACCTCAGCAGTTTCGACTTGCCTGTTGGAGCGGTTCTGTATGTCTGGGATGGAAACCGAACCCGCTTTCTGGGCGGCTTTACAGCAGCCAACGAGAAGGAATGGGGGGCCTTGCCGCTCGGGCTACTCGACGCGGACCACGTG
>DDCX01000077.1 GCA_002336475.1 Flavobacteriales bacterium UBA1995 | reverse complement strand
CCGTCGTTCAGGACCACTTCGGTCGCCCCGGCACACACCCCCGACTCATCAAACGCGGCCACCCAGTCGCCGGCCTGCGCGGGCTCTCCACCCACCGTCACCGTCCCCAGCAGCGTCCCCGCCGCATTGGTCGGCACCGGTACCCACTCAGCCGGCTGCGCCAGCAGGAGAGAGGGCAGCAAAAAAAGAGGGGGGATGAATGTCTTCTTCACCCCCCCAAATTACAAGGATTCGATAGGTGGTCCCCAAATCACTCCATGCGGTGCAAAGAGGACTGGAACATGGATTGCCCTTCTGTCATCAAGCGCACCTCATACGCGCCTGGCGAAAGGTCAGACACAGAAAGGGTGACTTGCTGTTTTCCAAGGGGCAAGGAGCCGAGGGCTTTGGATAGAACCAAGCGTCCTGTGGCATCGAGGATGTCTAACTGCGTTGCGCCAGTCTTGGATTGCGACCACCAGATGTCCACGCGGTCCGCGGCGGGGTTCGGGAACACAGAAAATTCGGGTTCGGAGAAAGCAACATCCAATTTCACGTGCTCCATTCCGCCGTTCCATTGCGCCACGGCCTCGGTCCGCTCTCCATTGAACTCCAAATACAGGTCTTCACCTTGAGCGATGCCACGGATTCCCGCGGGCCCAGAACCATAAACGGGGGTGGTCATCAAATGTCCGCCTTCGAGGATGAGTATCTCGGCTGCAGTTTCACCAGACGCGGTCACCACTGCCACCGTCTGGCCTGCATGGTGGCCCAAGTTGGACGTGCCATTGAGGACCATGTAGTTGGGGTTGGGTTGGCCCATGCCTGCCCGGTTGGTCTCCGCCATGCCGGCAAAGTCTGCCGACGTCTTCACCCAATAGCCAAAACCGTTTTCCATGGCGGTCAATGAGTTCAGGAAGGGCAGTCCTGTTGGGTCGTAGATGGACACCCCCGCATCGAATCCGGTCACATATTCCAAGGCGTCGTCTGCCAACAAGTCGGCAAATACAGCGCCTGGAGAAGCAGCTCCCGAAGCCGTGTATCCCACCAAATTCCAGCCGCTGTCCAAGTCTGGCAGGAGCCCGGCGGGCAGCGCTTCACCTTCTACGCGCAACGTATCGTCTGCTGCAACCTTAACCCAGTATCCATAGCCATCCTCTAGCGCACCCATCGTATTCAAAAACGCCAAACCAGAAGGATCATAGAACGTGGCGCCAGCATCAAAGCCCGTCACATAAAGCAAGTTGCCCGGCGCCAAGTCGGCCATCACGGCACCCACCGAAGCATCCACAGGCGCCCGATCCAACGAAATGAGGTTCCACCCCGCCTTCAACGGAATCACATCCCGCTGGGCACCCACCACCACGGTGACATAGGCCGTGTCGGAAGGGTTGCCATTGAGGTCCAGGTGGTAGCCGAAGTACTCATAAGTGGAACCCACAACGACATTCTCATCGAGCAACAGGGTGTCGCCGACCACATTGGTCGACATGCCGTCGGCCCGTTCGATGACGGTATAGGCGTAATCCTCTTCCTCCGGCGCCGGCCAAGAGACCACCACCACAGGCGAATCGGGCTCTTCGAGCAACACGTCTCCATCCAACTCCGGCGCGAGCGGCGCGAGGTTGTCATAGCTGCAGGCGGCCGCCACGTCTGACACCCAGTAAATGTTGTCGTCCGTGGTGTGCGCGATGACGATGAAACTGGACAGGCAGGTCGTATCGCCTGGGGTCGCGTCGACCAACGTCTCGGCGGTATAGCCGTATTGGCTGAACCCTTGGGCGGGCAACATTCCAATCTGCTCCCAGTTGCCATCTCCCACGATGGTCGGCACATCGCTTCCAAGCGACAGGTCGCGCCACACGGAGTAGTGCGTCACGTTGAATCCGAGTCCTCCGAAATCAAAGGGCGACGCAGTAAAGTGCATGCCCAGCTTTCCGCCTTGGTCTTGCGGGATGTCAAAGAGGTCCGTGATGACCACGGCCCCGTCCGGCGGGGCTTGCCCGCCCCAGTAGGCGTTGGCCGGTCCACCATACATGCCCATGTCCGCCCGACTGCTGCCGAGACCATAGGGGATGTGCGCATCCTGCTCCCAGGGCATGCCGCCATCCACACAGGGTGAGAACGGATTAAGGTGTCCCAGCGAATCCGCCAACACCGGATCCGTCCCAATGCACCCGTCGCCCCACGCAAACTCAGTCGACGTCAACAGCGCATTGATACCCTGAACGTTCGTGTAGCTGGCAGCATATGTATTAGAGGTTCCCATCTGCGGTACACCTCCATTGAACCAAATAATGCTATTGTTAATCGTTGAGAAGTCCGAGGAGGATGTTCCTTTTGTTCCATTGTAAACAATCGTACAATAATCGGCCTGAATTGATCCATAGCTGAATATGCCGTTTGTTCCGTTGGATGAGATAAGGCTATTCGAAATGTTCAATGATGATTGTTGTCCAATTTTGACTCCGTTTTCCCCGTTGGATCGAAGAAAGCAATATTGGATATTTAAGTTGCATTGGTTTCCATTGAGCCGGATACCATCCTCTATATTCTCTTCAATAGTGCATCCGGTCAAGCTGCATGTTAATTGGTCATGTGCAGTTATGCCATTTGAATTACTGTGGGAGAATTGAGAGTGGGTCGCGCCGATAACTTGCGAGCCGAACAATTCTAATCCAGCAAAATGGGAGCTGTCAATTTCTGCGGTGCTAATGCCAGCTGAGAGACTAGAGAGGGCTGTGGAAGAATGGAAGTGTGAATTATTCACTTGAAGTGAGTGACACACTATGGATGTTTTGAAGTTCTCAGGCCAAAATTCATAAACAGCTGAGTCTGGAATGGACATTGGTGCGTGGATGGTAACTAGACCATTTCCTTGGTTTGCTCCTTGTTGTGAGCTGATTAGCTCCCCTACATAGAATGAGCCGCCGCCGCCGCCGCTATATCCTTCACCATGATAAGGAGCCCCTCCTCCGGAGTATCCACCTCCTGGCCCGCCGCCTGTATTGGATGCGTGAGTTCCTCCTCCTCCTCCAAAGCCTCCATTGGCATCACCTGAGACGGAAGCTCCGCCCGAGCCCCCATTGAGAAAGCCGAAGCCATGTTGAGATCCGTATGATCCATTCCCGCTTCCGTCTGTGTAGAATCCACCAGCTCCTCCAGTTCCATCATTACAATACTGGGCGTCGCCACCACCAAGCCCGGATGTACCTCCGTTGTTGGCACAGCCGTCGCCGTCACCTCCATTTTGTGTTGTTCTACCATGGTTTCCATAGTTGGAGCATGTAGCTCCTGAACCGCCGCCAGCTATAACAAGTGGGGTGTCAGAAGTTGTTGCAACAAAACTCCCTCCTCCTCCTCCGGCAGCGTAGTTCACAGTTAAAGGTTGTTCTCCAACCAATACTAAAAGGGTGCGATCTTCAGGAATTGCACTTTCCGCGATAATTGTTGCTCCCAGTCCACCCGTGTATGAGCAGGAGTTTCCACCTTGAGCTCCCCGCGCTTCAATAGTTAGTGGGGGAATCGCCATGTCGGGTAAAATCAGGGTCTCGATATTACCGGAATAGGAAAATGTAGTGTCGAATGACGTGGCGGCAGAGTTTAGGATTTGAAATACACTGGGTTCATTATCGATTAATACTTCAGAATTTGATACAGTTAGGTCAGGTGATTTGATGTGAAGCTCCCCGGAACCAAGGATTTGGTTGGAGGTGAATAGAAGATTGGAGGCAGAGCTGAGAGCAGTGTTGTAGTTGTTAACGTTCGTATTGGCAAACGATATACTGTCAGAAAAAATGATTAATTCATTAGCCGTGTTGTTGTAGATTAGTTCAATATGGAGTGACCCGTGACCGGTGTTTGGGTTTTCGAGTCCGCCAATATTGGATTGGTTAACCCCGTTGTTGAGTGAGCCGGCTCCCCCTGCCCATTCATTTCCGGATCCACCGCCTGTGAAGCCTCCTCCTCCGCCGGCTTTTCCTCCGTCGGAGCACCCGCCTCCACCGAATCCGCCATTGTAATCAGCTCCGCTCGGACTGATTCCACCGAATCCGCCTTCGAAAAATCTTTTGGCGGATATGGAGCACCCTTCTCCATTGCTGTTCCATCCGGCACCACCACCTGAGCTGCCATCAGAATACCCACCCTCTCCATCAGATCCCGCGCCATATTCTTGGCCTGGATTTGCATCGATAGTGGCGTTGGCGTGACATAAGTCGCTACTATCGTTGTCGGTGCCCCCGCCGCCACCGGCAATAATGAGAGGGTCATTAATGTGAACTACATATGTCCCGCCTCCTCCAGCGGCATCATCCGAGTTGTCTATTGGACTTTGGCCTACAAGAAGTTGTAGGGTTTGGTTTTGTTCCAGTTGGAAGTCGCCGGCGATAATTGCGCCGCGTCCAGGAGTAGTCGGTGAAGAGGTGTTGTACCCGCCTTCTGCGCCTATTGCGGTGATGCGATACGTGCCAGTTGCTGGAGCAGTCCATGTTTCGATCTGTCCAGTGAAACCAAAGTCCCAATTGATGCCGTCAATAGAGGGTTGCGAAGTCGTGTTGTCAAATTGGCAGTGCTTGAGTATTGTACTGTTGTTCTGAAGCGGTGTGATTATGTTGACGTCTTGAAAATGGATGAGGTTATTTTCTGCTCCAACAGATGTCAAGGACCCGAAGACTTTTATGCTGTGATTGTCACCGATTATTTGCGTTCCTGGATAAATTGAAAATGAGCAGCTATCCGGTATGAAGATGTCATCAGATAGATAGTAGGGTGAATTATCTGAGGTCCAGTTGCTGTTGCAAAATTCACCTTCAACTTCTGAAATGGCGATTGACATTAATGATAGTTGAATTCCCATTTGTGAGTTAGAGTTGTTTAATAGGGAAATAGTGGTTTCGAGAATTCCGGCATTTACAGGGGTAAATGATACCCTGGCGATCGTGCTGAGGCCTTCGCCGATTGAGCCGGGAGTGAAGTCTGGTCCAGCTGGTGGATTGGCTGTTGTTACATGGGCTGGGCTGCTGTATTCCCAGTCGGGCCAGTCGCCGAAGTCGAAAGACCAGACTTCATTGTTCCATTCGTCCCGAATGGTGAAGACAATGCCGTCCGTGAAGACGGGGTTGAAGAGGTCGTGATAGGTGTAGAATTCGAAGTAGTTGTAGCAGCAGAATTCTTCAGGGTTGGTGGGGAGGTTCCAATTGTCCGGTAGGCAGATGGGAAAGTCTGCCACAGGGCCCCATTGGTCGTAATTGTAGGCTCCCCAGGCATCGTAGATGTTCCAGTACAGGTTGTCGGGGAAGGCGCCGCCTTCGATGGTGAGGTAGAACTCGCGGTAGGGGACGTCAAAGTCTCCGCCGTAGTCGTTGGCGGGGATGGTGTAGCAAGGAGCCTGGGGGGTGGGTGGGACGTACGGGTCGAGGAATTCGACCGAGAAGGCGTCGTTGTCGATGATGACGTCGGTGATGGCGGCGGTGCCGTTGCCCACGTTGGTGATGATGAGGTCTTGATAGGAGGTGGCGCCGATGGCGGTGGTGTCGAAATAAAGGGTGTCCGCGGACCATTCGAGCAGGACCTGAATGCCTTCGCCGCTCAGCACGATGTTCGCTTCGCCGAAGACGGCACCCTGCGCGTGGAGGGTGTCGGTGAAGTCGCCGAGGGAGGTGGGGGCAAAGGCGAGACTGAGGGTAGAGGAGGCTTCACTGCCAATCGTGATGTCGCTCGGTCCAAGGAGAGAGAAGGGGCCGTCGAGGCCGGACAGGGAGACGGTTTGGGCCACGCCCACTTCGTTGCCCAATTCCACCGTCAGGATTGTCGTGCTGTCCACCGTGGTGGGGGTGAAGGCAAGGTTGGCTTCGGAGTAGAAGACCACCCCATTGCCGACTTGGGCGATGGAGAGGAGGGGCAGGGAGGCCGTGAGGGCCAGGAGGAGCAATCGAAGGTTCATGGTCAGGGTCATTCGAAGTCGAGGTCAACGCAGTAGTTGGAGAATTGGCTCAGCATGATGAGCAGGTCGCCGATCGTCACGGCGCCGTCGAAGTTGAGGTCTGCGCAACCGGAGGACAGGTAGGCACAATCGCCGCTGTCGTCGGTAGCGATGGTTAGGAAGTTGACAGCATTTGAGTCGGTGCAGCCGAGAATTTCGTCTTGATCGCAAGTGCCGTCGTTGTCTTGATCGCTGAGGCAGTTGCCGTCGCAATCGCGTCCCTCTGGGACGAAAATGCAGGAGCCGTCATCGTCGGTGGCGGCGGGGTCGTAGTTACAGGCAGCCAGGTAGCGGCATCCGCTCACCTCTTCACTGTCACACACACCGTCGCCATCGAAGTCAAAATAGCAGCTTCCATTGCAGTCGCGAATCAGCGTTTGGTAGAAGCAATCTTGGTTTGCGTTGGCTGCGGGGTTGAAGTTGCACGCGACAGGGTCTGTGCAACCTGGGATGATGGCCGAAGCGCAAGACCCATCGTCCAATGTGGCCAAGGTATCGAACTCAAAGAAGTTGGGGTTGGTGCAGCCAAGGATGTGAAGGTTGGCGCAAGAACCGTCGTCGGTGTTGGCTGTGGCATTGAACTCTTGGTAGTCGACGTTGGTGCAGCCCAAGATGGAGGGTGTGGCGCAGGAGCCGTCGTCGGCGTTGGCCTGGGGGTTGAATTCCAAAAAGGCAGCATCGGTGCAGCCAGGCACAATAGGAGTGAGACAGCTCCCATTGTCCAAGTTGGCGTTGGGGTCGAATTCGAGAAAGTCAGGGTCGGTGCAGCCTTCTGCGATGAGCGTGTTACAGCTTCCATCGTTGAGTTCTGCCAAAGGGTCAAACTCAAAGTACCCAGGTTCGGTGCATCCGGCTCTCGGTCCTCCAAATGCATAGTTGTTGGTCGGGTCGTCAAGCCCGGGAATGGGCGCGCCGTTGGTGCTGATCCATCCTGCAATGGGCTCCTCGTAGACGTAAACTGTGTCGAGTGAGGCGTCCCAAAGTCGCAGTTCAAGATCCTCTCCTGGGGTCAGCCCGTCTGGATCTGGGGTGGTTCCGTCATCCCCGTACAAGGCGAGTTGGATGTAGGCCAGTCCATCCGCCATGATGAGTGGAGATGCGCCAACGCAGAGTCCATTTTCGGTGAAGCCACCTACCCAATCGCCCACTTCGCAAGGGAATCCGTCCAAGGTGGCTTGTCCCAAGAGGGTCCCGGAGGTGGGTGTAGGCAGCGGAGTCCAGTCCGGAGCGCTTTGTGCGCTGGAATAGAATGCGGAAAAAAGCAAGAAGACAATGAGGTGCAGCTTCATGCAAAACGGTTAGGCTCAGTGCACAAGCTACATCCCATCTTGTGTAATCTTGCTGACGGTGGCGAATTGAATACAGACAACCGTACCCAAACATGTGTGCGCACAAAAGCCGGGCCGGGCATGCGCAGCGCGTCAATGGACCGAAAAAAAAAGGCGGCCCCAAGTGGAGCCGCCTTCTTTATTGAAAATGAAAACAGGGTTTACTCGGCGCCGTCGTTACAGAACGTTCCGAAGTTGCCCAGGAGGTACAACAGGTCTGTTGCGCCAATGTGCCCATCGAGGTCCACATCTCCGATGCAC
>DDCX01000130.1:11394-22931 GCA_002336475.1 Flavobacteriales bacterium UBA1995 | reverse complement strand
GAAACGACCAGGATGGCCGTCAATAAAGAGTAAAGGTGTTTCATGCTTTATGGGTTGTTGTTTGATTGCTGAATGAGTTCGAAGTCCACGGTTTGGTCTTTCACACGCAGCCCAAAGGCCCCTGGCTCGACGGTGTAGGTGTTCTCTTGTCCAATGAAGCCTAAGCCCTCAGTGGAAACGTTGAAGTTCACTTCAATGGTGGCACCAGCAGGTACAACCACCTGCTTGAAGGCCTTGAGTTCATCTACAGACGGCGTGATGCTCGCCACGCGGTCTTGGGAATAGAGGATGACCGTCTCCGTGGTGGATCGTGTCCCAGTATTTTGAAGGCTCACAGTGATGTCGATGACATCTCCCATCTGGAAGACGCTGTCGGTTAGTGCGATGGAGGTGGTCTCCACGTTGGAATAGGACAAGCCGCTTCCAAAGGTGTACAGGGGGTTAAAGTCGCCCCAGTCCAATTTTGCGCTCAGGTTTTCGGTGTGCTTGTGGTCGTACGTCAGGTGCGCTGAGGCATAGCGCGGCCAGGTGAAGGGCAGACGGCCCGAGGGGTTAAAGTTTCCGCTGAGGACGTCAGCAATGGCGCGGGCACCGTAATCTCCAGGGAGGTAGGCCATGACAAACGCGTCGAGCATCGGCTCCATGTTGGAGAAGGTCCTTGGGCGTCCACCGGCATAGACGCCAATGACCGGTATTCCCTTTCCATGAAGGGCTTTTACCAGGTTTTGTTGGTTGTCAAAAAGTTCGATGTCTTCAACGCTTCCCTTGCCCTCAGTGTAGGGCATTTCACCCAAAAAGACCACGGCGCATTGGGTGGTGACGGGGTTCAAGTTGCGGGTGATGTCGGCGACGTCGGCATCGGTGAAATCCATGTCCACCCCCGCAAATGCAATGCGGTCTTCACCAAAGACTTCCCTCATGGATTCAACAGCAGTGGGGCGTCCCGGGGTGTTGTAGGTGGTGTCCCTCCCTTGCCATGTTCCGGTCCATCCTCCGTTGAGGGCATTCAAGCTGTTGGCGGTAGGGCCCGTGACGAGGATGCGCCCCTTGCCACCAATGGGCAGAATGGGGTCGCCTTCATTGACGGCGTGCTGGCCTTCATTCTTGAGCAAGGTGATGCTCTCCAATGCTGCCCTTGCGGCAGTGCCTTCTAAGCTCTCTTTGGCGGGATAGTCCGCAAGGGCAGGGGGCATGCCTCCTGTGCGAAAGAGGCCGAGGTCATACTTCATGCTGAGAATGCGGCGCACACTTTCGTCGATGCGGGCTTCTGAGATCCTGCCTTCGCGGACCAGTTCCATCAGCAATCCCGGAAATTTGAGGTCTCCGGGAACCATGCTCATGTCGATGCCGGCATGGATGGCCATCTCGATCGCGTCCTTGTAATTCGCCGCGACCTTGTGGCGCTTGAAGAGGTACTTGATGTCTTCCCAATCCGTCACCACCATTCCCTCAAAACCCAGGTCCTCCCGCAGGATATCCGTGAGGATGTGATGGTCTGCATGCACGGGGATGCCATTGACTTCGCCACTGTTGACCATGATGCTGGCTGCACCAGCGTCGATGGCAGCTGCAAAGGGCGGCAAAAAGATCTGGCGCAGTTGACGTTCTGGAATCCAAGCGGGCGTTCTGTCCTTTCCCGTCAACGGCCGGCTGTAACCGACATAATGTTTGAGTGTTGCAGCAATGGGGGCAGGGCCTTCCTGGTAACCTTTGACCATGGCCACGCCCATGTCGCTGACCAGTTTAGGCGCCTCTCCAAACGTTTCCCAGAACCTCGGCCAGCGTGCATCGCGCGCTACATCGAGAACGGGTGAGAAATTCCAAGGGATGCCCGAAGCGGTCACTTCAATAGCGGCATTCTCGGCAAACTTGCGGACCAAGGCGGTGTCCCAAGTGGCCGCAAGTCCGATTTGTTGGGGCCCCAGCACGGCGCCAGAAGTGTAGGTTGCTCCATGGATGGCATCGATGCCATACAACACGGGGATGCCTGTCGTTTTTTGGGCTGCCGCAGACTGAATCCCGCTAATGAATTCGTGCCACTGGGCAGGGCTATAGGCGTGTCCTCCGCAATTCAGGATGCTGCCCACCTTGAGGTCCACCAAAACCTTCTGCAATTTTGTGGTGTCCAGCCGGTGGGGCTTTTCCAGTTTAAAGGGTTTGCCCACACATACCATGTCGAGCGTAAGCTGCGTCATCTCGCCGGCTTTGTCTTCCAAGGACATGGTCCGAAGTACACTGTCTACAAAAGCTGTTTTTTTCTCTGAGAGATCAGGGGCAACTGAGGGCCTGCAGCTTGAAAGGAAGCCGATGCTCATGCAGCTGAAGCCAGAAAGAAAAACGGTGTTTAATCGCATGGATGCGGTACGGATCTGCAAGTGTAAGAAATACACTTATCAATTCCATCCGTTTGGGCCCAAAGCGCACAATCCGTTAGGATTTGAAAAGACGCTCTTTTAGCAAGGTTCGGCTGATGTTTGAATGTTGCATTTTGGTTTAGTTTACCACCATGATGAATGTGTTGGGTAATGGCCCCTTTTGGGCCGCAGTGGCAATCGGAATTGTAACCGGTTTGGGTTGTGCTGGTAGCAGCGCCCCAATTGAGGGAGGAGCTGAATCAGGACAGATGTTTTACGGGTCAGTGATCGACTTGGATGAGACAGTGGACGCCCAAGGTCTTCGCTCAGCTTTGGAGAATGAGGGCAGGGCTGCGGTTCGTTTCGAAGGAGAAATCACCGCTACCTGCGCCAAGAAGGGATGTTGGATGGATGTGGCGTCAGGTGAGGATACCGTCTTCGTTCGTTTTCTCGATTACGGGTTTTTTGTTCCTACTGAAGGGGCTGAAGGAAAACGAACCGTAGTAGAAGGGGAGGCCTTCTTCGATACGTTGACGGTGGATATGCTCCGACACTATGCAGAAGACGCGGGAGAATCTGAAGCCTACATAGCGTCCATTTCCGAGCCAGAATTGCAGCTTGCATTCACCGCTACGGGAGTGATGATCGAAGATTGATGCCAGCGCAGTTCCCCTCAAACAGTTGCCGTCAATGGACGGTAATTTGCTTGGCAGCAGGAGCCATGGTGTTGGCCAGATGTGGAACATCACCATCTTCTGCAGGGCCGCGCTTGGCACCTACCCAACCCAACCGTACCAGTCCGCTGGCGGAATCTATGCGTCACTTGGATGCAGAGTTGGTGGGGTTTCGCACGCAGTTTCTAGGACAGGTTGGTGATTGGGATGGTGCGGCCTTCACGGAATTTGACCTGAATGACTTGGCGCCAACGGACTCCAGTATGCTCGTGGATGGTTACCAAGCATTGGCCATTGCCTTTGAAAAGCGGATCTTGGAATTCAATGACCACCCCAATTCGGAAGCATATTCCTCAGTAGTCTCTGGTTGTATTTCATGCCATCAAAAGGCATGTCCTGGTCCTTTGGAGCGCATTGCAAAAAGAGAACTTCCCTAACCGTCGAGAATGCTCCTCACCGCATAGAAATGGTGGGAAATAAGAAATCCGCACCGTCCACTTCCGGCCGAAGCCTTCTGTTTCTGATGCGGATTCTTCCAGGCATGGCCCACCCTGGGGTGTCCTGCTCATGAAGTAACGGGGGTTCTTCATGCTTCGCCTTTTTAAAGGCGATCTGGACCTCAAAGCGTCGGAACTGACGTGGTCAATGACCATTGACTTGTCCTGAATGCACCCGGCCTTCCTTGCGGACTGCGCGGTTCAATTCGCGAGCGAACTGAGTCGGCCTTCGGGGTTGCCCCTTCTGGCCCAAGCATCCCGGGGTCAACTGCCTTGCGGCGTGCCTGTCCCTGGGCTCTTTGGCGCATCGCGTCACACAGGGTGACCCGATGTCGGACCGGTTTCCTTTCGGTGGCCAGTCCTTCCTCAGTACTTCGGATCGAAACCCTTGGTACTCACCGCTCTTGTCTCCGAAGAGATGACCGCGACTCTCGTCTTGGTCCCCCACTGCCGAGGCAGTACCGGTTAGACCGGTTGGGTGCGGCGCCTCCATTGTTCAGGTGCGGGATTGCTCCCGGGTGAGCTGGGCTCCATCCATTCTCAGGATGCCGTTGCGCCGGAGGTCGGCAACTCCTCAGCTTTCGCTTTGGAGGTCAACAGAACCGAGGTTCTTCCCGCTGCCCTGGCCGAAGCCATTCTTTCGGGGGTCCGACAGAAGGTTTCCCTTCACCCCCGGAGGGGTCGCCTCGCCGAAGCGCTGCGTTGTCGTTGCTGACAGGACAATAGTGGGGCATAAAAACGAAACGGACCCCCTATGGAGGTCCGTTGTCGTTCACAACGTGGTAACAAGCGTTATCCACAATTGTTAATACCGATAGGGGTATTCAGCGCGAAACTACAGCGGCCTTTTTCCGCGGTAAAGCGAAAGGACCGAGAGTTTGTAAACGCAAGGTCATCGCGCGACCATCACCTTCCCTGTAGCGACTTTGTCTCCTTGGGTTCCCTCGGCTGAATAGATGCCGACGGGCCATCCGCTCACATCAAAAACCCATGCTGCAGGACCGTCTTGGGGCTGCACGATTCTTTCCACGACCAGCTTGCCCATCAGGTCTTTGACGCGAACCACTACGGGAGCTTCATTGTCAAAACCTTCGCCGAGGATGTTTACGATCTCTCCAGTGGGGGTCGGGTAGATGCTAAAGTCTACGGCGTCGTCCCAGCCGCTCATGCCGAAGTTGGTGTTGCCACCGGTCACGCCAGGCGCATCCCCGCAGTCGGTGCCGATGCCCAAGCTCATGGTGTTGTCACCGTTGGGGTCGAAAGTGGCCGTGGTCATTAAGTCGCCGTCCATCCACACTTCGAGCCAACCTTGGTTCCATCCGTCATTGCCGGCATCACTCAAGGTCATGCTGTAGCAGCCTGCATCCATGCAAGCGGTGTAGGTGTGCGCGCCGAAATCTCCCATGGCACTGGAAGACACCCAGGTGGAATCCCCGGTTGTGTCATCGAGCCCCTCCATGGTCCAAGACACTTCTTCGCCATCTGTCATGGTGTAGGTTACAAACGTGACTTCGATCAATGGGCAGAAGGCGTATTCACAGGACCCGTCTTCGGCATCGGCCTCAGCGTTGAAGTTGGTGGCGCCCGGGTCGGTGCAGCCCCAAATGGTGAGGATTTCGCCGCATCCTGCACCCACTTCAAATGGGAAGGATGCAAATTCTCCCTCATCCAGCGTGAACGTCAAGGCACTGTTTCCTGAGGTTAGGATAAGCAGACCACCTCCCCAGCCGTCGCCGAAGCTGTCGTAAAGCTCGAGGGTATAGCAGCCATCCTCCAAGCAGGCGGTGTAGCCACTGAGTGTCCCATCAGGTCCGAGGTTGTCCCCTTGTCCGATGAGCACGGCGTTGCCGGTGGAATCCAGGAGGGCCCAGCTGACCTCGTCAATGAAGGGGTCGCCTCCTTGGAAGAAGAGGCCCGTAACGGTGTTCAAGTCGCCACAATCGACGAAGGACGTATCCACGTTGTCATAGAAACAGCTGCCATCATCGTAAGTCGCCAAGGCATCGTAGTTCAAAGCAAAGGGGTCCGTACAACCCCAAATCGGATCATTGCCTCCGCTGATGTCTTCACCACAATCATCGGCCAAGCCAAACTCAATGTCCTCCGATGTTGCTCCATACAAAGCTCCGTTGACCCACTCGCTGTTTCCAGCTGTGATCCAGAAGTATCCACCATTCCAAGAGTCGCCTCCTGCAATGTTGCTCATGGTGGCGGTATAGCACTCTTCAGGGTCAAGGCAAACGTCGATGTAGTCAATGGTCAAGTCAGGGAAACCGGACTGGCTGTAGAGTACCTCTCCCTGGCTGTCGGTGATGGTCAGTGCCACCTCGTTGCCTTGGGAGAAAGTGCAGACATACAATTGGCCGGCCACCCCCTCGTCACAGGTAAAGGGCACCACGCAAGAGCCGTCGTCCGCAGTCGCCAGAGGATTGTAGTTGGTGGCTTCTGGGTCGGTGCAACCCAAGATGGAGATTTCGCAGTCTGTTTCATTGATACCGAAAGCGTAGACCGCTTCGAAGGCATCGTCTTCAATGGTGTAAGTGATGGGGGCTTCTCCATCGATGCTGACCTCTGCGCTTCCTCCGCCCAAGCCATTGGAGACGAGGTAGAAGTTGTAGCATCCGTCCGAGAGGCAGCCATAAGAGGCGTACCCATTTTCATCGTACAAGCCCACAAAAGTGTTGACGTAGCCGGTCGCATTGGTGAAATACGTGCTGACAGGGGAGAACCAACCAAACTCGAGGGAATCCAACGGGTTGTTGACCGAATAAATGCTGATCAAATGGTCTTCGCCGCACTCGGGCATGTAGAGGCATCCGCTTTCTGCTGTCGCATTTGGGTCGTAGTTCAACCCCTCTGGATCTGTGCAGCCATAAACTGGTGGCTCGCTGCAATCGCCCTCCCACTGAAAGAAAGCTTCTGCGCATTCGAGTTCACAAATGTTGCTGAAGGTCAGGGTTTGGCCACTGTAATAATCGTAGCCGCAAACGGGATCGTAGACATCAGGGCAATCGCAGGGTTCCAAGCAAGTGCCATTGTCGTCCGTGGCTGCTGGGTTATAGTTTGGTGCCTCGGGGTCGGTGCACCCCAGTACAAACAAGGTGCATCCGTCTGTATTGATGCCCAACGACGTTTCATATACCGCTAGGTCTGCAGGAATGACGATGGTTTCGAGAAGCTCTCCGTTGAGGAAAACCTCAAGTGTGGTTTCCAATCCATAGAAGTTGTTGGAGTGAATGGTGAGGTTGTAGCACCCATCTTCGATACAGCCCCCTTGTACCAACTGTCCGGAGTCGTCGAAATCACCGTAGGAAGGATACCAATACAAGCCGTCTTCACCCATTGCATAGAATTCTCCAAAGCCCCAAAAGGAGTCGTCAGTGGAGGCTTGGATGATTTCCAACGTGTTGCTCGCGCTGCAATCAACGGGGTATTGACAGCAACAATCCGCATTGGCAGAGGGGTCGAAATTCAGGGCCAAAGGATCCGTACACCCCCAGATGTCGGTGTTGCCTCCGCCATTGCCGTCGCTGTCGATCAGGTCTCCTCCGCAGCTTGGACTGAACCCGACTGAAAATGCGGCAAATGATCCTTGTTCCATCGTCAATGGACCCACCATGATACCAAGAGCAGCATAGTTGATGGAAATGGTGGCGCCATTCCATCCGTCACCAAAACTGTCGTGTAGCTCCAATGTGTAACACGAGTCTTCCAAGCATACAGTCTGAGCATCACTGGAATTGCTTTGATAACCGCTGCCGCTGGCCACAACAACTCCGTCCTCGTTTAAGAGGTTCCAGGATACCTCGTCGCCCCACAATTCAGTGTGGATTGCAATGTCTGCTTCGAACAGGCAGTCGTCTTGGGCATTCCCAAGAAATCCGAAGGCCAGAAGGCCAATGAATAAGAGATGTCTCATGTCGGTAAAGGTTCTAAGTAGGAAAGCTCTCTTCTCTAAAGAAAGTTGCACGGGTGTCTATTTCTTTACATCGAATCTCGAACAAACGTGACAGTTATTCAAGCTCACCTTCATCGTGTCCCCTCTTTTTCGGCCATATTTCTTGGTCTTTTCATGCCATGCATCATTTCTACTCCTGTTCTAAACAGCCGGTGTTTTGAAGGGTTGACTTGTGGGGTAAATGGCACTGAAGTGGGGGGTTTCACATCATTGTGATGCAAAAACCGATTCTCTCGATGGAATTCGTGAATTTTGAGACATGTCAAAGTTGAGACCGCTGTTCCTCTTGGTGTTGAGCTTGGGACACCTTCAGATTCCTTGGGCGCAAGGTGTAGACAACGCCTGTCCAGAGGGTTGGAAGCCACTTGCCATGGGTTTTCTAGAGGCCAAGTTGAGTGAAGATATAGATGCAGCTGCAGCCTACCTGCATCCGGAAAGAAGGGGGGCTTGGGCAGAATGGACATCTTGGGATTTGGACCGTTCCAACCGCCGCATACTTGGTTTTTCTGAGGAGGTTCAGGAGCGGGCTCGGAAGGAAAAGTCCATTGCTAAGCAGCGGCTGGCGGTTTCTGTTTATTCCTGTATGCCTTCCTCTTCTGATAAAGGTCGATACCGCATTCAGGTGGACCCCGATGGACGTTCTTACAGTTTTCTGACGATGTCCCAAAAGGAGGACGCATGGTGGGTAGAGGACAACCTTTACGCGCTCGACCCGGAGCAGAAGAGGGTTTTCACAGCCTACAGCCAAGCCTTGGATGCTGGCAGCTGGGAAGAGGCGGAGGCTTGGGTGGCCCGTTTTGTTCTTCCGCGCTTTGCCTCATACC
Organism: Flavobacteriales bacterium UBA1995; assembly: GCA_002336475.1. Lineage (GTDB taxonomy): Bacteria > Bacteroidota > Bacteroidia > Flavobacteriales_D > Sanyastnellaceae > UBA8752. The sequence goes on along the minus strand of DDCX01000130.1, from coordinate 14,624 downwards.
GGGCTGAAGCTTCGGCTTTTTTGTCCGATGGGGGCGCGTTTGCTGAAGCACATGAGCGCCGGGTTGCTTTGCGAGCAGCAGAATGGGACGACATGTTTTTGCGTGCAGAGCAGGAAACGGAGGAGATCATCATTGTGCATGCAGAATTTCCAACGGCGGAAGGGCTCTCGTCTGAAATGGTCAAGGTTGACGGAACCTGGCGCATTCTTTTCAGATGATCGAGCCGATTCGGCCATTGATTGTTGCGGCGTTGGAGACTTCCATGAAGGAGGGGCTTGAGCAGGCTCAGGCAGCATTTCAAGAGCTCCAGGGGAGTTTAGAAGGGGAGTCCAAGAGCACGGCTGGCGACAAGCACGAGACGGGCAGGGCCATGGTTCAGATGGAAATGGAACAAGCTGCGCTTCGACTTTCTCGGGTAGAAGGCATGATCCGACAGTGGCAGTCTTTAGACCCTATTCGGCGCAGAGAACAGGTGCGGCCAGGTGGTGTCGTACGCACGGACCAAGGTGGCTTTGTGATCGGGGTGGCTTGGGGTGCTTTTGATGTACCCGAAGAAGGCCAGTGGCGTGCCATTTCAGCCAATGCCCCACTTGCACAAGCGTTTCATGGACTGGGGCCCCACAGTACCGTTGAATTCAGGGGGAAGACGTGGCGTATTATATCCGTTGAATAGGGACTGCATTGCATTCTCGGGCCTGAATGGTGGAAAACAGTTCGCCCACGTGGCTGCAAAAGCGCATGAAGGCTCTACATTTGCAGCAAAATCAACGATTTGGGACGATCTCAGGAAACATTCGGGAAGCGCGAAAGAGAAGCGAAGCGCGCTAAGAAGAAGAAGGAAAAGGACCTCAAGAAGCAGGAGGCCAAGGGAAACAAGCGCACGCTTGATAGCCCAGAAATGTTTGCTTACGTGGATGAGTTTGGCCGCATTGTTGATACCCCTCCCGATCCTACGGAACGCGAAGAAATCAACTTGGAAGACATCCAGATTAGTGTCCCCAAGGATGAGGATATGGAGCCCGTTGACAAGACCCGTCGTGGTGTCGTAACCATGTTCAACTCGGACAAGGGTTTCGGCTTCATCCGTGACACGGATACCCGGGACAGCATCTTCGCTCACGTCACCAATATGAAGGAGGAGGTTTCCGAAGGAGACAAGGTTCAATTCGAAGTGGAGCAAAGCCACAAAGGACCTTCCGCCATCAAGGTGGTCATCATTAAGTAAGGCTCAGCACTGGGCTATTTCTTTGAGCAATCTGCGCCTCGCTATGGGGAGCAGGGTGGGCTCAATGGGAACGTTCCATTCCATATGGGCATGGAACGTTGCTGGCTGCGGCAATTCCCGGTTTCTTCGAATCAGCCCCCATTTTATGGCGTCGGCAGTTTCCATGCGTGACAGCATGCGTGACTCCACGCATTTCATGGACAATTCTAGGAAGGCGTCGCCGCCTCGGTCCACCTTGGATTTGGTGTACCGATAGGCCATCAGCTTTCTGGCTCCAGCCTTTCCGTGCGTGACGATGAGATATCCTTCCCCGGAATGCAGGGGCTGAATCCCAATGGGATTGAATTCAATTTTGGAGTCGATCAGGTCATACAGTGTTTTGCCCTCGGTCATGGCATCATCTAGGTGGGGCATTGCCCTTTGAATGAGCTCCCTCAGGTAGGTTTCTACAGAAGAAGGATGTTGGAGCTTTCCCCGGAGCAATTGCATCCGTGCAAAGTCAAGACCCACAACCGGGCCTTTGTTCTTGCCCTGCTCAATTCCTTTTTTGATGGTGGTCAATTCCCGGTGTTTAAGGATGACTTCTGCAAGTGCCGGGTAGAGTTTGGTCTCTCTAAGTTCCCCTTTGATCTTCTGAAGCCAGGCGAGCAAGGTGTATTCCTTGTATTCAGCGTCGAGCAACCCTTCCGTGAGCCAACTTGAGTGGGGGCGCAAGGCGGGTGAGTGGCGTGTTAAACCTCCGGTTTTATTCGACATAGCCTTTAATTTAACCCATAAATAGATGTAAACATATTACGGCTGAGATTATTTTTGATTTTGATTGAGGATTTGGTAACATTGAGTTAACATTGTCCGTAGAGGCATCCCCATGTTGTACCGAGCACTCATCACATTGGCCATAGCGGCAATCACCTCCCCAATGATGGGCCAAGGTGTGCAGTGGGGTGTAGGAACAGACCCAACAATGTGGTTGTCTGGTTGGCACCATGTTCAGGTGGGCGCTCAATTGCACCCTGAGCTTAGCTTGGTAGGCGGGGCAGGGTGGATGCAGGCACAAGGCGGCCTCTTGGGCAGTGCCATGAACCAGAGGCCTGCGAATTTTGACGAAGCTTTCTCTGGAAATTTCGGGGTCAGATTGCATCCGTCGCCTAAAGAAGGTGGGCGGATTCAAGGCTTGTTAGGCCTAGACTACAGCTTTGAAGTCTTCAATGAGAACGTGACAATTGCCCCAGAAGCAGATGCAGGCGCCCCTTTTGGACTGCGCCAGTATTCCCGCAATGAACTCCGCTTGCTGGCAGGCGGGAGGATCAAGGTTGCCGATCGCATGAGCCTCTCTGTGCACATGGGGGTAGGATATTCCACAAACGCAGAGGCCCTGCCTATCCAAACGAATTTGGGCAGGAGGGCCGGTGCTAAGCTCCTTGGAATGGAGCTGCTCTTTTGGATTTGAACAGCCGCGTCCGTCTTATGCTGGGCGCCCCAATTCCTTCAACTGATTGGTATGCATCCGAACGGCATCCATGAAGGTGGTTTCTGCTCTGTACGGCAGGCCATACTCCTTTGCAGTTTCCTTGACAATGGGAGCAAGTGAAGCATAGTGGACGTGGCAAATGTGGGGGAAGAGGTGGTGCTCAATTTGGTGGTTGAGACCTCCACTGTACCACGTTAAGGCCTTGCTCTTCGTCCCAAAGTTGCAGGTCGTGTGAAGCGTGTGGCTCATCAAGTCGGTGTCCATTTTACCTCCTTTCTCTGCTTGGATGTAGTCATGATTTTCCATGACGTGTGCAGGCTGAAAAACCAGGGCCAACGTCAAGCCTCCGAAGAAGTGCATCAGCAACCACCCGGCGATGATTTGACCGGCACCCAAACCACTGAATGCCAGGGGTAACCCCAGTACAATCGGGTAGTAAATCACCTTTGCCAAAACGATGCGGAACATGAGGTTGTTGTAAGACTTCCCTGTGCTACCAAGCAGGTTCAGCTTTCGATACCGATTGACGGCAAC
>DDCX01000130.1:0-11364 GCA_002336475.1 Flavobacteriales bacterium UBA1995 | reverse complement strand
GTGCTGGAAACGGTGCCATGGTTTGTGGGGCTTCAAAGGGCTGAAGCGCAACAGGGGACCAGGGTTGATGTCTTCATCGAGACCATCGACGTTGGTAAAGGAGTGGTGCAACACGTTGTGCTGGACTTGCCACATTTCACTATTGCCACCCACGAGCTCAAGCACGCCGCCGATCAGCCTGTTGATGCCCTTCTTGTCGCTAAATGCACCGTGATTTCCATCGTGCATGACCGCCATGCCAATGCCGGCAAGTGCAAGGCCCATCACGACTTCAGAGGCCCAAAACATCCAACCTCCACCTGTGACTCCGGTTGAGATAAGTGCAACGGGTGCGAGGTATAGTGAGATGAGCAGGACCGTCTTGAACACCATGGTTCCATTGGCCTTCTTAGAGATTCCCTTACTCTTAAAATGTGCATCAACACGTTGACGAAGGGTTTTGGAGAAACCGGTCGTGTCCCGTGCGAACCGCACAGTGGGCAATTCAATTTGTGCTTGCGTCATATAACGTGCAAGGTAGTTCGTTCCCCCAAGTGCTATTCCCTATAAGCGCAAATGAGTCCACAATAGGGGCTTGAATGACGTCAAGGTATTTTCCGAACCCGCAACGCCCTAGGTGTAACCTCCAAGTATTCACTGTCCGCAATCCACTCGAGGTATTCCTCCAAAGAGAGCTTTTTGGCCGGGGAAATTCTGAGTCCTTTGTCGCTACCTGAGGCCCTCATGTTGTTGAGCTTCTTGCCCCGAATGAGATTGAGCTCCATGTCTTGATCCCGGGCGCATTCACCCACGACTTGTCCTTTGTAAATCTCCTCACCCGGATCAATGTAAAATGTTCCTCGGTCCTGGAGCCGGTCAATCTCAAAGGCTCGGGCTTGGCCCGTGTCCAAGCTCACGAGCGATCCGCTTTGTCTCGTCTCAAGGTCTCCAGCATATGGACCGTATTCTTCGAAACGGTGGGTCATGACGGCTTCACCTTGAGTGGCAGTCAAAATCATATTTCTGAGGCCAATGAGGCCGCGTGATGGAATCTGAAACTCCATGTGTTGGATGTCGCCTTTGGCTTCCATGACTTGCAGCATGCCTTTGCGCATCATGACAAGTTCCGTGGCCTTTCCGGCATTGGCCTCGGGTACGTCAATGACCAAGTGCTCGAAAGGTTCGTGACGCGCGCCATCGATTTCCTTGAAGATGACTTGTGGCTTGCCTATTTGCATTTCATACCCTTCGCGGCGCATCGTCTCGATGAGCACAGAAAGGTGCAAAATCCCACGGCCAAACACGGTCCACTTGTCCTCGCTGTCTGTGGGTTGGACGCGCAATGCGAGGTTTTTCTGGAGCTCGTTGTCCAAGCGCTCACGGATGTGACGGCTGGTGAGGTAATCGCCATCCTTGCCCAGAAAGGGGGAGGTGTTGATGGTGAACAACAGGCTCATGGTGGGCTCATCAACGGCAATGCGCTCTAAGGGCTCTGGCGCCTCGAGGTCACTCAGAGTGTCGCCGATTTCAAAGTCTTCGATGCCGGTGATGGCACAGAGGTCACCTGATTTGACCATGTCGACTTTCTCCTTGCCCAGTCCACTAAAGACAAACAATTCCTTGGCCCTGACCTTACGGTGTCCGTCCGCTGTGCACAAGGCGTAGTCACGGTTGGCATGCAATTCTCCTTTGAACAAACGCCCAATGGCTATTCGGCCTGTGAATCGGCTGAAGTCCAAGGATGTGATTTGCAGCTGTGGTTTGCCCTCCACATAAGGAGCTTCGGGTACTTTATCCAGAATGACATCCAAAAGGTGGGTCATGTCGCTGGATGGATTCTCCCAATCGGGGCCCATCCATCCCATCTTGGCGGAACCATACACGGTGGCGAAGTCGAGTTGCTCTTCTGTGGCGCCAAGATTGAACATCAAGTCGAACACTTGCTCCTGCACAATGTCAGGGGTGCAGTTCTCCTTGTCTACTTTATTGACGACCACAATGGGGATGAGTCCCAGCTCCAGTGCTTTTCCAAGCACAAAACGGGTTTGGGGCATCGGCCCCTCAAATGCATCTACCAACAGCAGCACCGCATCTGCCATTTTGAGGACGCGCTCTACTTCACCACCGAAGTCAGCGTGACCTGGGGTGTCGATCAGGTTGATTTTAACTCCGTTGTAATTGGCTGCAACGTTTTTGGACAGAATGGTGATTCCCCGCTCTCGCTCTAGGTCGTTGCTGTCCAGAATGAGTTCACCGGACGTCTTGCGCGGGTCGATGACGTTGCACAAGTGTATGATTTTGTCAACCAAGGTGGTTTTACCGTGGTCGACGTGTGCGATGATCGCAACGTTTCGGAGTCCGCTCATGGGGTGCCGTAGAATTTGAAGGCGCGAAATTGGTTCGGATTCCTCTGTCGGACACCATGTTTTCCCTTGAAATCTGTAATCGGAGCGCAGACCCCAAGTCAAGGGGGGCATTTGGACGTCTATATTTGCCCCGGAATGTTCCGATTGCAACGGATAGGTGGTGTGGTATTGTTGGTCCTTTGGGGACTGGCTCCCGCGTTGCATCTGCATCACATTCTGGAACACCACTTGTCAGCGCACCACGCTGTTCATGGTTGTTCCCACCACAATCACGCAGCGCCAGATTTTCCAGGGTCGGATCACTCCGACGGTGTGGCAGCTTCTGATGCCTGCGATTTGTGCGATTGGCAATGGGCGCCTGCAGTTGAAAGCGCACCTGTTGCATTAAATCTGCCGCGCGCGGTGCACGCTGTTGTGGCAAAATTGGGCCGGACTTCTCCGTCATTGACGGACGAATTGGCCAACAGTGACTGCCGCAGGAGGGGACCTCCGGCTGAGATCAGGACCGTCTGATTCTCATTCTATTTCCTCTATTTCATGTCTTCATCCCCGCTGATGCTGGGGACGTGGTTGTGTAAATTGATGTGTTCGCCTTGGCTTCGTGCCATGGCAAGCCTTTGTCTTTGTGTGTTGGCTTCTGAAGCCGCTCAAGGGCAAAACACGTCGGTTGTTCATGGACACGTCTACCATGCTGGGCATTTAACCCCTTGCACTTCGGCTGCCGTTCAGGCTTGGCCTTGCGGCAAGACCGTTTTTGCAGATGAGCAGGGCCACTTTACCGTGGCTTGTTCCAATTCTATTGACTCGCTCAGTGTGATTTCACATGGGCACGAGGCCGTTGTGATCGCTGTAAATGGGCGGGCACATGTCGACGTTGAGTTGCAGGAGTTGAACGTGGCCTTGTCTTCTGTAGAGGTTGTCAGTCTTTCCGCCGATGTGGAACCCGAGGGCATTCGGGCCCAACAAACAGGAGATGTTTTGACCACACTGGAGTCTGTCGCCGGTTTGCGGGGGCTTGATCTGGGTGCGGGCTTGATTCAGCCTGTTTTTCGAGGTTTGGTGGGGGCCAGGGTGTCGGTTTTGGAGGATGGCGTACCAATGGCAGGAGGCCGCTGGGGGGCCGATCACGGTGTATTGGTAGATGCCGCATTGTATGATGCGGTTGAAGCTGTGCCCGGGGGAGGTCATGTTTGGCTTGGCCCTGAAGCCATGGGAGGCGCCCTCCGCTTGTCTTCGATCGGGATGTTGGAAGCCGATGGGAAGCGCACCCAAAGTGGCGTGCGCTACCGCGCAGGAGACAATGCTGCTCGGTTCCACGTGCTACACCGGAGCCGGAAGGGCCGGATTCAATGGCAGGCAGGGTGGTCTCTAAACCGCCATGGCAACCTCAATGTGGCACAGTCTTCCTTTGAGTATATCGGCCGACAACTTGAACTGGCGACCTCACGCTTGCCCAACACCTCAGGCCGGGGAATGCACGGGGTGGTAGGGCTTTGCGTGGCCGGAGACAATGGAGATTTGAGCACCATTGAGTGCCGTTGGGGCAGTGTGAGTCAAGGGTTGTTTCCCGGGATTATTGGAGTGCCAGATCAAAGTGATTTGGAGCGCGACGATCAGGTCTATCAATGGGAACTGCCTTTGCAAAACGCAATGCGCATGCAGCTTCAAGGCAAGTGGCGGCATCAAGGCAGGATGCAACGAACGGTTCGATGGTCCCTTTCCCAGAACAACAGAAATGAATTCGCCCCACCCCATGCCCATGGGTTTGGGCCAGAACCGGAAGGTGATTTGAGCCTTTCTCTGGCAGAATTTCATGTCTTCGGTGAAGGGAAATGGGAAAGTCAACGCGGTGGTTTTGGGATTCAATTCGAAGGGCTAAAGGGCCGAACCTCGGGTTGGGAATTTCTCTTGCCAAACCACATCCGCCAGCGGGGATCGCTCATTGTTGATCGCCTCGAGGGCAGGAGCCGCATCGGGTTGCGGTTGGATGTGGTGCACAATGCCCATGAGGGCCATACCGAGCCGCTTTATGCTTCGGACGGCAGCGAAATAGGTGAGGATGTCCGGACCGAGGCTTTAAGCCGTTGGTTCGCGGGAGGAGCCGTCAATTGGTACCATCCTCTGGCCTTCAGTCCCCACCTTAGGGGAAGTTGGACGTTGGCATTGCACTCCCGTGCACCGAGCAGTTACGCCTTGGCAGCCAATGGCATCCACCACGGAACGTTTCGGTTTGAGCAAGGCAATCCACTCTTGAAGCCCGAGCAGACTGCAGAAGTGCGCTGGCAGCTCATGAAGCTCAATAAAGCGCCTTCAGGTGGTTTTTCCTGGGACCTGAGGGGGTTTGCGGCCTTGCACAATGGGTTCATTCACTTGACTCCGCTGGCTTCATTTGCGCCCATAGCTCACGCTGGGCAGGTCTATGCTTTTCAAGCCAAAGATGCATTTCGGACAGGATTGGAGGCAGGCTGGACTTGGTCTGGGAACAAGGTTTCCGTTCAAAACTCCCTGGCATTGCTCGGGCAATGGGCATTGGAAACAGGATTGGGATTGCCTTTCACTTCACCTGCTGACATGCGCAGTTCAGTGGGGCGGAGGTGGGGAAGGCATGGAAATTTCGCTCTGCAGTACCGATGGATTGCAGAAGCGAGGTTGACAGCGCGCAACGAATCGGTAACCCCATCGGCGTCCCTCTGGGGGATGCAGTTGGGCTGGAAACCGTCAGGTTGTGCCATTGAATTTGAAGTTCACAATCTGATGAATGCGGCGTGGCTTGACCACGTCAGTGCGTATCGAGCCTTGGGATTGGTGGCCCAAGGGCGTTGGGCATCCCTCCGCTTTACCCTCGATGTAAGGGGAGGAGATGTTCAAGAGACACCAAAAATGAAACAACAACAACAATTTTAATCAGATGAAGATTTACAACGTTTTGACGGTCGCAGCGGCCGCATTTGGAATCGCATCATGTGGAACAACAGATACCGAAGTGCCCACCGTATGTGATTCAGACAACTTGACTGGACTCCCCAGTGTGCTGTTTGATGAGATCGAAGTGGATGCAGGGTCAACTGTAGTGGTGCACGATGCTTTTTGCGACGATACTGAATTGGGAGAGGTTCGATGGGATTTGCATTCAGCCGAAGGCCATGAGCACGAGGAAGGCGAGGAAGAGGAGTTTGTCCTGAATTCAGGAACCGATTGGGCCAAACTGGAAACCCGCGCATTGACCGGGACCAAAGCAGAAGAGCAATTTTCTTTCGATGTGCCATTAGAGGCCCGCGGTGTTTGGGACCTCGTGGTTTCTGTTGTGGATGCCGAGGGCAACGCGGCGCCAGATGTCATTGCGCTGGTCCATGTAGAGAACGACCACATTCCTGCTTTCATTTTGCAAACTGTGGACGGTGTCGACCCTTCCTCTTGGGAAGGAGAGCCTATGTGGGCTCCTGGTTCCGAGGTCACAATAGCTGGAGCAGTGGTGGATTCTGATGGGGTGTCGGAAGCTGAAGTGCTGCTCATTCGTGAGTCAGATGAAACCGTGGTTTGGTCGGAGTCTCTGGCGGTGAATGGAGAAACATCCTTGGATTTCACGGTTCAAGTAGTGGTTCCATCAGATGCTGAGGTTGGAGAGTATCACTTCGAAATGGAAGCCACTGACGGCACGGGTGTGGAGATGCATACCGGTTTTCATGTGGAAGTAGAATAATTCGGGTAATGCGCCATTGAGGGAATGCCTCATCCGGATGATGCTGTCATCTGGGTGGGGCATTCTGCGTTCATTGGTGGCCTCAATTTGTCATTGATGCACTTCGAAAGGGGATTTGTCAACGTGTTGAGCATTAGGCCCGAAAGGACACGTAATTTTACCGCTTCAACTCAACAGCATGCGCGATTCCATCATTGCAGATTTGATTCAACAGGAACAGGTGCGCCAGACCAATGGCGTAGAACTGATCGCTTCTGAGAATTATGCCAGTGACCAGGTCATGGAGGCCCAAGGTTCTGTATTGACCAACAAATACGCCGAAGGCTTGCCTGGTAAACGGTACTACGGTGGATGCGCTGTGGTCGATGAAGTTGAAGACATCGCCCGACAGCGCTTGTGCACGCTCTTTGGCGCGGAATGGGCCAACGTGCAGCCGCACAGTGGCGCCAATGCAAACAGTGCGGTCATGTTGGCATGCCTCAAACCCGGGGACAAGATTATGGGCTTTGACCTTGCCCATGGGGGACACTTGACCCACGGCTCTCCTGTGAACTACTCAGGGAAGCTGTACGATCCGGTTTTTTATGGCGTAGAGGAAGAAACGGGAATCATCGACATGGACAAGGTGGCCGAGACCGCTGAACGCGAGAAGCCCAAACTCCTGATTTGTGGCGCCTCTGCGTACAGCCGGGACTGGGATTACGTCCGCTTTCGAGAGATTGCCGACAGCGTGGGCGCCCTGCTTTTGGCGGACATCAGTCACCCTTCTGGATTGATTGCGACGGGCTTGCTCAAGGACCCCATGCCGCATTGTCACATTGTCACTTCTACCACGCACAAAACCTTGCGCGGTCCGCGTGGAGGCATCATCATGGTGGGGAAGGACATGGAGAATCCTTGGGGATTGACCACCCAAAAGGGAACCGTGCGCAAGCTGTCGTCTCTGTTGGATAGCGCTGTGTTCCCCGGGATGCAGGGCGGCCCACTGGAGCACGTGATTGCGGGCAAAGCCGTGGCATTCGGAGAAGCTTTAGAGCCTGCTTACAAGGCCTACACCCAACAAGTGGTGCGCAATGCCCAAGCGATGGCCAATGCCTTTACTGACCGGGGATATCACCTCATCAGTGGAGGTACGGACAACCACTTAATGCTCATTGACTTGCGCAATAAGGACGTCACAGGTAAAGCAGCGGATGCTGCTTTGGGAGCGGCGCACATTACGGTCAATAAAAACATGGTGCCGTTCGATACCCGCAGTCCTTTTGTGACGTCCGGCATTCGTGTAGGAACCCCTGCTGTCACCACGCGCGGCATGGTAGAATCCGATATGGAACAGTTGGTCGCTTGGATGGATGACGTCATCTGCAATCCCGAGGATGCGGCAATGATTGCCAAAGTGGGCAGTGCGGTCAATGCCCGTATGGCCCAGTTGCCTTTGTTTGCTGAACCCGTGACGGCCTGATTTATGGCGGAATGCCGCGTTGAGGTTGTGGCCTCCACCCCTGAGGATGTTTGCCTTGCCGCAGAGGGAGGAGCAGACCGGGTGGAGTTTTGTACGCACCTCGCATCGGGCGGTCTTACTCCCGGAAGGGGGCTGGTAGAAGAGGCCTTGGTGATGGCCCGGCAATTGGGCTTGGGCTTTAGGGTGTTGGTCCGTCCGAGGGAAGGAGATTTCGTGTACTCTAGGGCCGAAAAAAGAGCCATTCTGAGGGAGTCCGAAGGATTGCTCGGCTTGGGGGTTGACCGGGTGGTGACCGGTGGATTGGACCAGAATGGTGCACCTGATTTGGATTTGCTTGCCACGCTGGATCAATCAGTGGGATTGGACAATGTGGTGTTTCACCGTGCAGCCGATGAAGCAGCTGGAGCAACAGACGCTGCCGTCATTCTGCGCAATGCGGGGGTCAAGGCGGTCCTGACGAGCGGTGGGGCGCTCAAGGCGGTGGATGGATTAGAACGGATCCGATTGTGGTCAAACTCAGGTTTGCAGGTCATTGCTGGAGCTGGTGTTTTGCCTGCCCACGCTAAAGCCTTGGTTGAAGCTGGTGTTGAGGCGGTGCATGCCAGCTGTCGGGTCCCTGTTGCACCCCAGGGGAAATCAGTCTTGTTTGACCGCAGCCGGACGGAAGTGTCTGCCGCCCAAGTGGCTGAATTGGTGGCCGCTGTTCGCCGCGTTTGACGACCTTGGGCGCATGAAGCGTTCCCGTATTTCTTTCTTGGTTGCCTGTCTGTCTTTGGCTGTGGTGATGGTTTCCTGTGGCCCTGATGTGGCGCTTCCCAAGGGTGGCGTCGAGGGTTTGATTCCCATGCCCCAGTCTGTGGCAATGGGCAGTGGGGACCTGGAATGTCATGGGAGTCTCCATGTCATTTGGCCCGAAGATTGGGAAGCCGAGCAGGACGTCGTGTCGCGCTGGCTTGAAAACGCAGGCATCGCCATGGACCCCCAATCGCCCTCGACCATTCGATTCTCAAGGACTGAGGACGTGGAGGGAGCAGAGGCGTACCGTCTAAATGTGGAAAGCAGAGGGGTGGTGGTGGAAGCCGCAACGGGAGCAGGGTTGTTTAGGGGTTGGATGACTTTGCGCAAAATGCTGCCGGTGGAATGTGAGTCCGGTTGCCCTGAGGGGTTTGTGTTGCCGGCCATGTCTGTGGTTGACGCGCCTTTTTTCGAGCACCGCGGATTGCTTTTGGACGGTTGCCGGCATTTCCAAGACTTAGATTTTGTCAAGAAGCAAGTTGATTTGCTGGCATTGCACGGCATGAACGTGCTGCATTGGCACCTCACCGAAGACCAAGGCTGGCGCATCGAGATCAAGGCCCTTCCACGGTTGACTTCAGTGGGCGCATGGAGGGAGGAAGCAGATGGCACGCGCCACGGGGGGTATTATTCTCAGGAGGAGATTCGAGAGGTGGTGGCCTATGCAGCTGCCCGTCACATCGAGGTGATTCCCGAGATCGAGATGCCCGGACACAGTTCTGCAGCCTTGGCGGCGTACCCTGAATTGGGGTGCACTGGATTGCCCTTGGAAGTTCCCGCACGTTGGGGCGTTTTCAAGGACATCTATTGCGCGGGCAACGACAGCACTTTTGGATTCTTGGAGGCTGTTTTGGATGAGGTGGTGGAACTGTTTCCCAGCCCACGGATTCACATCGGAGGAGATGAAGCCCCCAAGGTCCGCTGGTCGTCTTGCAAAAAATGCCAGCGCAGGATGGCCCAAGAAGGCCTGCAGGATGAGGAGGAGCTGCAGCGTTGGTTCATCGAGCGCATGGGCCAATACTTGGCCTCCAAAGGCAAAACGATCATCGGTTGGGATGAGATTCTCGAAGGAGGCTTGCCGGAGGGTGCTGCGGTGCAGAGTTGGCGTGGTATGGGGGGCGCTGCAGAGGCGGTGCACCTGGGGGCCGATGTGATTGTATCGCCCACGAGCCATTGCTATTTGGACTACCCCTTGCGCAGCACGGACTTGGAAGAGGCGTACAGCTTCAATCCGCTGCCCGACTCCCTCTCGCATGGCCCTGGACGCATTCTCGGAGGAGAGGGCAACATGTGGACGGAACATGCGCCCCAGGAACTTGTGGAGTCCAAGGTGTATCCGCGACTGACGGCGCTGTCCGAGGTGTATTGGAGCGGTCCGAATCGCACCACTCAACCGAAGGCTTACACGGATTTTCTCGCCCGTTTGGATGCCCATTACGTCAGGTTGGATGCCATGGACGTGGACTATGGTTTGGAATCTCCGCCCTTTGCCTTGGAAACAGCAGCGGGCGCAAATGGCGCATTGTCGGCTGAGGTGATCGCCTTGGGGCGCGGCGTGACGGGCAGAGGCCTGTGGACAGGGACTGATGCGGATTCCGTAAGCTCTGGGGTGTCTTTTGAAGTGCGCGGCCCGGGTGAGGTGGTAATGGAGGTGGGGCGCAGGGGAAAGTGGACCGGACAACAGGTGGCTTTCCCCTTGGATGGGCACGACGCCGCATTCAAGCCGCTGATGCTGTCTTATGCGCCCAGTCCATGGTACACGGGAGGTGGGAATGGTGCACTGGTCGATGGTAAACTCGGGTCATCTGACTTTCGGGATGGCGCTTGGCAAGCTCAGCAGGGGGTGGACATGACCGCCACAGTGGATTTGGGCGCTCCGCAAACCATTGAGGAAGTGGCCACCGGTGTCTACCTGTACCAGGATGCTTGGATATTTCTCCCGGCCAGTGTTTTGTGGGAAGGGTCGGAAGACGGAAAGCAATGGAGCACCTTGGCCAGGATCGCACCGGGCGATGTATTGGCACGTGATGACCGACAACAGCGCATGTCCCTCAAAGCCGTCGTGAGGCCGGGCGCTCCGCAGGCTCAATTTGTGCGCATGACGGTGACCAATGCTGGACCATGTCCTGATTGGCACGCGGCCGCCGGATCTGAAAGCTGGCTGTTTCTTGATGAGATCACGGTGCGATAGAAATAAAAAGAGGGTGAGGTAATGTTTCGGAGAGTAAGGCGTAACAATTCCTTTACCAATATCTCATTTTACCTTCTCGTTCTTGTCGAAAAGCCCCACGTATTTCGCCGTGCAAAACACGAACATGAAATACATCAGTACCCTTTTCTCTTTTCTTGTCCTGACTTCAGTGGCTCAATCCCAATGTGATTGCCCTCCCATCGGTGACCGCCCCATTGTCAATGTGGCATCCGGAGGTTCTGGCACGACGACTTGGACCTGCTCCAATACCTACGTTTTGGACGGCTATGTCTTCGTTCAGGCCGGACAGGCATTGACCATCGAAGCAGGTACTGTAGTGAAAGGCGCTGCTGGATCTGGCGTGGATGCTGCGGCCCTGATTGTGTCCCGTGATGGACAAATCCTTGCAGAGGGAACGGCAGATTGTCCCATTGTCATGACCTACGAAGGCGATCCTTTGGACGGTTCCATCTCCTATGATACCCGCGGCCAGTGGGGCGGTTTGATCGTCTTGGGCAATGCCACCACCAATTTTGGAGGTGTGGCACAAGTAGAGGGCATTCCATCCGACAATGACCAGGCCTCCTATGGTGGTGACGATGATGCTGACAACAGCGGCGTTTTGCGCTTTGTGTCCGTGCGCCATGGTGGTGCGGAATTGGGTGCAGCCAACGAAATCAACGGCATCACCTTTGCCGGTGTCGGGTCAGGTACCATTGTCGAAAACGTAGAAGTGGTGTCCAACTTGGACGACGGCATCGAGTTCTTCGGTGGTTCGGTTTCCGTAAAAAATGCCGTGGTGGCCTTTTGTGGTGACGACAGCTTTGACTGGGACCAAGGATATCACGGGCAGCTCAATGAAAATTGGCTC
>DDCX01000037.1 GCA_002336475.1 Flavobacteriales bacterium UBA1995 | reverse complement strand
GGCGTTGCTGGGGTTCCAATTTTTGCGGGGTACAATGGCGGACCCGACATCTTGTCGGGCCCCACTGGAGGTTACCTGATGGGCATGCCTGTTGCCGCACTCGTGCTCGGCGCGATGGCAGAAGCGTTGCCCGAAAACGCCTCGGACCGCGAGCGCTATCTGCGCATCGGTGCAGGCATGATCTTGGGGCACATTGTCATCTTGGTGATGGGCATTCCCTGGCAAATGAAATTTGCGCCAGACCTGGATGTCCAAGCCCTCCTTGAGCGCCTCGCACGCCCCGCATTGCTCAAATGCGCCTTGGGTTTGCTCTTGTCTGTCTTGGCCATGCGTGCCAGCGGATCACGGGCTTAATTTGCCCACATGAACCAGTACCACCATTCGGGGCGTTTTTCTGGCCTCTTGATCGCCGCTGCCATCATGTTGGCCAGCTGCGCAGATCAAGCAGCGCCCAACGATTCAACTACGCCCAGTGCCAAAGCCCAACGCATTGCCGCCATGAAGCAAGTCACCGACCAACACAGTTTCGCCCGCCCTGAAGAGGCCCGCATCGTCCACCTAGACTGGAGCGCCCGCATCGACTTTGACGCCCGGACCATCTCTGGAACGGCCACGTACGACATCGAAACGGCGGCTGACGCACAGCGCATTGTATTTGACACCCACGAGCTCACCATCGAGGGCGTGAGCGTTGACGGCCAGCCTGCGGAATTCTCCCTGGGTGATGCCCAACCCTTCCTCGGTCGACCTTTGAGCATACCAATCTCGACAGGTGCAAAGAAAGTGGCCATACAGTACACTTCGGACCCCGGTGCTGACGCATTGTTGTGGGTCGAAGCCCAAGGCGACAAGGCCCCCTTTCTCTTCACCCAAAGCCAAGCGATCCTAGCCCGCACATGGATCCCCGTGCAAGACAGCCCTGGCATTCGATTCTCGTATGACGCCGATGTCCAGGTGCCCGAAGGCCTCATGGCCCTGATGAGTGCCGAGAATCCCACCGCCATGAACCCCGATGGCCGCTACTCCTTTAAAATGGAGCAGCCCATTCCCGCCTACCTACTCGCCTTGGCTGCTGGCCAAGTGGAATACCGAGACGTAGGTGAGCGGTGCGCCGTGTATGCCGTGCCTGAACTCATCGATGCTGCGGCATACGAGTTTGGCGAAATGGAGCAATTGCTGCTCGCTGCAGAAGAGCTCTACGGCACCTACGCTTGGGACCGCTACGACCTGCTCATCCTGCCTGCAGCCTTTCCTTTTGGTGGCATGGAGAATCCACGGCTGACGTTTGCCACGCCTACGATCATCGCGGGAGACCGCTCTCTGGTCGCCCTCGTGGCCCACGAATTGGCGCACTCCTGGAGCGGGAACCTCGTGACCAATGCCACATGGGATGACTTTTGGCTCAATGAAGGCTTCACCGTCTACTTTGAGCAGCGCATCATGGAAGCCGTCTACGGGAGAGAAACCAGTGAAATGCTGGCCACATTGAGCTACCAAGGCCTGGTGGACGAGGTGGATGCCATTCAAGATTTGAACCCCGACGACACCCACCTGAAACTGCACCTGCAAGGAAGAAACCCCGATGACGGCATGACGGCGATCGCCTATGACAAAGGGTACTTCTTCATTCGCCTGATGGAAGAGACCGTGGGCCGAGCACGTTTTGATGCCTGGCTCTCCGACTACTTCGCCACCTACGCCTTCAAGGGCATGGATACGGAACGGTTCGTGGACTACTTGAAGACCACCCTGCTTTCAGACCCCACCACATTGGCCGCGGTCAACTTGGACGCTTGGATTTACGGTCCCGGCCTGCCTCCCAATTGTCCCTCCGTATCCAGCCCCCGCATTCAGAATGTGGACGCGGCTCTGGCTGCCTGGGAAGCTGGAGAAACCAGTACCGCTGATTTGCCTTGGAACGACTGGGTGTACCAAGAGCGCTACCGGTTCCTGTCCAACCTCGCTGATGACACCTCTGTGGAGCGCATGACCGAGCTCGACAATGCCTGGGAAATCGGAGCCACAGGAAACAACGAAATCCTCTTTGCCTGGATGGAACAAGCTGTGCGCAGTGGATACCAACCCGCCTATCCCCGGTTGGAATCGTTCCTGATTGAAGTGGGGCGGCGCAAATTCCTGACGCCCCTTTACCGCGCCATGAAAGAGACCGATCAAATGGACATGGCCTTGGCCATTTACAAGCAAGCGCGACCTGGTTACCACGCCGTCGCCACAGGGACCATGGATGAATTGCTCGGGTGGGAATGACGCCCTTTGAGAATTCTAAACACAAAAAAAGGCCGCCCTGAGGGCGGCCTTTTTCATGCCGAAAAACACCCCGAGGCATCAGCGGCTCAAATTGAGGTAGCCCTTGATCTCGCGCTTCTCGTTGGTCGACTCTGAATACAACACCACCCGGTAGGCAAAAATGCCATCCTGAGCGAAGTACCACTGCTCGGGAAGCATTTCATCGTCGGCCTGTCCAATCCAACCCTCTTCGGGGTCGGTCGTCTCAAACACCAACTGTCCCCAGCGGTTGTATATGGTCATTTCGAAGCGGTCTGGATCAATGTCAGAACCGTACACGGCCCAGATGTCGTTAAAGCCGTCGTTGTTCGGCGTGAAACTGTTCGGGATGAAGACATTGAAGAAGTCAAAAATCTCGACCTCCCGGGTCACAGCGGACTGACATCCATTGGTATCCACCACCGTAAGCGTGACAGGGTAAATCCCTCCATTCCCCATCGGGAAAGTAAAAGTGGGATCAGGCTCAAAGCTCACGGCCTCAAGGTCACCTGGGATAAAGGACCAATTCCAATTGACCACGTTGGGCGATACACTTGAATTGAAATCAATCCGGGTATCCGGCGCTGTAGTGGGCTGGGGCCCCGCATCGAATCCCACGCTCGGTGGAGTGAAGATCTGAATGTAATTGTCTACAATCACGGTGTTGACGCAGCCCGTTGTGGTCACAACCGTGACCGAGACGTCAAAAACGCCGGGTTCGGCATAGGTGTGAATCGGGCCAGCACTGGCACTGGTCCCATCGTCTCCAAAGTCCCAGAACTGACTGTCCACCAAAGGCGCTGGCAAGTCGTGGGCAAAAATCAAGTTCTGTGGCACACATCCCCGGGTGGTATCTGCGGCCAAGTGCAAATCAAAGGGCTGTTCCAC
>DDCX01000021.1:52079-53311 GCA_002336475.1 Flavobacteriales bacterium UBA1995 | reverse complement strand
CGGGCGATTTCAGGTATTGAATGAGCTTGAGGTATCCTTTTGAGCGGGGAGATTCAACGTTGTATTTGAATCCGTCTGGGTCTGTTCCAATCAGGCTGTCCAACAAACGCTGGTCGGCCCATTGAAGGGGTTCGCCAGGATACCAGGGCTTGGAGTTGCCCTCAAACAAAACGGAATCCGGAGTGCAGCCCTCAGAATCCACGGCAGCAGAAACTACCGAAATGCAAGGGATCAATTGAAGTGCCCCCATGGCAAGGGCGAAAAAGGTACGTTTCCACATCATTTGACCGGGTCCGGACCAATATCGGAAAGCCCAGCTTACCTGACACGGCCACACTCGAATTACCTTCGCGGTTCATGTCCGAGCAACCCGCACGCACCCTTGTCACTTCGGCATTGCCCTATGCCAATGGCCCGATTCATATTGGACACATTGCCGGGGCCTATTTGCCAGCAGACCTTTATGTGCGCTACCTGCGGGCCAGGAAGCGCGACGTCGTTTGGGTTTGTGGCTCTGACGAACACGGTGCAGCCATCACCCTGCGCGCCCGAAAGGAAGGCACCACACCAAGGGCCATCGTGGACCGATACCACGAAGAAATGCAGGCGGCATTCAGCGGACTGGACATTGAATTTGACCATTATGACCGCACCTCGAGTGCTGAGCACCATGCCTTTGCGCAGTCGTTCTTTTTGGACCTACTGGAAAAAGGCGCTTTTACAGAAGAGACCCGGCAGCAATTCTATGACCCCAAAGAGCAGCAGTTTCTCGCGGATCGATACATCCAGGGATCCTGCCCCAAGTGCGGTTACGACAAGGCTTTCGGGGACCAATGCGAGAAATGCGGTTCAGCGCTCTCACCAGAAGAGCTCATTGAACCCAAAAGCACCCTGAGTGGTGCAACGCCAGAGTTGAGGGAAACCACCTTGTGGTACCTCCCAATGGACCGCCATGAGGACTGGCTTCGCGAATACCTCGAGCAGGGGAAACTCGACGGTGAGATGCACCACGACCCCAAGTCTTGGAAGGCTCACGTTTTGGGCCAATGTCGCAGCTGGATCGATGGGGGACTGCAAAGCCGAGCCATGACACGGGACCTCGATTGGGGCGTCCCTGTCCCAGTCGAGGGTGCAGACGGAAAAGTCCTGTACGTCTGGCTTGACGCCCCACTCGGTTACATCACGGCAACGCGCAATTGGGCCGCCAAGAAGGGGGTGGATTGGGAGCCGTA
>DDCX01000021.1:30065-52055 GCA_002336475.1 Flavobacteriales bacterium UBA1995 | reverse complement strand
TTCCACTGCATCATTTTCCCCATTTTGCTCAAAGAGCAAGGGGAATACCTGCTGCCACACAATGTCCCCGCCAACGAATTCATGAACCTCGAGGGGGACAAGATTTCTACCTCGCGCAACTGGGCGGTGTGGGCCAGCGAGTATGTCCAAGATTTCGACGGACGGAGCGACGAAATGCGCTACGTTCTCGCTTCGATCATGCCCGAGCAAAAGGACGCGGAATTTACTTGGGAGGACTTCCAAGCCAGGGTCAACAATGAGCTTGCAGACGTGCTTGGAAATTTCGTGAACCGGGTTTTTGTGCTGACAGGTAAATTCCACGGCGGCAAGGTTCCCGGGGCTTCGGGGCAATGGTCGGAGGTGGATGAGGCCCTGCTGACCCTGATGAAGAATACCCCGGATGCGGTGGCCAATGCCATGGAGCGGTACCGTTTCAGGGAGGCGCTGCAGCATGCAATGGGACTGGTGCGGGCTGGCAACAAGTACTTGACCGAAGAGGAGCCGTGGAAGGTGGCCAAAACCGACCCTGTCCGTGCAGCGGACATCCTGCATTTGGCCTTGCAGGTCACGGCCAATGCCGCCGTGGTGTTGGCGCCATTTCTGCCCAAGACCGCGGCCCGACTTTCCGACGCTTTGGGAACAGCTGATTTGCCGTGGGATGCCGCGGGAGGGTCATTGGTTCCCGACGGACAGCCGCTGGAAGCACTGCCCATCCTGTTCGAAAAAATCACCGACGAGCAAGTGGCCGAACAACAAGCCAAAATGGGACCCGAACTCGAAGGGATGCGCGATGTAGAGCCAGAAAAGCAAGGAACGACGTTTGATGACTTTCAGGCGATGGACTTGCGGGTTGCAGAAGTCTTGGCAGCAGAGAAGGTCAAAGGCGCCGACAAACTGCTCCAGCTTACGGTCAGAACCGGATACGATGAGCGCACGGTGGTGAGTGGAATCGCCGAGCATTTCAGCCCTGAGGAAGTGGTGGGACGCCGCGTGGTGTTGTTGGCCAATTTGGCGCCCCGGAAGATTCGCGGCGTCGTGTCTCAGGGCATGGTCCTGATGGCGTCTACAGAAGACGGAGGGTTGCGGTTCGTAACGCCTGAAGAAGGCGCAGAACCTGGCGACATCATTCGGTGATGGTCACCTTTCTGGAGCGCCCATTCCTGCCGAGCTGAATCAGCAGTTTTCCGGGCTCAGGCACGGCGGGCCTGCCTAGGAGGTCAAACGTCTGCCATTCCTGCGAGGAGGTGGATCCATGGACCGTCCCAATGCCGTTTGTCGGGCCGGCGAGGCTGGTCCACAGCCAGGTGCAGCGTTCAATGGCTTGTCCTGCCATCCAACCTTCGTAAAGGCGCAGTTCGACTTCGACGGGTCCCGTCCATGTGCTGAGATCTACACCGGGTTGGTAATCTAGGTAGCGCAGATGCGGTTCCAATTGACCGTCAAACCCAAATGCATTGGGTGCAGTGGAGACATTTTCGGCGGCCAGCATGTTGTCCTCTAGGTCAAACAAAGCAAACCCCGCATAGCCGAACCAGTAAGGCGTGTTGTAATCGGGAGCAACCATGATTTCCAGGTGCCCCTCATCAGCGCTCCCTACCCACTCAAGGGTCACGTGAATGGAGTCGCACAAACCGCTCAAACTGGCCGGTGCCGCACAATCTGCGGCCAAGCAATCTTCGAGCGTTTCAAAAGGAACGGTGCCAGCGCAGCCACCCCAAGAAAACTGGGTGCACGCGCCGAAATCCTGGTCGAAATACCATGCTGGAATGGCCGCCTCACAGGGCCCCGGATCGGGCAATAAGGTGCAGGGGTCTTCTTGGGCAGAGAGCAGTCCAAGGCCCACAAGGGCGAGGGTTGAAAGCACCAGAGCTTTCGGTGGGAGAAGCCGCATCATTTGCGGAACCGGCCGGATTTCTGGAGAAGCTCTGCGATTTGGATGGCATTGATCGCCGCTCCTTTGCGCAGGTTGTCCGAAACAATCCACATGTGCAGGCCCTGGTCTTCAGTGAGGTCTCGGCGGATCCGGCCCACAAAGACCTCGTCTTTTCCCTCAGCTTTCAGGGGCATGGGGTAGACATTGGACATGGGGTCGTCTTGAATGATCAGACCAGGCATGAGTGTCAAGGCCTCTTTGACGTCGGGCACGCTAAACGAACGCTCCATCTCCAAATAGACGCTTTCTGAGTGACCGCCTGCGACGGGAACCCTCACGGCGGTCGCACTGACCTGAACATCCGCATCGTCCAAGATTTTCTTGGTTTCGTGGTGCAGTTTCATTTCTTCTTTCGTGAAGTCATTCTCAAGAAAGACATCGCAGTGAGGCAGGCAGTTGCCATGGATGGCATGCGGGTACACCTTCGGGGCATCGGACCCTTGACGCTCTCCTTCCAGCTGATCAATGCCTGCTTGACCTGTGCCCGTGACACTTTGGTAGGTGCTCACAATGGCCCGGCGGATCAAAAAACGGTCGTGCAATGGCTTGAGGGCCATGACCAGCTGAATCGTGGAGCAATTGGGATTGGCGATCAGCAAGTGGTTGCCCGCAGCTTCTCCGTTGACCTCAGGAACAATCAAAGGAACGGAAGGGTCCATGCGCCATGCTGAGCTGTTGTCAATCACAGTGGTTCCCCTGTTGGTGAACGCGCGCGCCCATTGTTTGCTCACGTCTCCTCCTGCGCTAAACAGGGCAATGTCGGGCTGTCGTTGCACCGCCTCTTCCACGCTGATCACGGGGATTTCTTGGCCCTTGAAGTCGATTTTGGTACCCAAAGACCGGCTGCTGGCGACAGGCAACAACTCCTTTACGGGGAATTTGCGGGCCACCAAGCCTTCGATGATGCTGCGCCCAACCAAGCCTGTGGCGCCGATAACGGCTACTGTTCGTCCGTGGGTAGAAGGTGACATGATGGGGTGTTCGGTCGAAAGTTGTGAGGCCTCCGATACAATCTGCAGACGTTGGGCCTTGGATGGTGAGCGGTGCCGGGGATAGCAGCGAAGTTAACAGGTTGCGGAATGATGATAGCGCACTTGTGGTTAGTCGATCGGGACACACCCCCATCCCGTGGGGTTCTTTCTTTCCCGGCGGTGTTTTTAGGGGCGTGGTGCATGATGTTTCCCAACCTGGGTTATGGCCAGTGGGTGTTGACGGCCATGCACCCAGACCCAACCCCTCCATTGGGTGCCCCCGAAGCAGAATACGTGGCGGTAAAGGCCATGGATACGGGCGACACCTGCGTCAATTCTGAGGGTTGGGCTTTGGAATGGAATGGAAGTTCCCGCCCTTTTATCGCGGGTTGCTGGCCAGTGGGGACAACACTTGTGGCCCACAGAGGGGCAGACAGTACAGCGTTTGATCTGGGAAATGCAGTGCCCATGGGCATGGCCACATGGCCTGCTTTGGTCAACAGCGGCGGAAGCGTTGTGCTGCGCAACGCCAGCGGCGAAGTCGTGGATGCCATGCCCTACTCATCGGAAGCTTTGGGAGGAGGAGGGCGCCCTGTCATGAGGTCGGACCCGGAACACTGCGGTGCGGCAGTAAACCAGCACCTCTGGGAACCGGGGGCAAACCCGTTTTGGGATCCGCAACCCACCGAGGGGATAGAACATGAAGGGTCCTTGCTTTCGGCTTTTGAGCAGGCGCAGGCTCAGGAGAGGCTGGTCCCGAGGGGAGTGGGCAGGTTGGATTGGTTCTTTGGCATGGCCGTCGATCCTGTGGCGAGGTGGACCGCAGCAGCCACGGTGGGAGGGCATCCCGCGTCATTGCAATGGCTGGCGGATTCAGTGGTGCAACTGCACTGGAGTAACCGTCCCGAAGGTGCGGAGCCGCCCACGGAGGTTGGAATTCCGATTTCCATGGGCCCTTTGAGGGGGTGTTTTCGGAGAGAAGAGCAGGTTGAATTGACAACGGTGTTCTGGCCTATACGGTCATCGGGCAATGTTGCGGTTGTGGGCGCATTGGCAGACCCCGTATCCACCGACCCCACCATGAATGTGGAGTCCATTGCTTTGATGAGCCGTTCAGATCATCCCGTCGGCATAGGATCATGGTCTTTTGGTGGAGGGCACCTGCGGCGGCAAATTGTGCTGCAAAAGGACAGCTTGGTTTGGTTGAACTCTGGTGATTTTGAAGATTGGCCGGGCATGCCAAATGCTGGAGGAAGCTTGACCATAACCCTGCCGCAAGGTGGCATTGCTGGGGGGTTGGCCTGGGACCCTTGTGATCACGATGCACCTGGGTTGTCGGGTTCTGGTCTCCCCTTGGTTCGATCGGACAGCCCTGGGTCTGCTTGGCACACCGCTGGGGGACTTCATTCTCATGCCTCAGAGCCCATTGCCATAAAGGGCGCGGGTTGTCGATGGTCTCCTTGGGAGGGCCAAGACAGAATTGAGGTTTTTCTCAACCGCTATTTGGATCAGCTCGGCCCCACAGTGTGGAAAATCGAGGGAGACCCGGGCCCAGTTTCAGCGGAGGCCGTCCCCGGGCATCCCGAGGGTGCAAGTCTTGGTTGGGAAGGGATGAGAAATGGGATGGATTCCGGCGGAGGGGTGACTGTGATTCTTGAGCACGAGGGGGAAGCGGTTTCTCAGATAAAAGTGCGATGTCCAGAAGCGCCGCCCTTGGGCGACGGACCGTGCCTTCGGATTGTTGAAATGCTGTGGAACGCAAAAGCAGACGGAGATGAATTTGCTGAAGTGGAGAATTGCGGTACAGTGCCTGTTGACCTGTCTGGACTCCAGGCCACGACGGAGACGCTGCCCCTGCCCTCGGATTGGCTCACCTGGGTGTCTTCTGATGTTTCCATGGTGTTGGCCCCAGGCGAAGTGGCCGCCTTTGGTCGGTGTCCCAAATGGATGGGTTTTGGGTTGCCCGAGAGTGGCCCTGCCCGCTGGTCTGCCGAGCAATGGGGGCCATTAAACGATGCGGGGGGCGTGCTCAAGGTTAGACTGCCTTCGGCATCGACGGAAATATTGGATGAGGTGCAATGGGGACCTGAATTGAAGGGGCCATGGTGGTGGACAGAAGACGGGTGGGCCTGGGAGCGGAGCGGCACGGGCAGCGCAGATTGGTCGCCTGCTCCTGGCCGCGGATCTCCCGGGGCGCCGCAGCCTCAACCACTTCCAAAGGGTTGCGGTCAAGTCGCCTTGCAATACCCCGATGAGGCAGGGGGATTGCCCGCCGTGGAGTGGGCCCTTCCAATGGCAGGGGGCACCATGGTCATAGACATGGTAGAGTGGCCATCTGGAGGGCTGTTGGGACGGACGGTCTTGTCCGACTTGTTGCCTGTTGGCAGGTGGTCATGGCGGGGAGGCGTTGAACACAGCCGCACGCCTTCTCCAGGGGTCCTTCTTTGGGATGTAAAATGGTGGTCGGGCCTTTGCAAGGGACGCAGGCGGTTTGTCATCAATGTTCCGGGCCATGGATAACCTGCCTTGAATGCGCATGGCGGGCCCCATTGATTTACCGACATTCGAGTCATGTTCGAAGGGGCAGATCGCGCAATGGAATGGGCACCGTCAGAATGGTGGTGGGCAGCGTGGTGCGCGGTTGCGATTTCCGTGGCCGCATTCAGACAATGGAGCCCCAAGTACTTTGTTCACCTCGGCTGGGCATGGACGGATTTTCGGCTGTTGCTTCAATCTCGCGGAGATTTCACGGCGCCTTGGTTTTCAGGTTGGATTCAAAACACCATGGCTGGACTGGCCCTTTCATTGGCATTGAGTGGCATGCTGGACCGGGCAGGCAGACAAGAGCTGTCACCTGAAGGCGTGCTGAGGCTTTGGTTGTTGTGGACGGTGCTGATGTTGTCGCGTTGGTGTGTGGCGCGCATTTGGGAAGGGATATCCTCGGGTGAAATCCCAGGGAGGGAGTGGGCATTGGGTCACCGATATGTTTTAGAATCAACAGCTTGGTTGATTTCTCCTCTGGGTCTTTGCATCACAATTTGGGGGTATGAAGCCTCGATCATCGGCCTGTGGGTGTCCGCAGCAGTATGGGCTGGAGGCTGGCTAATGCGCCACCGCAGGTCGTTCGAGCGTATTCCGCGGCTGCGTCATCTTCCGGTTGAAGGGTTTTTCTACCTTTGCGGCCTCGAATTCCTCCCAGTCGCGGTTTTGTTGCGCGTCTGGCAATGGTAAAGAACAATGGGCAAGAAGGTCAAGACGATTCTGATTTCGCAACCCAAGCCAGCTACGGATAAGTCGCCGTACTTCGACTTGGCCAGCAAGCATAAGCTGAAAATCGATTTTCGCAGCTTCATTCACGTGGAGGGTGTTGATGGTCAGGTTTTTAGGCAAGACCGCATTGATTTGGCCGAGCACAACTGCGTCATATTTACCTCTCGAAATGCGGTGGACCACTACTTCCGCATGGCGGGCGAGTTGAGGTTTGAAGTGCCGGATTCAACCAAGTACTTCTGCATCAGTGAGTCGACAGCGCACTACCTGCAGAAATACATTGTGTACCGCAAGCGCAAGATTTTCCACGGACAGTTGAGGTTTACGGAGTTGATGGATTCCATCAAAAAGCACAAGAAGGAGAAGTTTCTCCTTCCATGTGCCGACATCCTCAAGCCCAGCATTCCCAAGGCACTTGATGATGCAGGGATTGACTTCACCAAAGCCGTGATGTACAAAACAGTCTGCAGTGATTTGTCAGACCTGTCGGATGTCAAATACGACTTGCTGGTGTTCTTCTCTCCCTCGGGAATAGAAAGCCTCTACAAGAACTTCCCAGGTTTTGAGCAAGGTGAGACCCGCATTGCTGTGTTTGGTCCTACCACGCGAAAAGCAGCAGAAAACCGGTCCTTGAGGATTGATGTGGGCGCCCCCAACCCCAAGGCGCCGTCCATGAGCATGGCCATCGAGAACCACATTTTAGGGAAGGACTGATTGCCCAGGACTCCAACGGCCCGAATGCGAACCTTCTGCAAGGAAGGGACCGCAGTCTGAAGCGCCGGGTCGTAATGGACCGGGTGTTTGCGGAGGGCCGCACTGAAAAAGGCTTCCCTTTCATTGCGCGTTTTTTGGAAACGTCACCAGATGGTGCCGCCCCAACCAGGGTGGCATTTACCGTAAGCAAGCGCCGCTTCAAGAGGGCGGTAGACCGCAATCGGGTAAAGCGCTTGATGCGGGAAAGTTGGCGCCACAACCGCGCGGAATTTGAGGCCACAATCCCACAGGGCCACCAATGCGCTGTGGTGCTCATCTTTGTAGGGAAGGACCTGCCAAATTCGGAGATGATCCAGCGTGGCATGGTCAAATTGTTGAACCGCATGGCGCAAGCCGAATCCACAACAGAAACATGAAGGCATTTCGTTCTCCTAGAGTGGTTTTGACCCTTGCACTTGTTGGTGCCACGGCATTGGTGGGGCTGCGGGCAGCCCGACTTCCTGGGACGTATTTCGAAGTCACCAAACACCTCGAAATCTTGACGTCTGTATTCAAAGGGGTGCATGAATTTTACGTCGAAGAGCCTGAGCCGGGGACGTTGATGAGCGTGGCGATCGATGCGATGTTGGATGAGCTTGATCCCTACACCGTGTACTATCCAGAATCACGGATCGAAGACCTGAGGTTCATGAATACCGGCGAATACGGAGGCATCGGAGCGTTGGTTCAGCCCATCGGCGGCAAGACTACAATCGTTGAGGTCTATGAAGGTTACCCTGCCCAAAAGGCGGGCATTCGTCCTGGTGATGTGGTGCTTTCTGTAGGGGGGCAGTCCCTCGAAGGAGACGCCAACAGCGATGATGTAGGTGAGCTGCTCAAGGGAGAGTCTGGCAGCGAGATCGAAGTGCGGATTGAACGCCCGCATGGCGGAGGCATCTTGGACTTGATGGTGGAAAGGGCGAAAGTCCGTGTGCCTGCTGTGACATACTCTGGCATGCTCGACGACAGCACCGGCTACATCTATTTGGCCAAGTTCACGCGGGGTTCGGCGGGCGAGGTTCGCAAGGCCCTGTTGTCGCTCAGAGATTCTGCCGGCATGAAGCAGCTCGTGTTCGATTTGCGGGGCAACGGCGGCGGATTGCTCAAAGAAAGCGTGAGTATTGTCAACCTTTTCGTTCCGAAAGGGACTGAAATTGTCTCCACCCGGGGCAAAAGCGAAAATTGGAACAAGTCCTACAAGGCCCTCGGACGCCCTACTGCATTGGACCTGCCTTTGGTGGTTCTGATTGATGGGAAGTCTGCCAGCGCTTCCGAAATCGTGAGTGGCACGTTGCAAGACCTTGACCGCGCGGTCATTGTCGGCATGGAGAGTTTCGGAAAAGGACTGGTACAACAGACGAAAGACATGGCGTTCAACACGCGATTGAAAGTCACGGTTGCCAAGTACTACACGGCAAGTGGACGGTGCATACAGCGCTTGGACTACGGGGGTGCTAGGGATTCTCAAGGAAAGGCGTGTGCCGTGTCTGACACATTGTTGCGCACCTTTGAAACCACGGGTGGCCGACCGGTCATCGAGGGGAGGGGCATCCAGCCTGACATTGAAGTCGAAACCCCATTCATGTCCACTTTGCTGCAGCGGCTTCTCGACGAATATGAAGTGTTCCACTATGCGACAGAAGTGGCCGCGGGGTTGGACAGCACAGATGTCCCAGACCCGGTCTCCTATGACATGGCTGATGCCGATTGGGCCCGGTTTCTAGACCACCTTCAGGACGCCTCATTTGAATACGATACAGAGAGTATGGTGGTTCTAGAGGAGCTGCGCAATGTGGTGGAGTTGGAACAGTACCAAGAAGTAGCGCAAGAACAACTGGCCTCATTGCGGTTGGCCCTTGAACCAAATTTGGAAAGGGACTTGGGACTTTTTGAAGAGGAGATTCGCCAAACATTGGAGGACGAGGTGGTGCTTCGGTTCCACTATGCGGCGGGGATGGTCGAACGGAGCCTCACCAAAGATCCTGCCGTTGGACGTGCTTTGATGGTCTTTGGGGATGAAATGTCCGACGTCTTCGGAACAGGTGTCGGTGAAGAAGCCGCTCCCACCCGCGAATGAGTAGAGTTCGCGTACCGGAAATTCCATGGGTCTGGGCCTGGGGCGCGGTGGTGCTGGCCTTTCCTTGGTCAAACGCCTTCATGAGCATTGCGACAGCTTGGCTTGGCTTGGTGACCATCAGTCACTTGCTGAACCGGCCTGGGCAAGCTGTAACGACAACTTCCCGCAAGGCCTTGGGCCGGGCAGGGTGGGCCTTGATGCTGTTGGTTTTATGGTCGGGACTTTCTGTTCTATGGGGCGGGGAACCCGAGGCTTGCCTGCATGATGTGAGGGTAAAGTTGCCCTTGGCCGTTGGCGGGTGGGCCATGGTCGTCATGGCCCGACATTCCTTGGCTTTGCAGGCTTCGGAGGTAAAGCTGGTTTTGAAAATGGCCATTGTTTCTGCGGGCATGGCCACGGCTGTCCTCATTGTTTGGGACTTCATGAATGGTGGGCCAACGGGAGGCAGGCAGGCTTCGCAGTTCATATCTCACATCAGGTTCGGGCTGTGGTGGGCCCTGTTGTTGCCTTGGGCCGCACACTTGTTGGGCACGAGGTGGATGTGGTGCAGTCTGATCCTCGCCCTGTCTGCTTGGACGTGGGTGCAAGGTGTGACTGGCTTGTTGGTTGGAGTGGCATTATCCCCTTGGTGGGTCTCCACCTTGGGCGTGCGAAAATTGGCCAGCACAGAGGTTTTGACCTGGCCCACCGTAGCCACATTGCGGCGGAATTTCGCTTTGGTTGCTGTGGTTCTGATTCCACTGATATTCCTGCTGAGCCGGGCCTTGCCAACAGCGCTTCCACAGGCGGATCAGTTGCCCACGCATACGCAGGCTGGAGAGGCATATGTCCACAAGCTGGAACGCCGTGTGACGGAAAACGGCCATTTCGTTTGGACCCACCTGGCTTGGGGAGAACTCAAGGCGGCTTGGGGCAAACGAAGCGACACGCCAATGGACGAGATTCAAGGTGCTTTGGTGCGTTTCTTGGCTTCGAAAGGGCTGGCCAAGGACGCTGAAGGTGTTGCTGCTTTGTCAGCAGCAGAAGTCTTGGCAGTGGCCAACAGGGTGACCTCGACGGTGGAACTGGAGGAAGGGGCTTGGCAGAAGCGTTGGAACCGGTTCAAATTCAATTGGGGGCAGTGGTTGGACGGCAACCGGTCGCCGAATGCGAGCGTTTTGGCGCGCTCGGTTTACATGGATGT
The DNA here is from genome assembly GCA_002336475.1 of Flavobacteriales bacterium UBA1995. Lineage (GTDB taxonomy): Bacteria > Bacteroidota > Bacteroidia > Flavobacteriales_D > Sanyastnellaceae > UBA8752. Next base: position 41,868 of record DDCX01000021.1, on the reverse strand, counting down.
CGCCTTTGATGCATGGTGCGCCTTGCCGCCATTGAGCAAGGCCATTGGTGCAGGAGCCGGTCGCGTCGGCATTGAGATGGAAAAGGGCTTTAGGTCGTCATTCCCGGAATGGCCGGCTGCAGGCCGCAAGCGGCCACACAATCAATTCATGACCATTGCATTGGCGCTTGGTGCAGTGGGCCTGGGCTTGTTGATTTTGGCCATGACATCGATGTGGGCACACCGTCCTTGCCGACCGGGTGTGTTGCTGCTGGCACTGAGTTGCTTGACGGAAGACACACTCGAGACCCAAGCGGGTGTGACGCTGGCCGTTGTGGCTTTGGTACTGGGCGCTTTTATTGAGGGTCGCGGGTCCCGTTAGTGACGGCAAGTACCGCGGATTTTACCTGTTCGACGGGGACATCGAGGTGCCCGTTTTTGTCGAAGGCATCCGTTTCGATGACAGTGACATGAGGCCCAATTGGCGACCACCTAGCGGCCCATGCAGGGGCTTCTGAGCCATATAGCCCAACCCCTGGAATGCCCATGGCAGTGGCAGTGTGCAAGGGTCCAGTGCTCGACGCCACCACAGCTGCAGATCGAGACTGCACCGCCAAGAGCTGCTTGAGGTTGAATTGGCCAAACCACGACTCAATGCCGCCAAAAGCGGGCAAGTGGGGCGCAAAATCCCGGCCTTCTTTCTCGGTGCCGGTAAAGGCCACAGTCAATCCGGCGCGGGCCAGCACAATGGCCAGGGATGCAAACCGATCAGGGGCCCAATTTCCTGCACTTCCGTGCGACCCCGGATGAAGCAATACCAAGGGGGTGTCCAGCCCATTGAGCGCCTTCTCTGCGGTGTCATCTGCTGCAGGAGGGCGAAGCAGATTTCTTTGAATCCTGCTGTGGGCGACATCCACCCCCAATGGCATCAACAACCTCAAACCATGCCAACTCTCGTGCCCGCCAGAGTCTCTCCGTCCATCCCAATTCGGGTGGGTCATGTGCCAAAAAGTATGCCGCCTGCGTCCTGTGCCTAGGCGCATGGGGATGCCCGCCCCTACACTGGCCCGCACGACTTGGGCGTCGGGAAAGGCCAATACAACGGCATCGTAGGCCGCTTCCTTGAGAAATTCGGTGCCTTTCCCGCGGGCGTCTTTGGCCATCTCGTCGGTCCACAACAGCACCCCATCTGCGAGCAGGGCCGCTTGCGCCACAGCTTCTGCATAAGGCCGGACCAAAAGGTCCAACTGGGCGCTTGGAAAATGATCGCGCAGGGCGTGCAGCAGGGGCAAGGTGAGCACAAGGTCACCCAATGCGTCTGTCCGGGCCACCAGAATTTTGCGTGGAGATGGGACATCATGGCGGTAAAGCGCCCTGAGTCGGGCGTGCTTGCGCCATGTGGCCCAAGCGCTGAGCCGGGCAATTGTCCATCCTGTCCGACCGTCGAGAAATCCGCGTTTGATGGCATAGGTCTTGAGCCATTGCGCGACGACTTTGAGCCCAACCAAGGCCAATGGCGTCGACTTTCCCGATGCGAATTGATCTTCGGCCCAGACCTTTCCAAACTTCTCGATTTGAGACAAATGGTCGGCCCGTTGGGGATAGCTGTGGTGTTCCACAATTCCTGAAAGCCTCGTCGTTTCTGTCTTTTCCTCGAACGATGGAGACTCGTGGATTGCGCCCGACCATTCCGCCGTTCCGCGGGGCCATAAGCGGATGTTTCGGTCGGGAAACCAACCGCTGTGCCGAACCCATTGACCGCAATAGTTGGTCATGCGGTTGACCTCACCGACCCGCAAAAGACCCTCTGGCGATCGCTTGCCGCCTTGCACATGCGCTTGAATGGCGGCTGCGCACTCCGCATCCGGAGCCTCATCGGCATCCAGACTCAAAATCCACTGCCCACGTGCGGTGGCGTTTGCCTTGTTTTTGGTGGCTGACCAGCCTTCCCAGGGACAATTCACCACCTTGGCTCCTGCCGCTAGGGCGAGCTCCACCGTGGCGTCGGTACTTCCTGAATCGAACACCACGATTTCGTCGGCCCATGCCGAAACGGCGCGCAGCAACCGCGGAAGGTTGCGCTCCTCATTGAGGGTGATGACCACCACACTGAGCAGGGGTGCTCCATCAAGAGGCCGGTTTGAAGACATGTTTGCGTTGTCGTTCACGAAATAAGCGCACTTGGCCCCTTTTTGGTGAGCACTTGTCCCCAGGTGTTGAAAACAATGCAGCGGTCCGGACCGGGGCGAAGGTAGTTTTGAGGGACTATGCGTGTACTCATACTTGGATCTGGTGGTAGGGAGCATGCCATCGGCTTGAAAATCTCAGGCAGCTCACTGTTGGACGCCACTTTCTTTGGACCGGGCAATGCCGGAACGAAAGATTTAGGCACAAACGTGCCCCTCGACCCGATGGATTTTCCAGCCGTTGCGGAATGCGTCAAAGCCAACAGGATCGACATGGTCGTGGTGGGGCCTGAAGCCCCGCTTGTGGCCGGCATTGCGGATTATTTTGCTGCCGACAAAACCTTGTCCTCAGTGGCGGTTATCGGCCCATCAAAGGCAGGCGCTGCACTGGAAGGGAGCAAGATTTTTTCCAAGGAGTTCATGCACCGCCATCGCATTCCAACAGCCAAGTATGGCACCTTTGGAAAAGGTGAAGTGCGAGACGCGCTGGCTTTCTTGAGGAAAATGAAGCCCCCATATGTGGTCAAGGCCAGTGGTTTGGCCGCAGGAAAAGGGGTCATTGTGACAGAGGTACTCAGTGAAGCTGAATCCGCGGTGCGTTCCATGATTCGAGGAGAAGCCTTTGGCAGCGCAGGCAAGGAGATTGTCATCGAGGAGTTTCTCAAAGGTGTAGAGGTGTCTATGTTCATCGTCACCGATGGCAATGCATGGCGGTTGCTGTCACCTGCGATGGATTACAAGCGCATTGGCGATGACAACAAGGGCCCCAACACGGGGGGGATGGGGGCCATTAGCCCTGTGCCGCACGTGACGCCTGAGTTCATGGAAAAGGTCAAGAATCAGGTGGTGATTCCCACCATTAGGGGCCTGCAGCGCGACAGCATTCCTTACCAAGGCTTCCTCTTTTTTGGACTGATGAAGGTGCAAGGCGATCCCTATGTGATCGAATACAACTGCCGGATGGGCGATCCTGAAACCCAAATCGTTTTGCCGCTGCTTGAAACAGATTTGCTGCACCTGATGGATGGATTGGCCAATGGGCTGTTGTCAGAGATCGACGTTTCACTTTCTCCCAAAGCCGCCACAGCGGTCATCTTGGCCAGTGAAGGGTACCCTGGAGACTACAAAAAGGGAGAGCGCATCACACTTCCGGATCCCTCAACCATTGGAAAGGACCAGCAGATTGTCCACGCAGGAACGGCGACAGTCAATGGGGAAACGGTCACTTCTGGTGGCCGGGTCATGGCCTGTGTTGGAACAGGTGCGGATGTGAAGCAAGCCTCTGATCAGGCATATGCCTTGGCAGAAGCGGTTCAGTTCAATGGCAAGAACTTCCGTTCCGATATCGGAACGGTCGCGTGATTCAAGAAACTGAAGTTCAAATGATGCCGCCGTTTCGGCGTGCCTCAGCAGTGAATTTACCCTGCTTGCGCAGCCACATCGCAATGCCGCTAACGATGAGCAATACCACTGCAGCATTGAAGGGGTTGGTGACTGGAATCAGCAGCGTTTCGAAAGTCCATTCGACGAACTTGGCCACGGGTGTGAGGAGCTCCTGTAGGTTCATGGGTGCGGTTTGCTTCCGCAAAAATAGGCACCTTTCTATATGCTGAGCATTCTGAATTCGAATCAACCGGTGGCTTGGGCATTCGTGCCCCTATCCGGCGTGGTTTTGTTCCTGGGTTCTTGGGCTTTGAACCTCGCTGAGTTGGTTTCATGGCCCGCGTTAGGGGCCATTTCTGTTGCAGCTTGGCTCATACATCGAATTCATGCGGATTCGGGAATGCGCACCCGGCCAGGAAGCATACCCAGTTGGGTCTGGGTGTTGATTGCAACCCCCATGATTGGTGTGGTTTCCGACTGGACGTGGTGGGCCTTTCCCTGTTTTTTCCAAGGCATGCGTCATGTGATGCTGTTGCGGGACGGGGACCTGCGACCGGCCACTTTTATGTTCATCGCAATGTGGTGGTGTGCAGGAATCTTGATCGACGCTTCTTTGTGGCCGTTGTTGCCGTCTTTACTCCTGTCACTGTTGTTTGTGAGGCCACCAAAAGCGGAGGAGTTGGTGGCTGCAATGCTTGGACTGGTTGCGCCCGTGCTGCTCACGGGATCTGTGGTTTGGCTTATGGAAGGAGGACTCAGGGTATTTTGGGGGTGGCGGCCGGCAGCGGATTCCGCGATGTTGGGGGCCGCACTGTGGTTGGCATTGCCCACGGCATTGGGGTGTGCTTTCAGACAGCAGTCCCTGGTGAGGGCCACCGCGCAACAGCGGTTTGCACGGCAGCTGACCCAGTGGGCAGGTGTGTTGGGTGTGGCAGTCATCGGGGTCTTGGAAGGACTAGAATGGTCAGGGTCGCAGAGCCATACCCCCTCCTTATCGGCGTTTCCAGGCGCTGTTGCTTTCTTGGCGGCTTGGAGTTGGCCGTGGCTGATGCCGCCGCGAATGCGGTGGACCAAAGTGGCCCCTTTGGTCTTCATCTTGCTTTCAGCAGGTCTGTTGGCCATCCGGTTTTCACAAGGAGTGTAACCTCTCACGCTTCTCGGGCGTATGTGCCCACATGAAGCTCGCTTTCCTTTCGTTTTTGATGGTGTCCACCACCGTCTTGCTTGCACAACCAGCCAATGCCAATGCTGCAGGTGACCCCGTCGCTTCCGTTCAATCTGGAAGTTGGTTTGAAACCACCACATGGGACTGTGGTTGCATTCCTGGAGCAGCAAACGATGTGTCCTTGCAAGGGGAACACACAGTGGTCTTGAACGAAGGCGATACTGCCCGTGCTCAAAGTGTGGCGGTGTCGCAAGGTGCTGTTTTGGGTATGGTGACAGGGTCAAGGCTGGAGCTTTTGGCGTCATTCGCTGCATTGGGCGAGGTTCCAGGACTTGGAGTTGTGGCCTTGGTTGGCGAAGGAGACCATGTTTGTGGACCGGCCAAATTGAACCAGTTGGAGTGTGGAACAGCTTCTGTGAGCCTGACCGATACGGTCATGATCACGGGACAGTTGGACCTCATGTCTGCGGACCTGAACACCGGCGGCAAGCTGGTGCTGGAAGGGACTTCAGGCATCACGAACGAATCGGGCACCATCGACGGAAATGTCTTGCGCCGATATTCTTGGGAGAAGGAAAGCAACTACAACTTTCACATTGGTACTGGATTGGACGGTGTGGAAGCCGGTCAGTTGCTGGACATGCCTGCCGCGGTCTATCTCAAGGAGTGGCAGGAGCCATCGTCTGGATATTTGACCTTGGAGGGAACCGATGAGGTGAAACTCGAAGCGGGTCTCAATTTCAAATTGGCCGCAGGCATCCATCAATTTGCGCTCACAGGAACTGCAGTATTGGACACTGTGGTGCAGTTGACAAAGGAGGCTGAAAGCAACTGGACCGGTTGGAACCTGATTTGCAATCCGATGACAGGGTTTGCCGACATGAATGCCGTCACTGTTTCGGGAGCAGGGACATTGGGCGCCACCTATGAATGGGTGGACAGTTTGAATACCTACAGTGTGCAGGTGGCGGGAATTGGCACCTTCGGAAATACGGGGGTTGTCGCTCCAGGAAGGGGTTTTTGGACCATCGCCGATGCGAACACCACCTTGCATTTCGGTCCAGAAGTCTTGGTGGACAAGCGCACTTGGGAAGCCCAGCAAGAGCAGTCGTCGGCCCAAGTTTTGGGCTTTCAATTGAGCACCGAGGACCGCGTGGACCAATGTGCAATTGAATTCGGAACGGGCTCTGCCGGTTACGACCGATTGGAAGACGCCGAGTTCTTGCCTTCCGGTTTCCGAGGCAGGAACCACTTGGACATCTTTTCCATGAGTGACGATGAGGTGTCTTTGGCGGTAAACCGCACCCACGGGGAGGAACAGGTGATGCCCATTTGGGTCAAAGCTTTGAGCGGAGACTCAGTGACCATCCGGGCGACATCCTTGCCTGAGAACCGCTGTCTCGTTCTTGAAGACGTCCTCACAGGATGGTCCGGAGCCGTTGATGCGGACTTGGAGTACACTTTTTTGGTCAACACATTCAACGACGAGCATCGGTTCAATTTGATCCTTGGTGGGTCAGTGGAAGTGTCAGCCACAGAGGCCGCCTGCGCCAGTGCGTTGGACGGAACGGTGCTGGTCACAGGAACTGCTGAGACTGTGGGTTATGCCTTGAACGATGCCAGCGGCAATGCCGTGGGCACTTTTACAGCAGACTCAACGGGCGGCACTTTCTCTAATGTGGGGGCAGGAATCTACACCGTGACCGCCTTTACCGAGGGGTGCATGGACCTGTCAAGGACCGTGGAAGTTGTAGCTGACAGCGCGGGCATTGGCAATTTCAGCGTAAACGCCATGCTGGACCACATCGGATGTTACGACGACCATGGAGGGGTGACTTTGAACATTGAAGGCGGACAAGAGCCGTACTCGGTATCATGGTTACACGGGGCCACGGGAGCCTCCATTGAGGTGGATGTTGCAGGTGCGTTGGAAGCGGTCATCACCGATGGTGCTGGTTGTTCTGATTCTGCCAGTGTGGAAGTGCTCCAGGCGCCACAGGTACAAGCGGGCATCGACGTAGACCAAGCGGTTGTGACCCTGATCGATGGAGAAGCAGAAGTGTACTTTGACAACACCAGTACCGGAGCGCATGCCTACCAATGGAATTTTGGAGAAGGCGGTACAAGCTCTTCGGAGAATCCCATCTACGCCTATGCGGCGGCTGGATCCTACACGGTCGGTCTGAACGCATGGAACGACTACTGCTCCGACACTTATCAAATGGTGGTGACGGTAGAAACGGTAAGTTCTGTGGGCCAAACTGCAACTGAGCTGGAGGTGGCCATGGAGCGCACTGTCATGGGCTGGGAAATCACCCATCCACGAGAGGCTTTTGAAGTGGAAGTTTTCGACCTGACGGGCCGCATCGTTCACAGAACAAGTGGATTGCCTGGCTATCCTGTGGTACTGAATCCCGCGGAAATGCCATCGGTGGCGTTGGTTCACTGGAGAGGCATCCACACAGGTCAGCAAAAAACTTGGAGGTTGGGCCGATAATTGGAAGTCGGAATACCGCGGGTATTCCCGAACTTCGCTGACGTGAAAGTCGGCGTTATCACCTTCCCCGGGTCCAATTGCGACCATGATATGGAACATGCCCTCGGCACGGAACTCGGTTTCCCTGTTGAGCGGCTCTGGCACAAGGACCGCGACCTCAAAGGGGTTGACCTTGTCGTCTTGCCCGGTGGCTTCAGCTACGGAGACTACCTCCGCAGTGGAGCCATCGCGCGTTTCTCCCCCATCATGGAGGAAGTGGTGGCCCACGCCAAGCGTGGTGGCCGCGTTTTGGGCGTGTGCAATGGGTTTCAGATTCTGTGTGAAGCAGGCCTGCTCCCCGGTGCGCTTCGGCACAACGACAACCGCAAGTTTATCTGTCGCAACGTGCTGCTGAGGCCAGAGTCGCTCATGGCGCCCATGACCGCAAAGCTTCCAGACGGCAGGCCTCTGTGCATCCCCATTGCCCATGGTGAAGGCAATTACACCATTGACGATGCAGGCCTCGATGCGATTGAGGACGGCGACCAGATTTTGTTCCGCTATTGTGGTCCCGATGGTGGAATTGGAGATGAATTCAACCCCAACGGTTCGGTGGACCACATCGCAGGTGTGTGCAACGCAGAAGGCAATGTATTTGGCATGATGCCCCACCCTGAGCGCGCTTGCAGTGAGGACCTCGGGAACACCGACGGCCGCGCCATGCTAGAGGCCCTCGCGGCAGCCGTAGAAGCGGCCTGACCCCCCGCGGCCACGCATTTTTCGTGTCGCATTTCGACGGTGTTTGGAACATGAAAGGGTTAAGTTTGTTGCTATAGTCCCCGGAAATGACCGGGAAAGCCATGGCCGATCATCACCCACCATTCATAGCAGGACCCCTTTTGGGTCGAATCAAAGAGCCCCAAGACTTACGGGAAAAATTTGGCGTGGAGGATTTGCCGCAAGTCTGCGATGAGTTGAGGCAATACATCGTGGATGTGGTCAGCGAAAAAGGAGGCCATTTTGGAGCAAGCCTCGGTGTGGTCGAGTTGACGGTGGCGTTGCACTATGTCTTCAACACTCCTGAAGACCAAATCGTGTGGGACGTTGGCCACCAGGCATACGGCCATAAAATCTTGACCGGTCGGCGAGAGCAATTCCACACCAACCGGATTCACAAGGGACTCAGCGGATTTCCAAAGCGCAGCGAAAGCCGTTATGACACTTTTGGCGTAGGGCACAGTTCCACGAGCATCAGTGCTGCATTGGGCATGTCCGTGGCCAACAAAATCAAGGGGGACTTGCGACAACACATTGCCGTCATTGGTGATGGTGCCATGACTGCGGGCCTTGCCTTTGAAGGCCTCAACCACGGCGGCTGGCAAGACAACAACATGATTGTGGTGCTCAATGACAACTGCATGTCGATTGACCCCAACGTCGGAGCGCTCAAGGACTACTTGACCGACATTACGACCTCGCACACCTACAACCGCGTCAAAGACGAAGTGTGGCAATTGCTGGGCAAGGTGTCCAAATTTGGACCAGACGCCCAGACCATTGCGTCGAAGGTGAGCGACATGGTGAAGGGCTCTTTGCTGCAGCAGTCCAACATGTTTGAGTCCCTGAACTTCCGCTATTTCGGACCGATTGACGGCCATGATGTGGAACAGGTGGAGCACGTGCTGCGCGACCTCAAGGACATCCCTGGACCCAAGTTGTTGCACCTGCTCACCAAGAAGGGCAAGGGTTATGCACCGGCCGAAGCTGGCAGCCCCACCAAATGGCACGCTCCCGGCCTCTTTAACAAAGAGACCGGTGAAATTATCAAGGTGGTGCCCAAGTCGCCAGAGCCGCCGAAGTATCAGGACGTCTTTGGCCACACCATCATCGAGCTCGCCGAAAAAGACGAGCGCATCGTTGGAGTCACACCGGCAATGCCGACGGGCTGTTCTCTGAAGTTTATGATGGAAGCCATGCCCGATCGCGCGTTTGACGTGGGCATTGCAGAACAGCACGCGGTTACTTTCTCGGCAGGCATGGCCACCCAAGGGATGGTGCCGTTCTGCAACATTTACAGTTCGTTCATGCAACGGGCCTACGACCAAGTGGTGCACGATGTGGCGTTGCAAAACCTGCATGTCGTGTTTTGTTTGGACCGCGGAGGTATGGCAGGTGCAGATGGCCCCACTCACCATGGGGTTTTCGACCTTGCTTACATGCGCTGCATCCCCAACATGATCGTTTCGGCGCCCATGAACGAGGAGGAGTTGCGCAACCTCATGTACACAGCCTCGGCAGACAACCACGGTCCTTTCAGCATCCGCTATCCACGTGGAAAAGGGGTCATGACCGAATGGAAGACCCCCTTGCGCAAAGTGAAGGTGGGAACAGGCCGCCGCGTGCGCAATGGAGAAGACGTCGCCATCCTCGGCATCGGCCACCTTGGCAACCATGCGTTGAAAGCGGCAGAGCAGCTCGAGGCTGACGGCATATCAGCAGCCATGTACGACATGCGGTTTGTCAAGCCGTTGGACGAGACCCTGCTCCACGAAGTATTCGGGAAATTCGACAAGGTCATTACCGTGGAAGACGGTTGTATCCAAGGCGGCATGGGAAGTGCGGTGCTTGAATTCGCCGCAGATCAAGGATACATGGCCCGCATTGTAAGGCTGGGCGTTCCGGACCAATGGGTCGAGCACGGGACGCAATCAGAGCTGTATTCCGAATGTGGGTACAACGTGGACGACATCGCAGCCAGCGCCCGCAAGATGGTAGGCGTGGCACACAACGGAGCCCAAAAAGCGGGCTAGGGCCCACGGTCATTGCACAGGTCTTCCGACCTTCGTTGCATGGAAGACGCCATTCGGAACCGCGTAGAAGAAAGTGGGCTCATTCAGCTCGACCTTTCGGCCTTGCTGTCCGACAGGACGTTGCGCGACATCGACATTGCCCCGCAGCTTTGGCAGGGTTTGGCCATCCGTGAACAGGAGTTTCGCGCGTGGTTGAATTCCTTGGATTGTGCGGATTATGCCGGCGCAGATGTGGCCATCCACTGCAGCGCAGATGCGATTGTACCGGAGTGGGTTTGGATGTTGGTTGCGGCTTCATTGCAAGGCCATGCCAGCAGTGTACATGTCTGTGCACCGCGAGACTTGAAGCCGGCCTTATTGGCCCGCATCGCCGAAGAATTGGACCCCGAGGAGTACCGTGGAAAGAGGGTGGTGGTCAAGGGCTGTGGATTGGATGCAGGGGCAGGACCAGCAGTGCGGCTGGTAGAGCGGTTGCAGCCGGTGGTCAAGTCGCTGATGTTTGGCGAACCGTGCAGCACCGTTCCCGTGTACAAGTCGCGCTGAGAAGCGGAGTAAATCAGAGCGGTTCCTCGGAATCCCCGAGGTAATTTGGCGGAGCCATGTTAACCGCTGAATCCGAAAAGAAGCTCTTCCTGATTGATGCCTTTGCCCTGATTTTCCGGGCATACTATGCCTTTATCCGCAACCCCCGCATCAACAGCAAGGGCGCCAATACCAGCGCTGTGTTCGGTTTCACAACCGCCATGCTGGACATCCTTAAAAACGAGAAACCGACCCACTTGGCCATCGTTTTTGACCCCCCAGGACCGACGTTCCGACACGAGACGTTTCCCGAATACAAGGCCAACCGGGACGAAACACCCGAAGACATTCGGGCGAGCATTCCCCACGTTTACGCCATGGCAGAGGCCATGCGCATTCCCACCATTACCGAGCCTGGCTTTGAGGCAGACGACATGATTGGCTATCTGTCGGTATTGGCAGAGAAAGAGGGCTTCGACGTTTACATGATGACACCCGACAAGGACTATGCTCAACTGGTAACCGAGAAGGTGCGCATGTACCGGCCGGGTCGACAGGGCAATCCGGCCCAGGTTTGGGGACCGGCAGAAGTGTGTGAGCGGTTTGGCATTGAAGACCCATTGCAGGTGATCGACTTGTTGGGGCTGATGGGCGACTCTGCGGACAACATTCCTGGGGTACCTGGAATCGGCCCCAAGACAGCCGCCAAGTTGCTCGGAAAATATGGGTCCATGGAGACCTTGCTGGACTCCACAGCAGAGCTCAAGGGCAAGCAAAAGGAAAACCTTGAGAATTTTCGGGAGCAGGCCTTGCTGTCCAAACACCTGGCCACCATCGTCACGGACATCGCCTACACACCGGACTTTGACGACATGGCCGTTGAGGGTCCCGATGCCGAGAAATTGAACCCCTTGTTTGAAGAGCTGGAGTTCAGAACATTGGCACGGCGCATTTTGGGGAACGCCGCGGGTGCAGGTCCCGCCGGCCAAGCCACCAAGCCTGCCACCAAGTCTGCAGAGGATGATGGTGGAGGACAAATGGGGCTATTTGGTGGAGGTGGTGCCGGCGATCAGGCAGGGCAGGGCAGCGATGGTTTGGATCAGTTTGATGCCGAGGCCGTGGACTACCGGTTGGCTGACACTGCGGATAAACGCGCCGATTTGCTGGCCGAGTTGTCTGCGGCACAGCGTTTTGCATTTGACACGGAGACCACAGGATTGGACGCGCGAACAGCCCGTATTGTGGGCATGAGCTTTTCGACAAAGCCAGGCACGGCCTGGTA
>DDCX01000021.1:20839-30011 GCA_002336475.1 Flavobacteriales bacterium UBA1995 | reverse complement strand
CTGATGTCGGAGTTTGCGCCGGTGCTCGGGGATGGGTCTAAGCAGTTGATTGCACAGAACTGGAAGTACGACCTCAAGATCATGCGGGGGGCAGGAGCATCAGTGGGCTGCCAGGTGTTCGACACGATGCTCGCCCACTATGTGCTGCAGCCGGATCTCAAGCACGGCATGGACTACCTCGCCGAGGTGGAGCTTGGATACAAGACCATCCCCATCACAGACCTGTTGGGCAAAAAGGGCAAGAACCAAAAGACCATGGCGGACATCCCGCCAGAACAGGTCTGCAACTATGCTTGTGAGGACGCTGACATCACCCTGAGGTTGGCCGACGTTTTCGAGCAGAAGCTGGGTGAGGATTCTCCCGAGCGGCGCATTCTGGACACCATTGAAATGCCATTGGTTCCGGTATTGGCTGACATGGAGATGGAGGGCGTTCGTTTGGACACAGAAGCCCTAAATGCCATGGCAGAGGGGCTGCAGGAAGACCTCCGCAAACTGACAGACTCCATTCAAGCCCATGCCGGGGTGCCTTTTTCCATCGACTCACCGCGCCAGTTGGGTGAGGTCTTGTTTGATCACCTCGCCATCGCAGAGAAGGCCAAAAAGACCAAGACGGGACAGTATGCTACGGGAGAGGAGGTCCTTCAAAAACTCGTGAACAACCACCCCATCGTGGGGGAAGTACTGGAGTACCGCCAACTGAACAAGCTGTTGTCGACCTACGTTCGGCCGCTGCCAGAGTTGGTGGACGCCGAAACAGGACGGGTGCACACCCAATACATGCAGGCTGTAGCGGCAACGGGTCGACTCAGCAGTACGCATCCAAACCTGCAGAACATACCCATTCGGACGGCCCGAGGCCGAGAAATTCGAAAGGCCTTTGTCCCGCGCGATGCGGACCACATACTGATGGCCGCCGACTACAGTCAGGTGGAGTTGCGCATCGTGGCTGCCTTGAGTGGCGACAGGGGGTTGTGCCAAGCATTTAACGATGGGGCGGACATTCATACCGCTACTGCGGCAAAGGTGTTTGGCATTGACCCCGAAAAAGTGGACCGGGGCCAACGCAGCCAAGCCAAGGCAGTCAACTTTGGCATTCTGTATGGCCAAGGAGCGTTTGGGTTGGCAGAAACCCTCAAGATTCCGCGCCGTGAGGCCAAGACCATCATCGAGGCTTACTTCGCGGAGTTTGCGGACCTCAAGGCGTACCAGACGGAAGTTGTGGAGCGGGCCAAGGAAGTGGGCTACGTAGAGACCGTTTTGGGCCGCAAACGCTGGCTACCAGACATCACTTCAGCAAATGCTGTGGTCCGGGGCTTTGCAGAACGCAACGCCATCAACGCCCCCATCCAAGGGTCGGCTGCTGACATCATCAAAGTGGCCATGGTCCGCATCCAAGAAGCGCTGCGCTCGGCGTCCTTAGAAGCACGCATGATCCTACAAGTGCACGACGAATTGGTATTTGACGTGCCCAAAGGTGAGGTTGAGGCTTTGACCGCATTGGTCAGGGAGCACATGGAGGGCGCTGTAGAATTGGCGGTCCCGCTCGAGGTTGAAGTGGAGACAGGGGCGCATTGGTTGGAGGCGCATTGACCGCTGATCATGTCCATTCCGGGGCTTCATCGGTTCATTCTGACGAAGGTTTTACTGCACCGCTGACAGCATTCACCTCCAAGAGAGGATAACTTTCGAAACAGGCAATCGGCGCTTGCCGTACCAGATTCAACTTGCCTTCACAACCCGCTTGGATTTTCCATGAAACTCAAAAACGACCGATTCACGCTTTCCTTGCCCTTGGCGACATGGACAGCACTTCCCTTGATGTTGTTCTTCGTCGGCTGCGGCGAAGCTCCAGACGCCGGTGCGTCTGATGGGGCAAATGCCAACAGCGATCAGCCCATGGACCAGGAGGGCATGATGCCCGCCCGACGTCAAAAGGCCTTCAAGCAGATCTTCCATGCGGTGCCCTCGCCCATAGAGACAGCCATGCTGTTGGAGCGCAGCGGGATTCGTTTTGATTCTGGTGCGCTGCACACCTTGGACAACGCTGCGGGTTACACCACCACTGAGCTTCAATCTGTCAACCTCGGCATCTACGCGGGTGACTTGAGTTACTCGGTGATTTTCAACCAGAACCAGCAATCGGTTGATTACCTCAACACATGCCGCCGGCTGTGTGACGGACTCGGAGTAGGCGACATCATCAACGCCGGTCTCATCGCACGGGCAGACAACAACCGCGACATCCGCGATTCTCTGGTAGACATCGTCACAGACACTTTCTATTCGCTCAACGCCCGGTTCCGTGAAAACGGCATGGAGGAAGTCAGTGGTTTGATGGCAGCAGGTGGATGGATCGAGGGTGTTTACCTCGGTACGCGCAGCCTCAACACATCTACTGACGACTTGAAGTTGCGCATCGCAGAACAGAAGATGACCTTGGAAAACCTGATGGGACTGCTCAGGAGCTATGCTCCAACACCAGCCCTCAAGGGAATGATGGAGGCCCTGACCCCGGTTGAGGCCGCTTTCGCAGGTGTCACGATCACAGAAAATGCTGCGGCGGCTTCGGCTGCTGAGGATGGCATGGTGGTCATCAGCGGTGGGCCAGAAGTCCAATACGACCAGGCTACCCTGGACGCGATTTCTGAAACAATTGCTGCAGTTCGTAACCAATACGCAAAGTGAACGTAACCCATAGCGCCATGACTGCGATTAAAACAATCCCCCTCGCTGCCCTCGCCCTGGTGATGATCTTCACCGTGGCCGATGCTACAGCACAATGCCGGACTTTCACGAAGAAGCGCTGTCTTCCTGCGTTGGAGGATTACGTGCAGAATGACAACTACAACACTGCGGTTCTGATCCCCGGTGATGAAGCTGAACTCGAACTGACATTTTTTGGTGACCGCGCCTACCGGCTTTTGGTGTGCGGACACCCGGTGCTCGGTGACCTGACTTTCCAAGTATTGGACAGCAGGGGCAACGGCATCTATGACAGTTCAGACAAGGAAAAGGACCATTTCGATTTCAGGGTAGCCAATACCCAGCAAATGACGATCCGTGTTCAGGTTCCCCCCACGGAAGCTGTGATTCAGCACGAAGGCTGTGTCAGCATTATGGTTGGCTCTAAGGGCTGATCACCACACTTTACCCCACATTGAAACGTCCGCACGGCTTTGCCGGAGCGGGCGTTTTGCTGTTAGGCTTCCTGGCGGCTAAGAAAGTCAACCACGGCGGCATCAAAAGCCTGGGGCTGTTCAGCGTGCAGCCAATGGCCCGCATCTAAGGCACAGGTGTGCAACTGGGGAAAGTGGGCCTTCATGGCGTCCATGCCTCTTCCAACCACATAATCTGACCTCGTGCCGTAAATGCTCAATGCCGGTGCGGGGATTTCACCGAGTGGCCTGTGGCCGGTCATGTCTGCCAAGTGCCGGCGGAGTACGGGCAGGTTGAACCGCCAGGCGAAACGTGCGGGGTCTGATCGGTACAGGCCTTTAAGGAGAAATTGCCGCACACCGGCTTCAGGTATCGATGAGGTGAGGGCGGCTTCGACCTCACTCCTCCGGCCAAAAGATGACAAATCCAATGCGGCCAGCGCATCGAACAGGTGCAGGTGGTGCGGGGGATAGGCAACGGGAGCCATGTCTGCCACGATGAGGCTGCGGCAACGCCCAGGGTGCCGGTCCGTGAAATACATCGCCGTTTTGCCGCCCATGCTGTGCCCGAGTATATCCGCTTGCCTGATTCCCAGCGCGTCCATGGTGTCGAGCAGGTCGACCACCATATCGGGGTAACCGTGGTTGGGGTGGTGGGGGCTGCGGCCATGGTTCCGCTGGTCCACGAGCACTACGGGGCGGTCCGTCGCCCAACGGGTCCCCAAAGTTTGCCAGTTGTCAGAAGACCCTAAAAGGCCATGCAGGACGACCAGTGGGGGCGCGGCCCTGTCGATGGGGTGCGCTCCTAAAACGCGATGAAAGAGCACCATTATGCAGGGCGCAACTGCGCTTTGTATTGTCCAACCGCGTTTTGCAGTCCCACGTAGAGGGCGTCGCTGATCAAGGCGTGGCCTATGCTGACCTCGTGAAGGGGCTGCACATGTTGGGCGAAATGGGCGAGGTTGTCCAGGTCGAGATCGTGTCCTGCATTGACATCGAGCCCAACGTTTGCAGCGTGTTCGGCAGCAGCGGCAAAGGGTCGGACGGCGGCGGAAGGGTCTTGAGAAAAGGCCGCAGCGTAGGGACCGGTATACAGCTCGATGCGGTCGGCCCCTACATCAGCGGCCCCTTGAATCAGGCTGTGGTCCGTGGAGATAAACAGGCTGGTTCGAATGCCGGCTTCTCTGAACTTGGAAAGCACCTGCCCCAGCATCTCCGCATGGATGCGGGTGTCCCAACCCTCATTTGAAGTGAGAATTCCGGGTGGATCTGGGACCAAAGTCACCTGGTCCGGAGCGATTTCTAACACCAAGTCCACAAACTCCGACGATGGGTATCCTTCGATGTTGAACTCCGTGGTGATGACGGGTTTGAGCTTTCGAACGTCGTCAAACGTGATGTGACGGCCGTCGGGACGAGGATGTACTGTGATGCCATCCGCTCCCCATTGCTGAATGCGCACAGCCGCGGCTACCGGGCAAGGCCGCGCAGCACCGCGAGCATTTCGCAGTGTGGCTATTTTGTTGACGTTGACGCTCAGACGCGTTGGGAAAGTTTCCATGGACCTAATGGGGTTGTGCCCTTACTGACGGCTAATTTCGCAAAGTCCCGGATGTCGGGAGTAATAAAGTCCATGCACGCAAAAAGTATCATCAACGACGAACTGATCGCGCTCAACCCAGGCGACACCTTGGAAAAGGCTTTGCGCGCTATGGATGAATTCAAAGTGGAGCACCTTCCGGTGGCTGCTGAGGGCCGATACCTGGGGTTGGTAGCAGAACAGCACCTTTTGGATAAAGAGGGCGAGTCTGTGTTTTTGACCAATGTGCAATTGATGCCGGTCATGGTCGCACCAGGCCAGCATTTCTTAGAGGTGGTGGACGTGCTTTGCGAAGCAGATGTCAGTGTAGTTCCGGTGGTAGAAGACGGCATGTTGCTGGGCTGTACCGACAGGGCCCACCTGTGGAGGGCCTTTCACAACAGCTTGACCCCGTTTAGCGAAGGGAGCATTCTCACGCTGGAAATGCCTTGGAAGGATTACAGTTTGGCGCAAGTCTCCCACCGGGTAGAATCCGAAGGGGTCAAGATCCTTCAGGTCCTTGTCAGTGATGGCCACCATTCTGAAAATGCAGAAGTGGCGCTCAGGCTTTCAACGCGGAACATTGAAGGGCTGATCGACGGGCTGAGAAGGCATGGATATGACGTGCGCGCCTTCTACCGGGCCGAAGAATACGCAGAGGAGATGAAGCACCGCATGGCGGCCTTCAGAAGGTACATGAACATCTGATCCATGGACAGTCAAAAGTCCCCCATCCAATCCCTTTTGTTGCACGGCACGATGATCGCCGAAGCCGACATCTCTGCATACCGCGACGTTCTTGGCGTCTTGCGCAATGCCGATGTCAAGCTGGCCTTTACCGCTGTTTTTCATGGGGCGCTCTCTGAGATGGGACTAGGGGACGACCAAGATGGGGTGTGCGAACTGGAAGGTGAAGAGGTGTTTGGCATGGTCCTGACGTTCGGTGGCGACGGAACAGTATTGGAAACTGCGGGCATGTTGGCAGGTCGTCCGATACCGGTTTTGGGAATCAATACTGGGCGGCTGGGATTTCTCTCTCATTTGCCCATGCCGGATGCGGCCCGTGCGCTGCCGGGCATTTTGAAGGGCGCATACAAAGTGGAACAACGGGCCATGCTCGAGGTGGATTTTCCCGACGCAGAGTTGGGTTCTAACCTGCGGGCCCTCAATGAAATCACTGTACACCGCCGCGATGTAGCGAGCATGATCCGGGTATCTGTGAGCCGCAATGGGGTGTTCATCAACCGGTATTGGTCTGATGGACTCATCGTTTCCACGCCTACAGGGTCTACAGCCTATTCTTTAAGCTGTGGAGGGCCAATCATTCACCCCGACAGCAACGCCATCGTCCTCAACCCCATTGCCCCGCACAATTTGTATGACCGTCCCGTGGTGATTCCATTGGAGGGCACATTGGAAATCGAGGCAGAGGGGCGCGACGATCACCTGATGCTCACCATGGATACGCGCTCCTACAAGGTGGCAGCGCCTGCAAAGTTTGCAGTGCGGCCAGCTGAACGTCCATTCTTGTTGGTTCAGCTTCCCGGGGTGGACTTTATCGAAACAGTGCGCCGCAAACTGCACCTCGGATTGGATGCCCGCGAAGGCCATTCCATGGACGGGGGGCAAGAAACCGGGGGCAACCTCCGTTAAAGCAGCGTCCTTTAGCCATGATGTCACGTCCGCTTTTTACGCTCCTTCTGCTTTTCCTCGCTTGGGCAGGAACGGTACATGGCCAGCGCAAATTCGAAACCAGCAAAACCCTGGGGCTGACGGTAGGCACGGGCTATTACCTCGGTGAACTTAATCCTACAGGCCATTTCCAAGGGCGCCTGCAGCCTGGGTTTGGCGGGTTTTTAAGGTTCAACGTCAACCGCCGCATTGGGATAAGGGCCAGCTTGAACCGGACCCGACTTCTGTACTATGATTCCGATTCAAAGGACCCCTGGATTGCGAACCGGAACTTGCATTTTCGCAATGCGATCACCGAGGGCGCTGTTGTGGCGGAATTCAATTACACACGCTATCAAATAGGCAACACCAAGGACCGGTTCACGGGGTATCTGTTTGCAGGACTCTCGCTCTACAGCCACATGCCCGAAGCCCAGATTGGAGAAGTCTGGTACGAACTTCAACCCCTCGGCACGGAGGGGCAAAGCACGGGTTCAGGTGAAGGCCGCTATGCAACCACGGGGTTTGCGGTCCCTTTTGGCATCGGTTTCAAGTTGAATTTGGGACATTTCTCAGCCTTGAATTTTGAATGGGGAATGCGCCGCACTTGGTCAGACTATTTGGACGACGTTGCGGGCTATTACGCAAGCACCGCAGTGTTGGAGGAGGAAGCGGGGCCGCTTGCCGAAGAATTGAGTGTGTCGCGCATCGAGAAGGAAGGCGACCTGGTCGATCCAGTGGGGCAGATGCGGGGTTTCAATGACCGGGATGACCGGTTTGGCGCGATGACCTTATCGTTCACTTTTCGAATCGACAAGAGTCCTACGACCTGCTGGGACCGTTGATCTTCTGTTCAATTAGGTGAAAAACTCCCAATCTCGAAGCAGAATGCGGTGTCTACCTTGCATGTCAAAGCGGTGGTGACCACATTCGCCGCTGCTTCTGCGATTCACGCAAACCAACATGGTTGAGCCTACACCTCCATCACAACACCTTCCCCGCCACGTGGCGGTCATTATGGACGGCAATGGACGTTGGGCCAGAGAGCGCGGAGAGGACCGGATATTTGGCCATGCCAGTGGCGTGGAGAGCGTCAGGTCCGCAGTGAGTGCAGCGGGTGAGCTCGGTGTCGGGTACCTCACCTTGTATGCTTTTAGTACAGAAAATTGGTCCAGACCCCAAGAGGAAATCAACGCCCTCATGGAGTTGCTTGTGAAGAGCCTCGCTGGCGAAGTGGCAGAGCTCATTCGCAAAGGAGTCAGGCTGCGTTCAACAGGTGACATTTCAGCATTGCCTGATGCCTGCATCGCCGGATTGCGGGATGTAGAACAGAAGACAGCCCATTGCGAAGGGCTGAACCTGATCTTGGCATTGAGTTACAGTGGCCGTTGGGAATTGACAGAGGCCGTTCGGAGGATTGTTCGTTCAGGGATGCCGGCAGAGGACATCGATGAACATGCCGTTCGGCAACACTTGAGCATGCCGGACGTGCCGGATCCGGAGCTGTTGATTCGCACCAGTGGGGAGCAGCGATTGAGCAACTTTTTGCTGTGGCAATTGGCCTATTCGGAGTTGCACTTTACGCCAGTCATGTGGCCTGACTTTCGCGAGGACCATTTTAAGGCGGCCATTTTGGAATTCAGGGGTCGTGAGCGCCGCTTCGGCCGCACAGGAGACCAGGTTTCAACCGAGGCGCAAGACATCAAACAGGGAATTACGAAGTAGGAATGAGGACGTATTTCACCGCGCTATTTGCAACGCTGACGGCCTTGGTCGTTCCTGCTGTCATGTCGGCCCAGCCCGGTTCAGACGCGCTCGAACTCGCGGTGCCAAGCGACTACCGAATCGCGGGTATCACCGTTTTGGGCGCTGAGTACACCGACGTTCAGGCGGTCAAGCTGTTCAGCGGCTTGCAGGTTGGCGACGAGGTCGTTATCCCAGGAGAGCGCCTTGCAGCAGCCGTCAGGAACCTCTGGGACCAGCGGCTGTTCAGCGATGTGTCCATCGAGCTTGCGGAAAGAAGGGACAGCGATGTGTACCTGGTGATTCGGGTCAAGGAAATGCCGAGGCTCACCCGATACGGTTTCACAGGCGTGAAGCGCGGAGAGCAAGAAACACTGCGTGGCAAACTCGACTTGGTGCGGGGTCAAATTGTCAATGAAAACCTCAAAGTCACTGCCCGCCGCATCTTGGAGGACCACTATCTAGAAAAGGGCTACTTCGACGCCACAGTCAGCATTTCAAGCACACCTGACAGCATCTTGGAAAATGCGGCCGGGGTCAACATTGACATCGATAAAGGGGAGAAAATCAAGATCGGGACCATCCAAGTTTCGGGTTCATCCGCTTTGGACGAAAAGTCGATCAAGCGCCGCATGAAAAACACCAAGGAGCGCGCTTGGTGGAGGATTTTCAAGTCTTCGAAATTCATCGAGGAGGAGTTCAATGCGGACCTCGAAGGCGTCACCGCCTACTATCGGGAGAAAGGCTACCGCAACGCCAGAATCTCTGGAGACAGCCTTTTTCGAACGCCCGAAGGCGAATTGGGGATTGCTGTCAAGGTGGACGAAGGGGGCAAGTTTCACTTCAGAGAGATCACCTTCACGGGCAACACCAAGTATTCAACCGCACAGCTTGACAGCCTTCTGGGTTTCAAACGGGGAGACCTCTATGACGTAGCGGAGCTCGAAAAGCGGCTCTTCATGAATCCAAAGGGGATTGACCTGAGCGCTTTATACAGCGATGATGGGTACCTGACCTTCCA
>DDCX01000021.1:5303-20752 GCA_002336475.1 Flavobacteriales bacterium UBA1995 | reverse complement strand
GTGATTCGTCGGGAGATCCGCACGATGCCCGGAGACTTGTTCAGCCGCACTGATGTCATTCGGACCCAGCGTGAATTGAGCCAACTCAATTACTTCAACCCTGAAGCATTTGGCATCAACCCCGTGCAAGACCCTGAAAAAGGGACGGTGAACATCGAGTATGTGGTCGAAGAAAAGCCCACAGACCAAATTGAGCTGCAAGGCGGCTGGGGCGGCGGCCGCATTGTGGGCTCCTTGGGTGTGACCTTCAACAACTTCGCGGTAGGCAAAGCTTTGAAAAAGGGCGCCTGGCGACCAGTCCCTATGGGCGATGGACAGCGCGTGAGTGTAAGGGCCCAGTCGAACGGACTGTTCTTTCAGAGCTACAACGTGAGCTTTACCGAGCCCTGGTTGGGGGGCAAGAAACCCAATGCACTGACCGTGGCGGCATGGCGTTCTATCCAGTCCAATGGACAGCCCAAGAACATTGAGGGAGAGCCGAATCCATTGCGGCAGACCTTGATGATCACCGGGGTCTCGGCCTCCATCGGTCAGCGCTGGAAGCAGCCAGATGATTGGTTCACTGTGAACGCGGGATTGAGCTACCAAAGGTTTGACTTTGACCAATACAACAGCGGCTTGTTCAGCTTTACCGACGGCCGTTCCAACAACATTGCGCTCAACCTCATTGTGAGCCGCAATTCGGTCAGCGACCCCATTTTCCCTGTATGGGGTTCTGAAGTCCGGTTGAGTGTCAAGGCGACTCCGCCTTACAGCTTGTTCTCGCCAGACAAGGACTGGAGTGGCTTGAGCGAGCAGGAGCGGTTCCGCTTTGTGGAGTACCACAAGTGGAAGTTTGTGGCCAATTGGTACACACCCCTCACGACCGGTGGCGGAGAGAACCCCAAGTCTTTAGTGCTGCGCACTTATTTCGGCGGCGGGCTCATTGGGCAATACAACCGCCAGATTGGCCTCTCTCCTTTCGAACGGTTCTACCTCGGTGGGGTGTTCCTGAGCGGATATGTCCTGGACGGACGGGAGATCATTTCGCTGCGCGGATACGACAACCTTTCTCTGACCGCTCCTGATCAAAACACGGGCGCGGGCGCCATCGTCAAGTACGGTACCGAATTGAGGTATCCCTTGTCCACCAACCCTTCGGCCACCATTTACACGATGGCGTTTTTGGAGGCGGGCAACACTTGGGCGACAGGAGATGGGTTCGACCCTTTTGATGTCTACCGGTCAGGGGGCATCGGAATGCGCATTTTCCTTCCCATGTTCGGACTGCTCGGTCTGGATTATGGCTGGCGCTTCGATGATGTGCCAATGGCACCCAGCATGGCGCGCGGGCAGTTCCACTTTTCTATGGGCATGAACATCGGTGATTTGTGACCGTACGTGCGAAACACCCCAGATTGAACGTTGTGCCATCGCGCCGTCTTATTTTCACCCTTCCGAAAGCCATGCGTCTTCTTCGTCACCTGCTCCCTATTCTCCTGATCATCCCGTCATTCTCGGCTTTGGCCCAGAAATATGCTTACGTGGACACGGAGTACATCTTGTCTCACCTGCCCGAATATGCTGAGGCGCAAAAGGAACTCAACAGCCTGGCGTCAGGTTGGCTTGATGAAATCGAGGAGAAGTACAGCGCATCGAACCAACTCGAAACGGCATACCGTGCCGAGCGCGTCCTTTTGACCTCTGAAATGAGGCGCAAGCGGGAGGATGAAATCACGTCTAAACGCTCCGAGGCCACGGACATGCAGAAGGCCAAATTCGGCGTGGAAGGCGAGCTTTTTCAGAAGCGACAGGAGCTGATTCAGCCGGTTCAGGAACAGATTTTTCAGGTTCTGAAGGACCTGTCGAGCTCGAGGGGCTACATGGTCATATTTGACAAAGCCAAGGATTCCAACATGCTTTACACCAACCCCAAATATGACATCTCGGACCGCGTCATCAAGGAATTGGGATACACTCCAGGGGAGACCATTGGAGGAGAGGAAGAAGAGGAGTCAGGTGAAAAGAGCAAGACCCTTCAAGACCGCATGAACGATACGCTTGACAAGGGCAAGGACAAAGTCAATGACCGCAAGCAACAAGTCGTAAACCGCATGGGAGGGACCACTGGAGGTCGTCCCAAGCAATGACACTGTTTTCAATTCGCATTCACAACATCATGAAATACACTGTATCCCTTGGCCTGATGATGGCCGCTTTCCTGTTTGCCACACCCGCGTTTGCCCAGGTGATGGAGTCCCGTTTCGGCCACATCGACACCCAGTCTCTTCTAGAGGCGATGCCCGAACGCAACTCCATTCAAACTGAGATTGAAACCGCCGCGGGTCAGTTCGAGCAAGAGATCGTACGCATGCAAGGTGAACTGGAGGGCAAAGTGGCAGAGTATCAGCAAAAGGCCGAGTCATGGCCCGCTGCCATCCGCGCCCAAAAAGAGCAGGAAATCACAGGTGACCAGCAAGGGCTGGAGCAGTTTTATGGAACCGTTCAGCAGGAGTTGGCATCGATGGAGGCGAGCCTCTTAGAGCCCATGATCGAGCGTGCCCGGGTAGCCATCGAAGCCGTTGGGGCGGAAGAGGGCTTTACTTACATTTTTGACACGTCTTCTGGTGCCACCGTGTACAACGGCGGTGAGGATGTGCTTCCCCTCGTCAAGGCCAAGCTTGGCCTCTGACGCTCCCATCGGGATTTTTGACTCCGGCATAGGCGGCCTTACCGTCGCCCATGCCATTGCGCAAGCCATGCCGGCCGAGCGCATGCTGTATTTCGGAGATACAGCCCACATGCCCTATGGCGACCGCTCGCCGGAGTTGGTGCGCACTTATTCTGTGCGCATCGCGGAGTTTCTGGCCAATGAAGGTTGCAAGGCCATCGTGATGGCTTGCAATTCGGCTTCTGCTACGGCCAAGGCGGCGGTCCAGGCGAGCGTTCCTTCCAATGTACCCGTCATTGACGTTGTGGCCCCCGTGGTGCGGCATTTGAGCCGTCAAGGCGTGCAGCGTGTCGGTGTGATCGGGACGAGGGCCACCATCGGCAGCGGCATCTACGGACATTCCTTGCGCGAGGCTCAGCGCTCCGGGGGCATGATGGATGGGGATGTCCAAGAATGGGCGACCCCATTGTTGGCTCCGCTGATTGAAGAAGGGTGGCAGTCGCATGAGTTGATGTTGCCCGTCATACAGGGCTATTTGGAAGCGGCAGGGTGGCACGCAGGTGACCAGCGCCACATAGATGCCCTCGTTCTAGGCTGCACGCATTACCCTCTGGCCGAACAGGCCTTTAGCCAAGTTTTGGGACCAGAAGTCCACCTGGTGGATGGACCAACTGTTGTCGCAGCAGCTGTATCAGCGGCCTTGAAGGAACAAGGAATTCTCGCGCCCAGTGGTGGCCCTTCAGTCCAACATCAGTTCATGGTCAGCGACCTGACCGACAACTTTGTGCGGTCGGCCCAGAGGTTTTTTGGCAAGGAGGTCCATTTGGTTCCAGGAGGTCCTTGGTTCCAACATTGACCCAAGGGCTCAAGCGGGCGGGGGCGAGAACCAAGCAGCGTACTCTTTATACCGTTTGGCCGTCGCGGCAAGGTGAACGGCAAGCCCTTCATCAACCGCCTTGATTTTTTTCGCAGGAACGCCGGCCCACAGTTCCCCATCGCCAATCTCGGTCCCCTCAAGAACGACCGCCCCGGCAGCAACAACAGCCCCGGCTCCCACGACTGCTCGGTCCATGACCACAGCGCCCATTCCGATCAGTGCGCCTTCGCGAACCGTGCAGCCATGGACAATCGCATTGTGTCCAATGCTCGCCCGGTCGCCAATGTCGAGGCTGGTTTTTTCGAACGTTCCATGCAGCACCGCGCCATCCTGAACATTGACAGTATGGCCCATTCGAATGGCGCACACATCGCCCCGAACCACCGCTCCAAACCAGATGCTGCAATCCTTCCCCGTGGTCACATCTCCGACGACGGTGCAATTGGGTGCCAGCCAAGTTCCGTCTCCGAATTGAGGCGCATGGCCGTTGACAGGCAGGACCACGGGGTGCTGCTCGGGAGTTTTGTCGCTCATGGGCGAAAATTACACCACGTCAATTACGGGTTGAAAAGGCTGGGAGGGGGATTTGTGCCTTGGCCTTCCAACCACGATTCTGTATCACTTCCAGCGCGTCGAAAGGCAATCGCTTGGGCCACGTCGAGCGCCGAAACCTGACCACGGCTGTCGAGGTCTGCCAGCGTCCTGGACATGCGCAGCAACCGGGTGTATGCGCGGGCACTGAGTCCAAAATGGTCCATGCACCGACGCAGAAGCCGCGAACCTTCAAGGTCAAGTGAAGCCAAATCGTGAAGCGCTTCACCTTCCAGTGTATGGTTTGTTTTGCCACCGGGGTTGCGGTTCCGTTGAATGTCACGGGAAATGCTCACGCGTTGTTGCCAATCCCCGGCGCGCTGGAGCCTCTGGCGCCTTCGCTCCCTGCCCAAGGCGCCTGGCTCTGGCATCAATTCGGAGGCCGGGACCGCATCTACCTGCAAATGGATGTCAATCCTGTCCATCAAAGGACCGCTCACCTTTCGAGAATATTGTTGCCTGGCGTGCCTGCTGCAGTTGCATTTGGTCCTGAGTTTGGGGTCATTGGAGTACATGCCACAAGGACAAGGGTTCATGGCCGCCACCAATTGAAATGCAGCGGGAAAAACCACGGTACAGCGCGCGCGACTGATGGTCATCTCTGACGATTCCATCGGTTGACGGAGGACTTCAAGGACGTGTCGGGGCATCTCCGGCAGTTCATCGAGGAAAAGCACTCCGGCATGGGCCAGGCTGATTTCACCGGGCCTTGGGTCTGAGCCTCCCCCCACCAAGGCCACGTCTGAAATGGTGTGGTGAGGGCTTCTAAAAGGCCGCTGAAGCACCACGCCTGGGTTGCGGCCTGAACGCTCCGATACCGAGTGAATGCGGTTGACTTCGATGGCCTCTTCGCCAGTGAGCGGTGGAAGCAGACCCACCATGGCCCTTGCCAACAGGGACTTTCCAGATCCTGGGGGCCCCACCATGCATACGTTGTGGCCCCCTGCAGCTGCGAGCGCCATGGCTGCAATCCCCCTTTCTTGTCCTCGGATATCGGCCAAGGGTTCTAAGGACCGCGAGGCTTGCTGAGCGAGCATGTCGGGCAGCACACAAGAAGTCGGTACCAATGGTCGGCTGCCCGACAGGTGGTCCAACACATCCCGGAGGTGTGCGGCACCCAAGGCGATGGCACCGGGCAGCAGGGCGGCCTCTGCGGCCGACGAAGGGGGCAGAATGAGACTGTGTACGCCAGGGACCATGGCGGCGTGTGCCAGTGCGAGTCCTCCGCGAATTTGCCGCAAGGATCCATCGAGCGCCAGTTCTCCCATCATCAACGTCGACTCAAATCCCTCGACTTCAATCTGTCCTGAGGCGGCCAGAATTCCCAAAGCCAGAGGCAGGTCATACGCGGCCCCTTCTTTGCGCAGACCTGCCGGTGCGAGGTTGATCGTGATGCCTTTTCCCGGCCACCGGTAACCCAAGTGTTCAATGGCGCTTTTGATGCGCTGTTGGCTCTCCCGAACAGCGCTGTCAGGCAATCCGACCATCAAAAAGTGAATGCCCTTGTCCACACGGACTTCCACAGTGACGGGCACAGCGTCGACCCCGCGCAGCGCGGCCGCATGCAAACGAACCAACATAAAAGAAGAGGGTGGTCAGGCGCAGTGCGCCTCAATGTGGTCAATCAAGGCATGGATGCACTTGATGTGAACTTCTTGGATGCGGTCAGCATGACCATGCCAAGGCACCCTGATTTCGGCATGGCACAATCCTGCCAGTGCTCCGCCATTTTTTCCAGTCAAACCGATGACAGAAAGCCCCTGTTCTCGCGCAGCCTCGGCAGCCTTGATCACATTGGGTGAATTCCCTGAAGTGGAGATGGCCAGCAGCACATCGCCGCTTTGACCCATGGCCTGGACATAGCGCGCAAAGACAGCATCGAAACCATAGTCATTGCCCACGCAAGTCAGGTGGGAGGGGTCCGATATGGAAACGGCGGGCAGCGCGCGCCTGTCATCTCTATAGCGGCCCGTGAGTTCCTCTGCGAAGTGCATGGCATCACACATGGAACCGCCATTGCCACACGAGATGACCTTGCCGCCTCCTTTTATGGCTTGGACCATGAGGTCCCCTGCTTGCTCCAAAGCGTCCAAATGGGCACCTTGCTCCAGAAAGTCATGGAGGACTTGCTGGGCGTCTTCGAAGTGCTGCCTGATGTGCTGGGCTCTTTCCATGGGGGCAAGGTGCAGGAAGCAAGCTAACCACCGACCGGCGTTGTGTAGCCGCAGCCGCTGGCTTTACTGCCGTCCTTTTGCGGTTTATTGACCGGCTTTGAAGCGGGCCATGTTGTCCTTCAGAAAGGCGATGAATTTATCGGGATCCGGGTCATATCCTACGCCGTTCCCCAAGGCCTCTCCATTGTGGTCGATCATGACGTAGAATGGCTGAGCATTGGTGCCAAACCGAGACGCCTGCAGGTAGGTCCATTTGTTGCCCACTGTGCGGACCCGGAAGTCCTTGCCTCCAAACTGTTCGACGCGCTGTTCCGCCTCTGGCAACGCCTTGCGTTCGTCGACGTAGAGGGACACGAGAACCGCCTCCTCGGTGAGGTATTTCACCACTTCAGGGTGAGGCCACACTTGTTCCTCCATCTTCCGGCAGTTCACGCAAGCCCAGCCCGTGAAGTCGAGGATCATGGGCTTGCCTTCGGCTTTAGCGGCAGCCAAACCTTCGTCGTAGTCGCGAAAGCGGGCCTCCACGTGGCCGGAAGCTGTTTGACCAGCGCCATGTCCTCCTGCACCCACGCTCCCCGAGCTCTCGGCATAGAACATGGGAGGGGGGAAGCCAGAAATAAGGTTGAGGGGTGCACCCCACATGCCGGGCATCATGTAGATCGCCAGCACCAGAAAGACCGTGCCCAAGCTCCAACGGCCCACGCTCATCCGCTCCAATTTGCTGTCATGCGGAAAGCGCAAGCCACCATAGAGGTAGACAGCAATACAGAGTGCCACGGCAATCCATATCGCGATAAACAACTCACGCTTCAGCAATCCGAGTTGCAAGACGAGGTCTGCATTGGAGAGAAACTTGAAGGCAAATCCGATTTCAAGCAAGCCGAGGACCACCTTCACACTGGTCAGCCAGCCCCCGCTTTGAGGCAGGGAATTCAGCCAACCGGGAAAGGCGCTAAAGAGCGTAAAGGGAATGGCCAAGGCCAATGAAAAGCCAAACATGACGGCCACAGGGCCACCAAAATCTCCAGTTGCGGCACCGGCGAGTGCACTGCCCACCAAAGGACCCGTGCAGCTAAAGCTCACGATGGCCAATGTGGCGGCCATGAAGAAAATGCCAATCAGACCACCCCGGTCGGCTTGGGCATCGACTTTATTGGCCCAACTCGAGGGAAGCTGGATCTCGAAAGCCCCCAGGAAACTGACGCCAAACACAACAAGGAGCACAAACAAGCCGATGTTGAAGTAAGGGTCGGTTGAAATAAGGTTGAGCACATCAACGCCAAACACAGCTGTAAGCAGCAAACCCAGTCCCGTGTAAATGAAGATGATGCTGGCGCCGTAAATGAGGGCGTTGCGGATGCCTTCCGCCCGGGTCTTCGATTGCTTCGTGAAGAAGCTCACAGTCATCGGGATGAGCGGGAACACACAAGGGGTAAAAAGCGCTGCAAAACCAAGGCCCATGCCCAACAGGAACAGGACCAAAAGTCCATCGTCGGTAGCTTCCTCTTCGCCCGCTCCTCCTTCTTCTCCGTCAGGGCACAGCTCCGGAAGCGGGCCTTGTTGTACTTCGGAGGGGCTCAGTTGAAACTCAACATCTGGAGGAAAAATGCACTTTGAGTCGTCGCAAGCCATATACGTGAGCAGGCCTTCGATTTGGTCGGGGGCTTCTCCTTGCCAACGGACTTCAAGTGCCCAGCTGACGGTGCCTTCGAAGGACTTGACCTCCATGTCGAAGTTGGGGTCATAATGGACTTCGGGCGTGCATTCTTGCAACGCTCCTGCCTCGACTCCTTCCGAGGACAGGGTAAACGATGTGGGGATGGGACCATCCAGTGGATCGTTGTCGTTGCTGTAAACGTGCCAGCCTGACTCCACCGACGCTGTGGCGACGATGGTCGCCATTTGATCGCCTGTGGAATAAAGGGCAATCTCCCATTGAACAGGGTCGTAAATGCCCATTGGAGCACCATCAGAACCTCCATCATCGAAGGCCCCGTGGGATCCAGCAGAGCAATAATTCGGCTTGGAGGTTTCTGGCTTGAGGTCCGCCAAGGCCAGGGCAAAGTCGACATCCTCGGGGGGTAAGCACTTGCTTTCGTCGCACACCATGAAGGTCAAATACCCCTTGATGGTGTCTGGAATGGCCCCCGGAAATGACACGGTGTGGACCCAATGGGTTTCCTTCTCAAAAAAGAGCAGGTCCATCATGAAGTTCGGGTCGTATTCAAGGTGCGGTTCACATTCGGCAGCCACTGAATCCGCAGTTTGAAGGCCTTCTGTCTCAAAGGTGAAAGACGTGGGGATGGGCCCGTCGAAGGGATCTAGAAACTGACTGTAGACGTGCCAACCGGCTTCGATTTCGGCGTGGAAATCGAGATCAATGGTGCCATCACCATTGTCGTAGGCGGCGAAGTCCCAAACCACAGGGTCGTGAATTTGGGCATCGACATTTTGGCTACCCATGACCATAGAGATGGCGAGGGCGAACCACGGGAGAAGGAGCTTGAAGGGCTTCACGGACACGTTGCTTTGCAGGCGTGAAAGATAATGCCGGCATTCCCTGTAGCGCCAAAGCAGGGGGCCAATGGTTGCGAAACCGCCGCGTTTACCGTCTGGCTA
The DNA here is from genome assembly GCA_002336475.1 of Flavobacteriales bacterium UBA1995. GTDB lineage: Bacteria > Bacteroidota > Bacteroidia > Flavobacteriales_D > Sanyastnellaceae > UBA8752. Next base: position 11,841 of record DDCX01000021.1, on the reverse strand, counting down.
CAAGGCAATTTCCTGACCAGGAGCCAACCCAAAGCGCCGTCGAATCAAGGCCATGACAGCGTATACAATCGGGGTATCAAGGGCAGCCACGAGCACTTTGAAGCCAAATCCGTTGACCAACAAGGCCCAGAAAAGCCCCCACTCGATTTCACCCACGAGGCACAGCAAAACCAGCACCACAACGGTGTCCGCAAACTGAGAGGGAATGGTCGAAAAGTTGTTCCGCAGCCACAGCATCCGCCCACCAGTGCGGTGTTTCCAGAAGTGGAAAATGCGCACATCCAAGAATTGAGCGATGAGGTAAGCAGCCATGGAGGCTCCTACAGCGAGCACCGTCTGGCCGAAAACATGGTCGAACTCACCATTGCTAACGGGCGACCAAGCGGTCGAGGGCACACTCCCCGCTAAAGTGATGATGCCCAATGTAAATACAGACGCTACAAGGCCTCCTTTGACCACATCGTCGGCGCGTTTTTTTCCAAAGATTTCCGAGATGAGGTCCGTGACGAGAAAGGTCAATGGATAGGGCAAAAGGCCCACACTGGCCTCAAAAGTGTACCCCATGCCGGGCATGGTCCAGAAGAAAAATTTGCGAAAAATCAGGTTGCACGTCACCAGACTGGCCACAAACAAAGCAGCCAACACCAGATAAAGCCCCAAGGCCCATTCTCTGTCCCTTTCGGAAGCGGGTCTCAACGGAGGTGCAAGTTCTGTTTTCATGGGGTTCTGAGGCGCGTTACAAATTTACCGCAAAGGGTCCCAGCGCAGGCGCAGCACCCGTTGGTGTTGAGGCCGCTCGAGTGGAAGGGACAGCGCCGCCCGCCGGTCGATCCGGTGCCCTACCAACCAAAGGAGCTGGCCCGCATTGTTGTGGACCACCCAATGTTCTGGGCGTTGCGCTGCGGGGACTTTGCGTTGGGTCAATATGTCCGAGACGCTCTGACTCCCCTTCATTCCCAAGGGGGCAATGCGGTCGCCTTCGGCCCAGGGGCGGAGGGTCAAAGGCCAATGCGCAGCGTCCAAGTTCAAGTCGGCAGTGCCGTCGCCCGAATCAGGCGAGAAGCCATCACCTGGCGTTTCAATCCTCCAGGTCAACATGCCTTCTGGCGTTGAAATGGTGCCAGATTCAGCTCCTTCTAGGGGAGACCATGACCTTGGACCCCGCTCTTTGTCCACTTCTACCGGATGGGCAACCAGCGCATCGCGTTCCCGCACAACACAGTGTGATTCTGAACAGCGCCGGCGTCCCACTTCTGTGTCGGGCCGTGCCAAGTCAACCAGCTCGGTGGCTTGTGCCACGCCAAATCCAAAAGTTTGCCCCCAAATGCCCAGAAAGTGAGTGGGAGAGGGCGCTTGTTCCAGCAAAGAAATCGGAAGGGTGTTGGTGTGGGTTCCCAGCTTGGTGTGCAGGCCTTCGGTATGGTGGCGCCACTCCGAAGCGAGGTGTCCCATGCGTTCCAACCCGGATGCCCATCCCGGGCGAATGCTGTCGAGGAGGGGGATCAGTTCGTGGCGCAAACGGTTGCGCAAGAAGTCCGGTTGAAGGTTGGTGGGGTCTTCTTTCCATCCGCTTCCGGAGGCCAGCATGGCGGCATGAAGCGCTGATTTTGGGAGGTCCAAAAAAGGACGGCCTAGCGCAAAGCCCCAGTCCTCTGTCCATGGCTGCATCGCCGCCATCGCCTCTGGTCTGCTCCCCCGCAACAGGTGAAGCAGCCGAGTTTCCCGCTGATCATCGGCATGGTGCGCAGTGAGCACCGCTGCCCCTTTGCCAACCGCTTGTGCCATCCAAGCATACCGTGCTGACCGTGCCGCCGCCTCTAGGCCTTGTTCCCGCCGTGTCTCAGAGTGTTGAAGCCCTCTCAGGGTGTGGTGCTTGAACGGCAGACCCAACCGCTGTGCAGCCGCTTCGACGAAGTCTTTGATGTCGGCCGAATCCGGGTGAAGTCCATGGTCGACATGGAGCACCCCAAACCGCCCCTGCATCGTGCCAACGGCTTCTAGCAAAGCCATGGAATCTGCTCCCCCTGAAATGGCCAGCCACACCTGCCCCTCACGCGGAATCCGCCGGACGGCCAGGGCGCTGTGAATCGCCAGGCGAAGGGGTTCAAAGGGATCCACCACGTTGGGGATTTGGGGTTTTCTGCCAGGCCAAAGCCTCGGTTCCACCAAGTACGTCCAAAATGGCTTGGGCCTTTAAGCGGGTCTCCTCCCATTCGGCCGCAGGCTTTGCCAATGCTGTGATGGCTCCCCCCACATGGGCGCTCCAGCGGCCGGCTCGGGTATCAGCCACGGCAGTGCGAATGACCACGTTGAGGTGGAAATCTCCCACATCGCCGTTTCCGTCGGGATCGGCCCAGCCCAGTGTTCCGGAGTAGAGGCCCCGCATCACAGGCTCAGTATCGGCGGTGATTTCCATTGCCCGCAATTTGGGAGCGCCGGTCATGCTGCCCATGGGGAAAGTGGCGTGAAGAATATCGGAAAAGCGGGCACCTGGCCGCACCACACAAGACACCGTCGACACCATTTGGTGAACGTTTCTAAAGCTGTGTATGCCGCACAATTCATCCACCTCAACCGATGCCGGCGCGGCCACTCGGCTCAAGTCATTGCGAACGAGGTCGGTGATCATGACATTCTCAGCCCGCTCTTTGATGTCAGTGCGCAACCGCTCCGCGGCTGCAGCATCGGCTGCAGGATCTTGATGGCGTGGGGCAGTTCCTTTGATGGGTCTAGAAACCAGGCGGTCGCCTTGACGTTCAAGGAAGCACTCTGGGCTCGCGCTCAGGATGTCCACCGAACCAAACGAAATATGGGCCGAATAAGGGGCGAGCGTTCGCCCAACCAATGCTCCAAATGCGGCATCCCCCGAAAACCCCTGGGGCAGGGACCCACGCAGTTCACGGCACAGGTTCATCTCATAGACGTCACCCCGCAGGATGTGGGCATGGACCTTGTCAAAGGCTGTCCGATAGGCATCCGCGCAAAGGCTGCTTTCCACGGCGGACCCTTCGCCTTGGGGTTGCCCAGAAGGAGCGACAGGCTGGTGGACGGCAGATTCCATCAACGCCACGAGGCCAGTGTCCGAAGGCCGGGTGAGCCATTGAAGTTTCGCGGAGGGCCCGCTGCCCGAAAAAGCCAACACCCCTTCCGCTTCAATCCAATGGACCACGGGAAGTTCCACATGGACGGGCGCTTGGGGCGGCAAATCCAGCATCGTATCCGCCCGCAATTGGTCATAGCCCAGCCATCCGAAGCAGCGCCCTTTGCCAGCACCGACGAAAGCCTCGACTTGCCCAAAGGCATCGGGTTCAGGCCGGTCCAATGTGAGGCTGCGTTTTACACCGGCAGCCAAATATCCGCTGACGTCTCCCGGGGCCTTCGAGGCATCGACAAGCAACCACGGGGCATGGGCCTTTAGCCCAGAAAGGTCAGGCAGGGCCCAATGAGAATGCTGCGCAGCGGGGTTCACCCCTCAAAGATGGCGCTGGATCAGATGGGTCACGGCATCGGCCCAATCGTCACCCGAGTTCAAGCTGGGCACGAGGTCGAGGTGCTCTCCACCATGCTCCTCAAAAATCTCCACGTATTCCTCACCAATTTCCACGGTGGTCTCCAAGCAATCTGCAACAAATGCAGGCGAAAAGACCAACATTTTCTTGACGCCCGCTTTGGCGCGCTCTTCGATGACCTTGTCGCTAAATGGCGTGAGCCATTTTTTGTCCAACCGGCTTTGGAAGGCCACACTGTATTGGTCTTCAGGGATGCCCAAGCGCTCGGCCAGTGCGCGCGTCGTGGCATAGCACGTGGCTTTGTAGCAGAACTTGTTTTCCTCGTTGATCTCTGACTCGCAACTGTGGTTGGCACAGCGTCGGTCCTCGTACACTTTGTCGACCTGACGTGTGGGCACGCCGTGGTAGCTAAACAAAATGTGGTCGTAGGCTTCCAGGTCGAACTGGCTGCCGCGCTGGGCAAAGCAGGAGAGGTAGCCTTCGTCGTCCCAGTATTGGCTAATGAGACGGATTTCAGGGATAACGTACCATTTGGAAATCAGGCGCATGGCCTCTTGGTGTGTGCTGCCCGTTGTGGCAGACGCATACTGGGCATAAAGGGGCAAAACGACAATGCGGTCGTAGCCTTTTTGCCGCATTTCTTCCAAGACCATGGGCATGCTGGGCTGCTGGTAGCGCATGGCGAAATGCACATGGATCTCCCCGAGCTCTGGGTGCGAATTGGACAGCGCCGTGCAGCGCTCAGCCACCTTGCGTGTGAGCTCTTGTCCATGCAAGAGCAAGGGCGAACCGTCTTCGGTCCACACTTTTTTGTACTCCTTGGAGCTGCTAAACCTACGCAGCGGCGAAATGATGCCCCGAACGAGGATCTGACGCGGAAGCCAGGGAATGTCGATGACGCGACCGTCCGAAAGAAATTCGGTGAGGTAACGGCCTACGGCTGCCGGACGCGGATTGTCTGGTGTGCCGAGGTTGATGAGGAGGATGCCGGTTTTCATGGGGTGATGCGCAACAGTGTGGTTACAATCCCACGCCTGCATGGTTCGCTTCGGGGTCTCAGATGTGCAGGGCGCGGTCCCCGGTGGCGGCCAGAGCGGCTTCCTTGATGGCTTCGGTAAATGTGGGGTGGGCGTGGCTCATGCGTGCAATGTCTTCTGCGGAAGCCCTGTACTCCATGGCCACCACGGCTTCTGCGATCATGTCTGCCGCCCGAGGACCGCAAATGTGAACCCCCAAGATTTCGTCTGTTTCCTGATCGGCAAGCACCTTGACAACACCGTCTGTGTCCATGGAGGCTCGGGCACGGCCCGACGCCTTGAACGGAAAGCTGCCTGATTTGTAGGCCACCCCCTCGGCTTTGAGCTGCTCTTCTGTGCGGCCTACAGCAGCCACTTCGGGCCAGGTGTACACCACTCCTGGAATAAGGTTGTGGTCGATGTGCGGCTTTTGTCCGGCCATATGTTCCACGGCGTAAATGCCCTCTTCCTCCGCTTTGTGGGCAAGCATGGCCCCCTTGACGACGTCGCCAATGGCGTAGATGTGGGGTTGTGCTGTCCTGAGGTTGCCGTCGACTTCGACGCGGCCGCGGCTGTCCACTGGGAGGCCCACCTTGTCCAATCCAAGCCCGCTTGTGTAGGGCTTTCGTCCAACAGCCACCAGGCAATAGTCCACTTCCCAAGTGACTTCCTTGCCCTTTTTGTCGTCGGCTTTGACGATGGCTTTGTCACCGGCATTCACGGCTTCTTTGACGCCGTGTGAAAGGTGAAACTTCACCCCGATTTTTTTCATAGAGCGCTGCAGTTCCTTGCCCATGGTACGGTCCATGGTGGGGATAATGGCGTCTTGGTATTCGATGACGTGCACTTCAGTTCCAAGCCGGGCGTAGACCGAGCCCAACTCCAGACCGATCACACCGCCGCCAATGATGGCAAGCGATTTGGGCAGCGCAGGAAGCTCGAGGGCTTCGGTGGAAGTGATGATGCGTTCACCGTCCAACGTGATAAAGGGCAGGCTGGCGGGCTCCGATCCTGTCGCAATCAAGATGCGGTCTGCGGAAATGCGGCTCGGTTCTCCCTCCCGTGGGGTCACTTCGACCGTGTGGGCATCGACCATGGCACCCATGCCTTGCAGCACAGTAATGCCGTTTTTGTCCATGAGGTAGTCTACCCCGGCGACGGTCTGGTCCACGACCTCCTGCTTTCGGGCGATCATGCGTGGAAAGTCTATTTCCAAGCCACCGACTTTGATGCCGTGGGTCTCAAACTCCTTGTTGGCTTTGAGATAATGCTCAGAACTGTCGAGCAATGCTTTCGAGGGAATGCACCCCACATTCAGGCAGGTTCCGCCGAGGGTCCCGCGCTTTTCGATGAGGGCGGTCTTAAAACCGAGCTGTGCGGCGCGGATGGCGGCCACATACCCGCCGGGTCCGGCGCCGATGACCACGAGGTCGTACTTGTCCATGGTTGCGAACGATTGTGGGTGCGAAGGTAATCCCGCACTTGCACGAGAACTACTCGAGTTTGCCTCTCTTGTCTTTCCTTTGCCACCTTCTATGTGGTCGCGACTCGCAACGTTCATCCTGAGGGGGCGCCTTCCCATTCTACTTGCACTCCTTGCAGTCACAGTAGGCATGGCGTCGCGAATCGACGAGTTGGGCATACGCTACAAATTCGGCGGTCTCCTGCCAGAGGATGACCCCATCCTTGTGGACTACGCTTCTTTCTTGGATGAATTTGGTGAGGAGGGCAATGTGGTCGCCTTGGGCATTCAAGATGCCCGACTGGATTCTTTAGAGGTGTTCCAGCAATGGTGGGACCTCGACGAGGCATTGCGTCAAGTGCAGGTTCCGGTGGACAGTGTGCAAGATGATGGCACCCCTTGGAAGGTCCATGTGGTCGACAGTGTTTTCGGATTCCGGACCGCTGTCGCGCTGGTGAGAAAGGACGACCCAAAGTCCTTTGTCATGGAGCCCGTCATCAGCCGCCGCCCCGAAACCCAAGCCGAACTAGACAGCGTGATGGGGGTGTTGC
>DDCX01000021.1:0-5204 GCA_002336475.1 Flavobacteriales bacterium UBA1995 | reverse complement strand
CACGTTTCTGGACTCCCCTACATCCGTACCGAAGTCACCACAAAGATCAAACGCGAGCTGGGTCTTTTCATCGGCTTGGCTGCCGCCGTGACCGCCCTGTTGCTCTTGCTGTTTTTCCGCAACATCGTGGTGATGATGGTCTGCATGATGGTGGTGGGAACCGGCGTAGTGTGGTCCTTGGGCAGCATTGTCCTGTTTGATTATAAACTGACCGCATTGATGGGGTTGATTCCCCCGCTCATGATTGTGATTGGGGTGCCGAATTGCATCTACCTCTTGAACAAATACCACGCGGAGTTCAAGCGGCACGGCAACAAAGGGCTCGCCCTGACCCGAATGGTCAAAAAAGTCGGCAACGCGACATTCATGACCAATGCCACAACAGCTTTGGGCTTTGCGGCATTCATGTTCACCTCGAGCGATATCCTGCAGCAGTTCGGTGTGATTGCCTCGCTCAACATCCTCGCGATGTTTTGCATTTCGCTGCTCGTCATTCCTGCGGTTTTCAGTTGGCTGCCGCCTCCGCGCCGCCGCCATGTGCGGCACCTGGACCGGCGGTGGGTGTTCTTTGTGGTGCAGCGGCTCGAGCGTGCTGTCAGCCACCACCGCAAGTGGGTATATGTTGTCACCCTCTGTGTTTTGGCGCTGGGCGGATTGGGCATCTCCATGATGAAGGTGACCGGCAACATCGCGGGAGACTTGCCGCAAGAGGACGTGATTTTGGCGGATTTGCATTGGTTCGAGGACCGGTTTGGAGGGGTGATGCCGTTCGAAGTGGTGGTCCAAACAAACAAGCCTGGAAGGGTGACGCAGCTGTCGTTTCTCAAAAAGGTGGAGCGGCTCCAAAAGGTGTTGGCCGAAGAGCCCCAAATTTCCCGATCTGTATCGCTCGTGGATGGACTGAAGTTGGCCAAACAAGGTTTCTTCCAGGGCAACCCTTCCCGCTACAGCTTGCCTTCACGCAGGGAGCAAAGTTTCATGGGCCCTTACCTCTCTGGCACCGCAGGCGGAGGAATCGGAGGGGACGGGAAGTTTGTAGACAGTGCGCGTTCGACCATCAGAGTATCCGCACAGGTGGCTGACATTGGCACGCAGGAGATGAACGCCCTCACGGACCGCCTGCAGCCGCGCCTCGACAGCATTTTCCCTCCTGAGGAGTACCGCGTGTTCATGACGGGAACGAGCGTTGTTTTTGTGGAGGGGACCACTTACCTGGTCAAGAACCTGCTGGTCTCGTTGATGCTGGCGGTGCTGGTGATTGCCACCGTGATGTCCATCCTGTTTCGCAGTGCGCGGATGGTGGCCATCAGCTTGTTGCCCAATTTGGTGCCGCTCATTTTTACAGCGGCTGTGATGGGATTTTTCGGCATTGCGCTGAAGCCCAGCACCCTATTGGTGTTCAGCATTGCGTTCGGCATTTCGGTGGACGATACGATTCACCTCTTGGCCAAATACAGGCAGGAGCTGGATCTTCACGGCTGGAACATGCGCGAGGCGGTCTTGCTGGCCGTCCGGGAAACGGGGGTATCCATGATGTACACCAGCATTGTGCTCTTCTTTGGCTTCTTGATGTTCTCGGCCTCGGACTTCGAGGGCACCCGTGCATTGGGCGTTTTGGTCTCCACCACATTGCTGGTGGCGATGTTGACCAACCTCGTACTGCTGCCTTCGATGTTGCTCGGTTTTGAGCGGTACATCACGGCTCAAACCTTCAAAGAGCCTTTGCTCGAGATCATCGACGAAGAAGAGGACGTCGACCTCGCAGAGCTCGAAGTGGTGGAAGGCCTAAGGGACTGATTCACTGCAGATGACGGATGTCATCTTACCGGTTGACCCTCGTCAGCGGTCCAAACAAGCCTTTCGTTTTTGTTGCAGTTCGAACTCAACCTCTGACTGCCATGAATGTTTTGCCTCCTCCAACGCGTGTAGCGTTTCTTCTCGGTGAGGCTGAGGCCCACCGGGCCCTCAATCACCCCTATCTGACCGCCCTCAAGGAGGGTTCATTGCCCGATCCTTTGGGCGCGCTGCAGAGGTTTGCTTCGGAGTATGCCGTGTACACGCGGTCCTTTCAGAATTACTTGCTCATCTGCATGAGCAAGCTGGAACACCAGCAGCACCGGAGCATTCTTCTGGAAAACCTGTGCGAAGAGAGTGGCCAAATAGACGCAGAAGAATTGGCCGAAATCGCGGAATTGGGAATTGCGCCTGAATGGGTCCAAGGTGTTCCACATCCTGAGCTTTTCGCGCGCTTTCGCCGGGCCATCGGAGCCACCGACACGCCGGAGACGGGAGAAATCGCCCAGACTTGGAAGGAGCTGTTCATTGCCCAATTGACCCACGCGGGCGCTGCAGAAGCGCTGGGTGCCTTGGGCTTGGGGACGGAGAGCATTGTGAAGTTTTTCTACCGCCCCTTGATCGAGGCCATCAAAGCGCACACCAACGTGTCCCGGCGCGATGCCGTGTTTTTCGAGCTGCATGCCGAATTGGACGATGAGCACGGGGAGTTGATGCTGAACATCGCCGAAGAACTCATTGCCGAAGACCCCGCGAATCACGAAGCGATGAAGCAGGGCATGCGCAAGGCGCTGGGCTTGCGGTCACTCTTCTGTGACCGCATGCTCGAACGAGAGTTGAACCGCTAAATCCCTGAAAACATGAGAGCAAAGGAGATTTACGACGGTCACGCTGACCTGTGGGTCCGGAATGGCCCCATCCTGTTGTCCGATTATTCCGCCCGGCCTAGGGTGCTCGAGTTGTGCGGCAACGTCAGTGGCATGTCCATACTCGACCTCGGGTGTGGAGAAGGGTACGTCGGGCGTCAATTGGCCCAAAAAGGCGCGGCCTCTGTTATGGGGTATGACGTGTCTGACGGCATGATTGAGGGGGCCAAAAAATCCGCAGCAGAAGCGGGACTCGCTCATTTGAGCTACGCTGTGTCCGACCTCAGAAAGGCGCAATTTGGAGACCCCAACGATCCCGTTGATCTGGTGGTGGCCGTTTTTCTGTTCAACTACATGGATTCAGCGTCCATGTCGGGCATTCTGGAGCGCATTCGCAAGGTCCTCAAGCCAGGAGGGCGGTTCATTTTTACTGTTCCACACCCCTTGTTGCCTTGGATCAAGCCCGCCCAAAAACCCTTTTACATGCGGCCAGAGGGAGGATACTTGTCTGCAGTGGACGTTGCATTTCCAGGTAGGATTTGGAGGAGAGATGGCGCCTCTGTTGAGGTCCAAGCCGTTCACAAGACGTTCACCACTTATTTCAATGCGCTCGCTGCTGCTGGTTTCACCGCCATGCCGCATGTCGAGGAGCTTCACATCACCGCTGAGCACGTGGCGCTCGACCCCGATTTCTTCGGGCCATTGGTCGACTTGCCCTTGCATGTAGCCTTTTCCCTCACGTCATGACCAATCCACTTCATCTCCCTTTCGCGACCCGGACACAGGTGTTCAGGTTGCCCATTCCACACGGATTACGAACCGCCCTGCCCGCAAAGGATCAGGCTGAAGCGGCGCTGTCGGCATTGCTCGCTGGAGGTGAAGTACCCCGGTTAAAAGTGTCGCGTTTTAATGCCCAACTCGCATCGGCACCTGCTCACGTGGTGCTGGGCGCTCCCGCATCTTGGACAGACGCCCAATTGCGCTGGGCTTATGTGGTTTTACTCAGGCAGTTTGGAACCATGAACGACCGCTATGGCAAACTGTTCGAGGTCGTGGACCAAGGCGTGGATCACACTACCACGAACGCCCCGGTATCCAAAACCAAGGCGGCCACAGGGATGCACACCGACAGCAGCGACGCCCGGTACAACCCTGACCTGGTTGCTTTGCTCTGCCTGCAGCCTGGATCGCGGGGCGGACAGTCTCTACTGGCCAGTGCTTCGGAGTTGTTGGCCCGCCTTCGCAAAAGTCACCCCACGCTTGAAGCCGTCGCCCGAAAGCCTTGGCCGAGGGATGTGGTCACCCCCGGGCTGGCGCAGAATTTGTCGGCGATTGAGGCCAACGCCATTCCTATTTTGACTGGGGAAGGGGATGACCTGGAGTTCCGCTACATGAGGTATTGGACAGAACGCGCTTTGGACAAACTGGGGCAGCCTGTGCCCGCCAACCTGACCCGCCTCTTCGATTTTATCGACGCAGACATGGACGAAAACGCCTTGAGGTTCAACCTCAAGCGGGGGGACATGCTGTTGGTCAACAACCGTCTAATGGTGCATGGAAGGGAGGCTTTTGAGGACCAACCTGGCGCTGCCCGCCGGTGCCTCGTTCGCGCTTGGGTCGACGGATTTGTGGATTCTCCAGGCAATCGTTTGCCCTTGCGGGATTGAAGCCGGAACTTTAGGGTATGAAAGGCATCATACTCGCCGGTGGAAGCGGCACCCGGCTGTATCCCATCACCAAGGCCATCAGCAAGCAGTTGATGCCGATCTACGACAAGCCGATGATCTATTACCCACTGTCCACGCTGATGATCAGCGGGATACGGGAAATCCTAATCATCTCCACGCCACTCGACCTCCCGGGGTTCCAACGGCTGCTTGGCGACGGAAGTCAATGGGGCTGCACCTTCACCTATGTGGAGCAGAAAGTCCCCAACGGTCTGGCGCAGGCCTTTGTTCTCGGAGAGGAATTCATCGGCGACGACAAAGTGGCCTTGGTCCTTGGCGACAACATTTTCTACGGCCGGGGTTTCGGCCGCATGTTGCGGGACAACACCGACATCGAAGGAGCGATGGTTTACGCCTACCATGTCAGCGACCCGGAGCGCTATGGTGTGGTGGAGTTCGACGAGGAGGACCGGGTCCTCAGCCTTGAAGAAAAGCCAGACAAACCCAAGTCCAATTTTGCGGTTCCGGGCCTCTATTTTTACGACAACAGGGTGGTCGAAATCGCCAAGAACCTCGAGCCCAGCGCCCGCGGTGAATACGAAATCACGGACGTCAACAAGGCCTATTTGGAAATGGGTGAGCTCTTCGTGGGCAAGCTGGATCGGGGTACCGCTTGGCTGGATACAGGAACGTTCCACTCTTTGACCCAAGCCAGCCAGTACGTCCAGGTGATTGAGGAGCGCCAAGGCCTCAAGATTGCCTGCCTGGAAGAAATCGCTTGGCGCATGGGTTTCATCGATACAGAGCAAGCCCGCAAGCTGGCCGACGAACTCGTCAAAAGCGGATATGGCCAGTACATCCACCAGCAATTGGACCT
>DDCX01000069.1 GCA_002336475.1 Flavobacteriales bacterium UBA1995 | reverse complement strand
CCTCTGCTGAGCGCACGAAGTTGAATGGCATCGAGACGGCAGCTACGGCTGACCAGACGGGCGCTGAGATCAAGACGGCTTACGAAGCAGAGACCAAGGCCTTCACGGACGCCCAGTTTGACAAGCTCGCCCTTATCGAGGCCAGTGCCACAGCCAACAGCACGGACGCTACGCTCCTTGCCCGCGCCAACCACACTGGAACGCAGGCGGCTTCTACGATCAGCGACTTTGACGCTGAGGTGTCCAACAACACTTCTGTTGCTGCCAATACCGCCAAGGTGAGCGCCGATGGATTGGTGACCACGCACAGTGACGTGACGAGTGCCGGTAGCGGTGCCATCATCACCTCTGCTGAGCGCACGAAGTTGACGAACATCGAGGCGGCAGCTGACGTGACCGATGCCGCTAATGTGGCTGCAGCAGGTGCTGTGATGAACACAGGCGATGAGACCATCGCTGGTGCGAAGACCTTTAGCAGCACCATCCAGGGCAGCGTGAGCGGCAATGCTGGTACGGTGACCAATGGAGTCTATACGACGAGCAGCGTGGCCAATCTGAGCGATGTGACGAGTGCCGGTAGCGGTGCCATCATCACCTCTGCTGAGCGCACGAAGTTGACCAACCTCGAGGATGGAGCTGACGTGACCGATGCCGCCAATGTGGCCGCAGCGGGTGCTGTGATGAACACAGGGGATGAGACCATCGCCGGTGCGAAGACCTTTAGCAGCGTCATCCAGGGTGACCTCAACGGCAACGTCACAGGAACGGTGAGCAGCATTGCCAACCACAATACGGGCAACCTCGCTGAGGGCAGCAACCTTTACTATACTGAAGCTCGCAGTCGCGGTGCCGTGAGTGCTACCGACGCCGGCGGTGACGGCAGCTTCGCTTACAACAGTGCAACGGGTGTGATGACCTACACGGGTCCAAGCGCTGCTGAGGCACGTGCCCACTTCGCTGGAGGCACTGGTGTTACGATTACGGCAGGTTCAGTGGCCATTGGCCAGCCTGTGGCGACGACGGACGCTGTGACCTTTGCTTCTGCAGCGACCACGGGCGCTGTTTCCGTGGGAGGAGCCCTCGGTGCGACGGGTGCCACGACGTTGGGCAGCACGCTTGACGTTGCGGGTGCTGGTGAGTTTGACTCTAGCCTCGGTGTCGATGGCAACCTCCGGGTTGGTACTGGTGGTGCCAGCACGTTCCAGGTGAACAGCACTTCTGGTGCGCTCTCCACGAGCGGTGACATTAGCACGACAGGTGGTGTACAGAGCACTTCGTTGATTGCTACAGGTACGGCCTTGCTGCAGGGAACGACGACAGCAAGCACCTTGAGTGTGTCGAACTTCCTGACGCTCAACAACGAGCCGCTGCTTGACTCACACGCTGCTACGAAGTTGTATGTGGACAGCCGTCCTCAGGCATACAGCTTCGATCAGACTGGAGGAAACTACCAGACAAACAGTGACCGCCTGAACATCACGGAGTCCAACGACTTCACCTTGACGATCAGCGGTGCCAGCCTAGCGGGTGCAACGTCTTACAAGCTGCACTACAAGGGAGGAGAAGCCACACTTACGTTGGTGTCTTCAACGGCAACCACTGCTACCCTGACATTGACGGATACTGCCGTGACCACGCTGGTGGGATCGGATACCGAGGGCCAGATGATGCTCAGCATCGATGGCGCAGGAACAGGCCTTTACGTGAAGTTCTGATTGAGGAACCTGATCACCCCATAGACAGCACAATCATGAAGCGAATCTTATTCCTCGTCATGCTGCTCGCCGGATGCGGGTTGTTCACCGAAGAGGTATCCGCCCAGGCGGTTCTCGGGCGCCACGCCATCACTTCCGGCTTCCACGCTGGAACGGCAGACGGCCTCGACCTTGACGGAACGATCGGCCAATCCATCACTGGAACGGTCAGCATCCCAGATCAGTACCTCACGCAAGGTTTCCACCAGCCTGAGAACAACACCCCTTGTCCTGGAGACGTCAACGGCGATGGCCTGGTCTCCACAACGGACATTCTGGATATCCTCGGATACTACGGATGCCTGGAGGACTGTGGGGATTACGATACCAACGGTGATGGCGTAGTCGGAGCTCCCGACCTCCTCTTCATCCTCGGCTATTACGGCCAGATCTGCGAATGATTTGAGCCAGAAGTATTTCAATTGAACAATTGGTTTGGTTCATTGAAGGAGGGCATTCCCAACGGGGTTTGCCCTCCACCTTTTTTACGCACCTTGGTCTCATGAATTCAGGACCAAGTCTCGAACCCACGATGCGCGCAGACCGCACATTGGATGCCGCATTGGTGACTGTGGTGATTGCGCTGTTTGTCGCCGCTGGATTTGGCCTCAACGAACTTCCCGGTGGAGCATCCGAATGGGCACCCAAGGAATGGAAAGGGGTGCACGATTGCGCCAAGGGATTGCTGCTGCCTTTGCTGGCTGCCCGGTTTGGATTGGCATTGTTGGGGAGTGCGGTGGATGCCACCATGCGCAACCGCGTATGGACGGCCATGGGCTTGTGCTGGGTTGGTGACATTGCCTTGACCTTTTCTGGAGAGCAGGCGTTTCTCATCGGCTTGGTTTCTTTTCTGTTGGGGCACGTCATGTTCATTGCGACTTTCCGCCACTTGTTCAAGTCGGGATGGGCGGTCCAAAGGGGCTGGATCCAAGCTCTGGCAGTGGCCTTAATTACCGTGCAAGCTGCAGGTGTGGTGACCAATTTGTGGGGTCCTGCGGGGGCGATGGCTCCTGCGATCGCCGTTTACGCAGGGGTGATCACCATCATGGCCTTGTTGAGTTGGACCATGGCCCCTGGTCCAGGTGTTTGGATCTTGCGCTTGGGCACGACAGCATTTGTCGTCAGCGACATGATTTTGGCTTTCGGAAAGTTTGGAGAGGCGCCCATTGCCCATGGGCACTTCTGGGTCATGGGGACCTATATCGCTGCCCAATGGGCCTTGACGGTTGGCTTTACCGAAGTGGCTTTGCACCGAGCAACCAGCCGTCCGTGAGGACCAGTCCGACGGCGAGAATCAGGTGTATGGGCTGGGCCGCGGCAGGCATTCCCAGCATCCCAAATGCCAGGCCCGTGAGGAACTGACCCCCGAGTAGCGCCATGATGGTCCATTCCCAGCGTGTGGGACGACCGGACTGTATGCCGGGCCACAGCCATGCCATGTGTACGGCCAGGATGGCCCAGAATGCAGTGCGGTGCCCCTTCCACCAAGAAGGGAGCAGTTCCAGCCATGTCTCACGTGCGGCGTTGTCGTGCACCAAGTGGTCCACGGCCTCGCGCACTTGTGTGCCATAGATCAATTGGGCCAAGGTCAATACAGCAGCGGCGGCAATCCATACTTTGGAGCGGCTGTGAATGCGCGGTGCCCGAGCGCCAGCAGCCCTGAGTGTCAGGAGTTGAAGCCCCAAAATGGCCAATGCACCGACCATGTGCAGGGTGATGGAACCCGGAATGAGGTTGCCGTCCACGACCTTTTTTCCGAGCCATGCCACGAACGCCAGGGCGAAGAGGGCACCCAGAGCGGGGACGAGTGGCCGCCAGCGGCCATGTCTTAGGCCGAGTAGCGCCGAGAGGGCGACAAGCAGCAGCGCAGGCAGTCCAGCAAAGGCCCCGAGGAGACGGTTGATGAACTCTACCCATGTGTGGAACGGGTTGAAGTGGGCGTAGTCGTGACGGGTGTAGTGCTGCCACAGTCCACTGGCGCGGTCTGCTTCAAAGGAGCTTCCTGAAAGGTGGTCGGCAGGGGCGGTCCAAAGGGAATCCCGCTCCAGTATCATGCGGCCAGCGCCATAGTCATTGCCTGGTTGCCAGCGCACTTGCGCCTCTTCTGTAGGGGGTATGGTCAGCCCGAAGCACTGCGGCCAGTCGGGACATCCCATGCCAGAGCCGGTCATTCTTACGATGCTTCCGGCAAGAACCACGAGGTAGGCCGACACAAAGGCGAACCGAGAGGTGCGCCGAATCCAATGTGCGGTGCGGTCAGAAGGGGACACGCTCAGCGGTGCGATTCAGGGGCGTAGTGTATGACTTCGGCTGACTTCACAGCATACAACCCGTCGCCAATGTCCTGAACGGTAGCGATCAGGTCTTCTGGTTGGACAAGGGCCGGGTCGTAGGCGACAAAAGCGGTGTCCACGGACAAGTCTTTGTCGAAGTGGATCTCGGCATGGGCGACACCTTGCACATTGTAAAGCTCCTTGCGCACCTTGGAAACGCATGCGATTTCGCACATCATCCCAGAAATGGCGAGTTGGGCCACGGTTTCTTCAGCATGGCCTGCGCGGTCCGAATGCACGATGTCCACCGGGCATTGGCTGCATCCTCCGAAGAGCATCGCGCCAATGGCCAGCACCCAAACTTGAGATGTTGGGCTTAGGATGGATGTTTGTGAAGGTGAGATGCGCATGGCCATCGATATTCGTTGCACAATTTACCGCCCGCGTTGCATCAAATAAGGGCAAAGGCTGTTAACAACCGCGATGACCGACCGGAATACCAAATATGGTGCTTGGCCTTATCTGCTCTTGCTCCTCCTTGCTGCCATTTGGGGCAGTTCATTTATTCTCATGAAGATTGGCCTCTTTGGTTGGTCGGAGGAAGCTGGTCCCGTGATGAATGGGGTGCAACTTGGCTTGCTCCGAATTGGCTTGGCGGGCCTGGTCATGATGCCAGTCGCGTTGAGGTACATGCGCGGTTTGGACCGTTCGACTTGGGGTGCATTGGCGATCACGGGTTTCATAGGGAGCCTGCTTCCGGCGGTGCTGTTCGCCTGGTCGCAAGAGCAACTGCCCAGTGCAGTGGCGGGCATGCTCAATGCACTCAGTCCGCTTTGGACTTTGGTTCTGGCTATTGGGCTTTACGGGACTGCAGTGAGCCGAAAGCAGGTGGCAGGACTTCTGCTCGGGTTTGTCGGTGCGCTGGGCCTGATGTCGCTCAAGGACGCATCGGGTGCGGTGCAGTGGGGTTCTGCGGGCATGCTTGTCTTGGCGACAGCGTGTTACGGATTGAGCATCAATGTGATGCGCAACCGACTTTCCCATGTACCTGCCATTGGCATCAGTGCACTGGCCTTGTCTATGACCGCCGTGCCCGCAGGACTGGGGTTTGTTGCGGCTGGAGGGATACAGGCGGTGGCCGGTCACCCCGAAGCCAAACAGTCCTTGATGGCAGTGGTGGTGCTCGCTTGGGTCGGCACTGCTGCCGCATTGATGCTGTTCAATGTGCTGATCAAACGAACCGACGCCTTGTTTTCCAGCTCTGTCACTTATGTGATTCCCCTGTTTGCTTTGTTTTGGGGGTGGATGGATGGAGAGTGGCTCGGTTGGCCCCACCTGTTGTTTGGGGGCGTGGTTTTGAGTGGGGTGCGCCTGGTGGCCAAAGGGTGACTGGAATGCTGTTGCGGTTTTTGGACCGCTTACTCTAGGATGTCTCCACGCAAGCGACGGAACCTTTTTCTGGCCTCCACAGCGTACAAGCTCCCGGGAAATTCATTGAGCAAACGCTCGTAGAGCCCTTGGGCAACATCGGGAGCTCCCATTTGGTTTTCGTGAAGGTCAGCGAGGCCAAACAGCGCGTCGTCGGCGAGGATGTCCATGAAATGCAACTCCATAATCTCTTCGTAGTGCCCAATGGCGGTATCGAATTGTCCGCGTTGCAACGCAATTTCTGCACGAATGAGCAGGGCTTCATCCTCGAGTGTGTGCATGGGATATGAGGCCACGAGGGTGTCCAGTGTAGCCAGCGCTTGGTCGAGCTGGTTGCGGTAGCGCAGCAAATCTGCCCGAGCAAACATCTCCATGGGCGCTGTAAGCGTGTCCATGTTGAAGTTGTCTGTGATGAGCAGGCTCAGGTCAATCGCGTCATTTGAAATGAGCTTGGACGTGCTGGCCTTGAGAATGTCCAACTGTGCCTGGGCCCAATTGAAGTCTCCGGTGAAGTAACTGACCCTGGCATTGCGGTATTTGGCTTGCTGGCCCAGCAGCCCTTCTTTGTGGTCCAGGTCTACTTGGCTGAACAGCAAGGAGGCGGTCCAAACATCGTCTTGGAATACCAGGACATCGCCCAACATCAGTTTGGCTGTGTTGCGGTCCTCACGTTCAAGCCCAGGCATGTTCACAGTCCGGTCAAGGATGGCTTCCGCTTCTGCAGGCCGGTTGAGGTGAAAGGCCATGAGCTGCGCCCAGTCGGACATGATTCCGCTGGTTCCGGGAGTCTCCCCAAGGTCCCGCAGGGTGGTGCGGTATTGGATGGCGAGTTCTTCTGCTGCCGCGGTGTCAAGCGGGAAACTCTCCGTGACCTGTTCTGTGCGCACTTTGAGCATGGCTTGGCGTGCAGCGTCATATCGGGCCGATGCAGGTCCCTTTGCCGCAACCAGGGCATAACATTCATAGGCCGTTTCGAGGTCCCCGTTTTTGGCGGCTACGCCGGCCAGGTCCATGAGCCGCTTTCCATCTTCACCCTTGCGTTGGTCCAGGGCTTTGACGTGGGCCATGGCGCTGTAGAAGTCGCGTTGTTGGTTGAACACCCAGACGAGCAGTTCGAGGTATACCGTCTCTTCTGGCCGGTCTTGAGAGGCCTTGAGCACCTGTCGCCGCACCATGTCTGCTTGGCGAACATCATCGGAAACACGCAAATTCCGGTTGAAGCTGTTTTGGACAGTGCGCAAGTAATTGGGACGCTCGTGGAGCAGCTCCATAAAGCTGGCGACCATGCCTTCGTAATCGCCGCGAAGTCCTTTGAGGTTGGCCAGCTCGTAGTGGTAGCCATAGTTGTCCTTGGCGTTCCGCATGGCCTTCTCGTAGGATGCCAAAGCGAGGTCCAGTTGGTCAAGCTTGATAAATGCCTCTGCCAAACGCTTGGTGGGACCGCGGCCTGCGGGGAGTTCATCGAGCGCCTTCTCGAAGGCTTCTTGGGCGGCTTCGGTTTGCCCAATTTTGAGGTAAAGTGACCCGAGATCTACCTGGGCCATGCTCTTGTCGCGGCTTTTTTTGAGGCGGGACTTTACGATGGATTCTGCTTCTTCGTAAGCCTCGAGTTCGAGCAAGGTGTTCAGGTACATGTCATACACCGACGGGTCCTTCTTCCAAAGGTTATCGAGGTACAATTTGGCCTGTTCAAATGCGCCACTGTTGTAGTAGTACGTTGCCAGCTCCAGGTCGCCTTGTGCTGAAGCGGTGCCTAGGCCGAGCATGCAGCAAAGTGCGGCTCCCAAGAGGTGTGTCCTGAATGGCATCACGGCTGGGTAGGGATGGTGGTCAATGCGCGTGCAGTGGAATCGGCGTTTTGAATCACCACATCGAGGTCGATGGTACCGCGTTCTAAGAATTTAAGTGCAATGCCTATTTCTTCAACGAGGTGGTCGGCAATGCGCAGTTCGTCTGCCGCAGATTTGTTGAGGTAGGCCGTGTCGATTGGAGTGCCTTCGGCGTCTACCGTTGCGCCATCTACGATGGCTTCGATCAAGTGGCCGATTTGACGGCGCGTGCGGTCCAGTTCTTGTTCGATCCTGCGCTGGCGACCGGGCTGTCGGCGCAACATCCTGTGGCGCTCATCGAGTGCCGAAAATGGCTTGCCCTGTTCCAGGTTGACGATGAGGCCGACCATTTGGGCTTCTATGGCGACCAAAGCACTGTCGGCTTTTGCAAAAGCACGTGCAGCAGATTCGAGGGGTGCTTGCCTGTACAGGGCCTCAGCACTGTCCAGTTGGACGAGGGTGCGCTGCAAGGCATCGAGGTGTTCAGTGCCAGGCTTGGGCCCGCAGCTGGCGATTCCTGTGCCCAAAAGGAACAGGCTCCACATGAAGGCGCGTTGAGGAGTGAGGGCCAACTGCTTCATGAAATGGTGGTGAAGCCAGTGTAAGGCTGAAGGGCTGCTGGGATGCGAATGCCTTCTGGAGTCTGGTGATTTTCGAGCAGGGCTGCAACGATACGGGGAAGGGCTAGTGCACTGCCGTTCAGGGTATGCACGAGCTGGGGCTTGCCGTCGCTGTTGCGGTACCGACAGTGAAGGCGGTTGGCCTGGAAGGTCTCGAAATTCGAAACGCTGGAGACTTCGAGCCACCGTCCTTGAGCGGCGGACCAAACTTCGAGGTCAAAGGTCAGGGCTGCCGTGAATCCGAGGTCGCCTCCGCAGAGGCGCAGCGTCCGGAACGGCAATTCGAGGTCACGCAGCAAGCTGCGGACATGTTCGACCATTCCTTCTAAGGCAGCATAACTGTTCTCGGGTTTTTCGAAGCGGACAATTTCGACCTTGTCGAACTGGTGCAAGCGGTTGAGTCCGCGGACATCCTTGCCGTAGGAACCGGCTTCCCTCCGGAAGCAAGGGGTGTAGCCGCACAACTGGACGGGCAGTTCCTCTGCTTTCAGCAAGTCTCCGCGAAACAGATTGGTCAATGGCACCTCCGCCGTGGGAATCAAATAGAGGTCGTCGTCGGCGCAGTGGTACATCTGCCCCTCCTTGTCGGGCAATTGACCTGTGCCTCGTCCGGAGTCGGGGTTGACCAAGTGAGGAGGGATGAACTCTTCGTATCCTGCTTGATCGGCGCGGTCTAGAAAAAACTGGATCAGCGCGCGTTGCAGTTTGGCGCCCTTGCCCCGGTAAACGGGAAAGCCCGCTCCGGAGATTTTCACCCCAGCTTCGAAGTCAATCAAAGTGTACCGATCGGCCAATTCCCAGTGTGGAACAGCGCCATCTCCCAGCTCTGGCTTCGTGCCTTCTTCTGAGACCACTTCGTTGTCGGCGTCACTTTGTCCCGCTGGAACGCTTTCATGCGGACGGTTGGGCAGTTCGAGTAGGGCCGTTTCCTGCTGTTCGATGAGGCTTTTCTGCTGTTCGTCTAACGCTTGGATCTTCTCTTTGAGCGCTCCCATTTCGGCACGACGTTGCTCTGCCTCGTCTTTCTTGCCTGATTTGAAGAGCTCGCCAATCTCACGGCTTGCCGCATTTTGTTGGGCCTTGAGGTCGTCGACCTCTTTTTGGGTGTGGCGCCGATCTTCGTCTAAGGCGAGGATGCGGTCGAGCAAGGGGGCAGCGTCAATGCCTCGCTTGGCCAAAGCCTGGGCGAGGGCATCGCGGTCGTTGCGGAGAACCTGAAGGGTCAGCATGGCTTGTAAAAATACAACGGTGCCCCCTCCTTTGCAGGATGAGGGCACCGTCATTTGCCCTTGTTGGGCATTGGGTAAAGTCTGAGGTCAGGCTTCTGCAGCAGGAACGACAGAGACAAAGCTCTTGTTGTTCTTGCGCCGGCGGAACTCCACAACGCCATCTGTGAGGGCGTAAAGTGTGTGGTCCTTGCCGATTCCGACGTTCAGTCCGGGGTTATGTTGGGTGCCGCGCTGGCGAACGAGAATGTTTCCCGCGATGCACACCTGGCCGCCATAAATTTTGACGCCCAGTCGTTTGCTTTCCGATTCGCGGCCGTTCTTGGTCGAGGCCGCCGCCTTTTTGTGAGCCATGGTTCGGGGGTTTACTTATTCTTCAGACTGTTCTGCAGCTTTCGGAGCTGCCTCTTCACCGGTGGCTGCTGCTTTTTTGGCAGTGGCCTTTTTGGCTTTGCCTCCGAGGGCAATGCCGGTGATGACCAACTCGGTCAATGAGGGCCGGAAGCCGTTCAACTTTTGGTAACCCTTGCGCCGCTTCTTTTTGAAGACGAGCACTTTGTCACCTTTTAAATGGCGGTCAACCGTGGCATTCACGGCTGCGCCTTGGACTGCGGGGGCGCCAACGGAAACTTTGGAGCCGTCATCCACGAGGAGCACACGGTCAAAACTGACCTTTGCGCCCTCATCGTGCTTCAGACGGTTCACATAGAGCCGTTGATCTTGCTGTACCTTATACTGGTGCCCTGCAATTTCTACGATGGCGTACATGATGGGCCTCTTTTTTTGAGGGGTGCGAAGATACGCGAATTTGGATCGGCTTGAAAGTATCGCCCGCTTCTAGGGGTGAATTCGAGAAATATCAGGGCTTTCAAGTTGATTCTGCACGGAGAATGGCTTCCCATAAACCAAATGCGTCGGGTGATTCAGCGGTGATATGCGCCCATCCCTTGGCTGCGAGGGCGGCGCTTGTAGTGGGCCCTATGGCAACGGCCTTAGAGGGGGCTTCAGTGGGCCACGTGTTCACGTTGCTCGGAGAAGTGAAGCACACCACATCGGCTTGGAAGGAGGTGGCCCCGTTGGGAACGGAATCGTAGTGGGTCCATGCGTGCACAATGGCCTTGGTTTTTCCCGTGTTCCAGCGCTTGAGTGAATAGGTCCCGTGGGGAACGGCCACGTGTTCTAGGGGAGTACGCGCTCTTGCAAAGTTGTGCCAAGCCTCTGCGGGATGGCCGGTTCCCACATATCCCAGGCGGGGCAACAATGTGGTGGACAGGGCCTCTGCTGTGCCATTTCCGGGAACGGCGATCAGGGTTTGTGGATGCGCCGTCAACCAGGATTGGGCAGCTTCGCAGGCCCCTGGGCTGCCCAACCACACCCAGTTTTGGCTGGAGTTCTTCCATGACTCTGGAATGGCTGGGTTTTTTACTGGAACAACGGCAATGAGTGGAGACTCTATCAAGGTTGCGCCACAGCCATTGGCAAGCCGACTGAGCACACTGTTGGTGCGGGGAGACCGGGTGATGAGCGCTTGAAAAGGGAGCGTAGAGGACAGCTGGGTGAGGGCGTCTTCGGCATGGGGTGCCACGATGCGGCGAGGACCTGTGCTGGATTGCAGGAAACAGCGCAGGGTGTGGCCTTTATCGTTCCAATGTGCGCCAAACGGAAGTTGACATCCGCCCTCCAATGCACGCAGCACGGCACGCTCGCTGCGCACGCCGGCCTGAACCGATGGGTCTGTTAATGCCGCCAAAAAAGCAGCTTTGGGATCAGAGTCGCGCATTTGCAATGCGAGGGCACCTTGGGCAGGTGCGGGCACAAATGACCTCGGCTCTAGGCTGTGCCGGATGACACCGTCCATAGGAATGGCGAGGCGATCCAATCCGGCTTCGGCCAGCACGATGGCATCGTATAGGCCTTCTTGCAGGCGTCGAACCCGTGTGGGAACGTTGCCGCGGAGCGCTTGAATCTTCAAGTCAGGCCGCAGCAGCAAAAGCTGGTCCCTCCGGCGAACGGAAGAAGTGCCGACTGTTGCGCCCTGCGGGAGTGGCAGCCAGGGGCCCGGATTGTGAAGCTCCTTGCGAATTAGCAAGGCGTCGCGCTGTGATGCACGGGCTGGAACGGCTACGATGGAGAGCCCTTGTGGTTGTTGCGTCTCAAGGTCTTTGTGGCTGTGAACAGCAATGTCGATGCGGTCTTCGAGCAGTGCTTCTTCGATTTCCTTGGTGAAAAACCCCTTGCCTTCGAGTTTTTCAAAGGACTGCACTTGTTCGCGGTCGCCCTGCGTGGAGAGCACGGTGATTTCAGAACTCCCACCTGCGGCGGCAATTAGATCGCGAACGTAATGGGCTTGCCAAAGGGCGAGGTCACTGCCCCGCGTGCCGATGCGGTAATGGGGTGAATCAGGCATGTTGCCTCAGGGCTTCTCCAGGTGTTCCATGACGGCCTCACGGGCGAGTTTCATGGGGACAGAGACGTATTTCTTTTCGAGGTAAGCCACAATGCGGTCTACCAAGCTGCGGGTCTCCCCATCGAGTTCAGCGAGTTCGTCGGCAAAAACTTCGCCCAAGGCGGTGTTGCGCACTGCTGCAAGCAGGGTGGGCAACTCCCTGAGCGCGAGCTCAACTTCTCGCTGCTGCAAGCGGTTCGAGAGTTCAATGAGGCTTTCGTCAATGATGCGTTGGCAGTCTCCGAGTGCGGTGCGGCGGCCTGCCACGTTCTCGTCTGCCAAAGGCTTGAGCTCGGCGATGCCGACCACTTTTGTGTTCTGTCTGGAGCGAAACGCGTCGGTCACACCTGAGGGAACGCTGAGGTCCAATACGAACACAGGGGTCTCTGGAAGCCATTGCGCTTGAGCGTCATCCAACAGGGGCGTGTCGCTGCCTGTACAGAGGAAGATGGCTGCAGGTCCTTGAGCGAGTGCTTGGCTGAGCCCATTGAGATCGCCACTGGTCCATTGGCGGGGAGCTGCGAGCGCCTCTGCTTTGGGAGCGGTCCTGTTCAGAATGTGCACGGAGCTGTACCCTTGTTTTGCGAGAAAGCGCGCGATGTTGCCATTGGTTTGGCCTGCGCCAATCATCAATATTGGGGCGTCACAAGGGATGGATTGCGCTTGGAAGGCCTTCCAACCGAGGGCATTGACGGAGACACTGCGGCGGGCAATGTCCGTCTCAGTAAAGACTTGCTTGGCTGTTTCTACAACGATGCGTTCAGTGATGCGCAGCTGGTCACCGGCCAATCCCCAACCTCTGGAACGCTCCAGGGAAGAACGGATTTGGGTCAGGATTTCTCGTTCGCCCAGCACCATTGATTCCAGTCCGGCGCTGACGCGAAGGAGGTGACGGGCTGCCTCTTCTCCATGGAGTACCATCGCGGTTCCCATGAGTGAACGGAGTTCAGCCTCGTCTGGGTTGAACATCTGGAACAGCTGCTGAAGCCGACCCATGCAGAAATAGGCCTCGTCTACGAGAATGAACTCCACCCGATTACAGGTGGTCAGATACGCCAAGCCTTCTACGCCCAGTGTTTTTTTGAGTCCTGTAAGAAAGGCCTCTTGACGCTCTTCAGGGACGTGCAAATTCCCAATCCTCGAGATGGGGGCATTGCGGTGGTTGAGGGAAACGATATGGAGGTGATCCTGTTTCACAGAGTATCAAAGTTCGGTCACGGCCTTGAACCTAACAGCACAACAACGTTTCTTGGGTGTGATTGGTGGCATTTCGTGTCACGAAAGGACAAAAAAAGGGCGGTCCGCATGCGGACCGCCCTTTCTGGTGGGGTTAGATCACAGGATCAGCCGCTGCACATTTCGCAGTCGGGACCATTGTCGATGGAACAAGCAGCGACTTGTTCCTCGTGCGTCATTTCGTTGACATCCTTGTTGGCAACAGCAGCTGCCGGAGCAGCCTCTGCGACGGCAACCTCAGCTTCAACAGGTTGGTCCTTGTACTTCTTGTCTACGGTAAACTTGATCGCGTCTGTCGCGGCCTTCGTGCGCAAGTAGTACATGCCGGTTTTCAAGCCTGAGCGCCATGCGTGGAAGTGCATGGAAGTCAACTTGGGTGCATTTGCATTCTCCATGAAGACATTCAGTGACTGCGACTGGCAGATATAAGCACCTCGGTCTGCAGCCATATCCAAGATGGCCCGTTGTGAAATCTCCCAGGCGGTGCGGTACAGCGCCTTGAGGTTTTCAGGGATTTCTTGGATGTTCTGAATGGAGCCATTGGCAGCAATGAGCTGGTTCTTCATGGTCTCATTCCACATTCCGAGTTTCGTCAAATCACGGAGAAGGTGGTTGTTGACCACAATGAACTCACCACTGAGGGTGCGGCGGGTGTAAATGTTCGATGTGTAGGGCTCGAAGCACTCATTGTTGCCCAGAATCTGTGCGGTTGAGGCGGTCGGCATGGGGGCCACAAGCAAGCTGTTGCGCATGCCCTTGTCCATGATTTCTTCCTTGAGTACATCCCACTCCCAGCGGTCGCTTGGGGTCACTCCCCAGAGGTCGAACTGAAGTTTGCCTTCTGAGGCGGGCGAGCCTTTGAAAGTCTCGTAGGGTCCCTCTTCGATGGCCAGGTCCTTGGATGCGCAGCACGCAGCGTAGTAGATGGTTTCGAAGACGTCCTTGTTGAGCTGGCGCGCTTCTTCTGAGTCGAAGGGGAAGCGCATCATGATGAAGGCGTCGGCCAACCCTTGAACGCCCAATCCTATGGGACGGTGGCGCATGTTGGAGTTGCGTGCTTCTACAATGGGGTAGAAGTTCCGGTCAATGACCCTGTTGAGGTTCTTGGTGACCTGGTAGGTCACTTCGAAGAGCTTGTCGTGATCAAAGGTCAGGTCTTCGCTCACAAACTTGGGCAGTGCAACGGAAGCGAGGTTACAGACCGCTACTTCGTCCTTGGCTGTGTACTCGATGATCTCGGTGCACAGGTTGGATGAGCGGATGGTGCCCAGATTTTGCTGGTTGGACTTGCCGTTGGCAGCGTCCTTGTACAGCATGTAGGGAACCCCAGTTTCGATTTGGCTCTCTACAACCTTAAACCAAAGCTCCTGGGCCTTGATGGTTTTGCGTCCCTTTCCTTCGGCTTCATACTTTTCGTACAAGGCCTCGAACTCAGGTCCCCAGGTATCTGCAAGCCCTGGACACTCGTTGGGACACATCAGTGTCCACTCTCCGTCGGCTTCAACCCGTTTCATGAACAGGTCGGGCACCCATAGGGCATAGAACAAGTCGCGGGCGCGCTGCTCTTCTTTACCGTGGTTCTTCTTGAGGTCGAGGAAGTCGAAAACGTCGGCGTGCCACGGCTCGATGTAGACGGCAAAAGAGCCTTTGCGCTTACCGCCACCTTGGTCAACGTAACGCGCTGTGTCATTGAAGACACGGAGCATGGGAACGATGCCGTTAGAGGTGCCGTTGGTGCCTCGGATGTAGGAGCCAGTGGCGCGAACATCGTGAATGGCCAAGCCGATGCCACCCGCGTTCTGCGAGATTTTGGCGCATTGCTTGAGGGTGTCGTAGATGCCGCTGATGCTGTCTTCTTGGGTTGTGAGCAAGAAGCAGCTTGACATTTGTGGCTTGGGTGTGCCAGCGTTGAAGAGGGTGGGTGTGGCATGGGTAAACCACCCTTCCGACATCATGTTGTAGGTCTTGATGGCGCTGTCGATGTCATCCTTGTGGATGCCTACGGAGACGCGCATCAACATTTGCTGTGGACGCTCTGCTACTTGGCCTTCGAGTTTCAGGAGGTAGGAACGCTCGAGGGTCTTGAAACCAAAGTAGTCGTAGCTGAAGTCCCGGTCATAGATGATGGCAGAATCCAACGCTTCTGCATGGGCCTCGATGATCTCCATGACGTCATCAGCGATGAGGGCCGCTGGTGCTCCCGTCACTGGATCAGTGTATGTATGCAGATTCCGCATGACATCCGCGAAGGACTTGTGCGTGGTCTTGTGCAGATTGGATACGGCAATGCGTGAAGCGAGCTTCGCGTAGTCCGGGTGGTTGACTGCGTTTGTAGCAGCAACTTCTGCGGCGAGGTTGTCTAGTTCTGACGTAGTGACGCCATCGTAAACGCCTTCGATGACGCGCATGGCGACCGAGACTGGATCTACTTTTTGGTGGAGGCCATAGCAGAGTTTTTTAACCCTTGCCGTGATCTTGTCGAATTGGACCTGTTCCCGGCGTCCATCCCGCTTGACGACATACATGCTGTTTTCTCGGCTTTTGCCTCCCTCAACGGGAGAATATGGTGGTGACAACCAAGGCGACAAGACCTTGGTGGAGTGTATGGTTCTGAAGTTGTTTGGTTAGGCGTTGAACAGCTCAATCCATTTTATTGGTTGAGC
>DDCX01000049.1:10564-16674 GCA_002336475.1 Flavobacteriales bacterium UBA1995 | reverse complement strand
TCGGCGATGATGAGCAGCGGACGACCGGTCTGCGCGCTCTTCTCGAGCACGGGCAACAGGTCCTTCATGTTGCTGATCTTCTTCTCGAAGATGAGGATGTTGGGCGTCTCCAACTCAGCCTCCATCTTGTCGGGGTTGGTGACGAAGTAGGGGCTCAAGTAGCCGCGGTCGAACTGCATGCCCTCCACGGTCTTGACTTCCGTCTCGGTGCCTTTGGCCTCCTCTACGGTGATCACGCCCTCGTTGCCGACTTTCTCCATGGCCCGGGCGATGAGCGCACCGATGGTGCTGTCGTTGTTGGCAGACACAGTGGCGACCTGCTCGATCTTGGCGGTATCGCTGCCGACCTCACGGGAGATCTTGCGCAACTCGGCCACCAAAGCCGTCGTGGCCTTGTCCATGCCCCGCTTGAGGTCCATGGGATTGGCACCAGCGGCCACATTGCGGAGGCCAGCGCGGATCATCGCTTGGGCGAGGACCGTTGCTGTAGTGGTACCGTCTCCGGCCACGTCAGCGGTCTTAGAGGCGACCTCCTTGACCATTTGGGCACCCATATTCTGAATGGGGTCCTTCAGTTCGATTTCCTTGGCGACAGAGACGCCGTCCTTGGTGACAGTCGGTGCACCGAACTTCTTGTCGATAACCACGTTGCGGCCCTTGGGACCGAGCGTGACCTTTACGGCGTTGGCCAAGGCGTCGACGCCAGCCTGCAGCTCCTTCCGGGCTGCTGTATCAAAGGTGATTTCCTTCGGCATAATGAATGATGTGTGGGGTTGAATTCAAATGAGATCAGAGCACCGCGAGAATATCACTCTCGCGCATGATCATGTAATCCTCGTCTTCGAGAGAGAGCTCGGTGCCGGAGTACTTTCCGTACAGCACGGTATCACCGACCTTAACGGTCATGGGCTCGTCTTTTTTGCCATCACCTACGGCAACGACCTTGCCTTTCTGGGGCTTCTCTTTGGCAGTATCCGGGATGATGATTCCGCTGGCAGTGGTTTCCTCTGCTGCGGCAGGCTCGACCACTACGCGGTCGGCCAATGGCTTGATGTTTACAGACATGATGTGAACGGTTAATGATAAATGTGATGCTTTGCCTGTGGCGCAAAACCTAAAGCCAATCCCGTGCCACTTCCGAAATGGTCCGATCGACCTGACAAAAGTTCACCGGGACAGCCCCATTTGGCAGACAGGGGCAAAAAAAAATGTCAGCCCGACTGACAGGCTGACATTTTTTGCGAGGAAAACCTCGAATCAGTTGGCAGGAGCCTCCTGCATAGGCGCTGGAGCTTCCGTTGGGGCTGGAGCCACAAACTCGTCCTCTTCAAAACCACCAGTATCGGTAGATCCTCCTGAGAATGCACCGGTCGCACCAATGCACAAAACGAAGAGGGCAATGGTCAAATACCAAGTGGCCTTTTCCAGGAAGTCAGTGGTGCGCTGGACGCCTCCAATCTTTCCTGCTGACTCAAATCCGGAGGCAAGTCCCGTGCCCTTGGGGTTCTGTACGAGGATCACCGCGCCCAACAAAATGGCGATAATCAGGATAAGAACGAGAAGAATGTAGCCCATAATGTGGTGTTCAATTGAAGTCTAAATCCGTTGTTAACTCAGCAATGACAGTGTTTTTCAGTCATCGGCTGCCTTTCGGCCGAGCCCTTTGGATTGGGCTGCAAAATAAACGCTTTTCTCCGGGTATTTCAAGGCCAGCAGTTTGTAAGCGCGCCGCGCCCTTCCAATCTGTCCTTGACCGGCATAAATCCGGGCCATGGTTTCGGTAATGAGAGAGGCATCTTCCACCAGGCTCTCCTTCGCCAACTCCTTGACACTGCGGTGCTCTTCTTCTTGGCGGATCGGTCCAATGGTCGGTTCGTTGCGGATAAACAAATCGATTAAAGCAGCCTGTTGGCCCAGCTCTTCTTGTCCTGAATCACCGTCCTCTTCATCCTGGGAATTGGCGCCCATCACCGCTTCGATTTTCTGCGCCGCAGCCTTGAGCGCCTCTGAAGGCGTCCTGGCCTCTGAGGCCTCCACAAAGCCCGTTTCCATGCTCCGCTGATAGGCCCAACGCGCCAAGGGAGAAAGGCTTGCAACGTCAACGGGCTCGTCGGGATCAGGTGCAGGGGAAAGCGGCGACATCGAGGGGATTTCCCGGTCCGAGGGCGGCCCATCCGCAGTTTCTGAGGCCCGGTCCTCTTCAGACAGCTCACGGATCTCTTTCTCAATGCTCCGCTCGATGGCACCCAGGACGACCTCTCGGGCCAGTGTTCCTGGCTCCGGTATGACCACTGCAGCAGGGGGGGCAGGTGCTTCCTCTGTTTCAGCTTCGACAGCGTCAACTTGAGCCACTGTTTCAACGCTGGGCGGCTCAGCTACAGGTGCCGAATCCACCTCCTTTGAAGGATTCCAGCGCAAGCGCATGGCGTCTTCCACCTCGGGTTCCAACGCCTCCACGGCGCGCGCAAAAGAAGCGATCTCCGCCTCGATGCCCGCGCGAAACAACAAATCAAACAGGCGGCCGGGCTCGGTCGAAAACACAGCTGCTTCCGTCAACCGTTCTGCGGCAACCAACGAACGCGTCTCCCGCGCCGTCTTGGCGCGCAACA
The DNA here is from genome assembly GCA_002336475.1 of Flavobacteriales bacterium UBA1995. Classification (GTDB taxonomy): domain Bacteria; phylum Bacteroidota; class Bacteroidia; order Flavobacteriales_D; family Sanyastnellaceae; genus UBA8752. The sequence goes on along the minus strand of DDCX01000049.1, from coordinate 14,065 downwards.
TGCGGCCGGCACCAAAGGCAGGATAGGCCTCTACCCACCGGTCCAAGGTCTTGGCCCATTCGTCCCAATTCACTTCGCTTCCCAGCCCCTCGCCTCCGCGAACAGCATCGAGTAGGGTGATCAGCTCTGAATCTTCCGTCTTGTCCATCATCGTTGCGCAATATGCGAAGTCCCGTCACCAATTGCCGAGGCTCGCATTGAAGACTTCCTGAGTCAACTGTTCGTTGATCTCTTCCACAAGCTCTTGCTCGACATCAAACAGGTCGCTGGTGGCGGGAAAATCCGCAAAACGACTGAAGGTCCGCTCAAAGGCCAAGTCCTGCTCCAACACGTGGACATACTGCACCTGAACCTGCATGGTCAGCCGGTTCTGGGAAGCCACTTCCTGACCACCCGCCACAGCACTGGTCGACACTTCGTATCCCACAATGCGGCCACTGTATTGAATGTCTCCCCCATCGGCCACCCACCGGAGCGTGCTTTGCCTTTGGATCAAATCCTTGAGGGCTTCGGTAAACTGCTGGCCCACTTCTGGACCTGCCAACGGCGCAATGGGGGTGAAATAATCCACAGAAAACGTCTTGGCACCAGCGGTCTGGGCCCCATAGGGAGTGTAGACCCCACAGCCACAAAAGGCCGCTGCCCAGAGGACCACAAGCCCGCGTGAAACGCCTTGGATCAACGCGCTCATTTGAGGCCGAATTCTTTGATTTTGCGGTACAGGGTGCGCTCAGAAATGCCCAATTCAGCCGCTGCTTGCTTGCGGCGGTGCCCGTGTTTGTTGAGCGCCCTTTGGATCAACTCGCGTTCGCTATCGAGCAGGGAAAGCGATTCTTCAACCTCAGTCGTTTCCGAGAATCCCGCATCGACATTGCCTTGTTCTGTTGGAGGTGCCCAACCCGCATCTCCACCAGCGCGCTCTGGCAAACGCAACAGATCTGTACCCTCTTGCTCCCCAAACACGCGGTTGACCAAAGACTGATCCTCGCTTGAACCGGCATCAATCCTGCCCTCCTGGATCATTTTGAGCACCAATGACTTTAAGTCATGGAGGTCTGATTTCATCTCGAACAACAGCTTATAAAGGATTTCCCTTTCGTTGAGGCCAGGACCAGCACCGTTCTTTTCGTCTTTGGGAATGGTGACCAAATCGCGGCGCGGCAATTCGGGCAAATAATCCAAGAGTCTGTCCGCATCGACAGACCGTTCTGTTTCAATGGCGCTGATCTGCTCGGCGATGTTCTTAAGCTGGCGCACATTGCCCGGCCATGGATAGCGCTTCAAAAGTTCCACCGCCTCAGGGCCCAATCGAATGGGAGGCATATGGTGGCGCTCACTAAAGTCCCCCGTGAACTTCCGAAACAACAGGTGGATGTCGTCGCCCCGGTCGCGCAAAGGTGGCAACATCAGGGGCACTTGGTTTAAACGGTAATAGAGGTCCTCACGGAATTTACCGTTGACCATGGCTTGCTCAAAGTCGAGGTTGGTCGCTGCCACCACCCTGACATCCGTCTTGCGCACCTTGGACGATCCTACGCGCAGGTATTCGCCGGTCTCAAGAACCCGCAGCAATCGGGCTTGGGTCGCCAGTGGCAACTCCCCCACTTCGTCCAAGAACACCGTGCCTCCATCGGCCTCCTCGAAGTAGCCCTTGCGCGCCTCATGGGCTCCTGTAAAGCTTCCTTTTTCGTGACCGAACAGTTCTGAATCGATGGTGCCTTCGGGAATGGCTCCGCAGTTCACCGCGATGTACGCGCCGTGCTTTCGCGCGCTGTTGTGGTGGATGATTTTGGGCAACGCCTCTTTTCCAGTACCCGACTCTCCGCGCACCAAAACGGTGATGTCCGCGGGGGCCACACGCACTGCTGTCGCCAGGGCCCGCTCCAATCCAGAGCTGTTCCCTACGATGCCGAAACGGGTCTTGACGCTTTGCAGGTTCATGCGATGTATCCGACCTCTTGGGCTTCTAATTCTGAAATCAACTCGCCCCGCAAGGTCACGGCCATGCATTTGGTGGTGCGCACATACACGTACTGCCCCACCTGCGCATCGCCCTTGGGAAAGACCACGACACCGTTGTAGGTGTTGCGGCCCTGGTACTCTTCGTCACTTTTCTTTGAAGGCCCCTCCACCAATACGCGGTATACCGGACCGCATTGGGCCGCCATGCGCTCACGGCTGTGCACCCTTTGCAAATCGATGATCTCGGCCAGACGACGGCCTTTCTCGTCTTCGGGCACATCGTCCTCGAACTTGCGTTCGGCCAAGGTGCGCGGACGCTCGCTGTATTTAAACATGTAGGCCATCTCGTAGCGCACCTCCTTCATGAGCGACAAGGTGGCCTCGTGCTCCTCCAAGGTCTCACCGCAGAAGCCCGCGATCACATCGGTGCTGATCGCACAATCGGGCATGATCCTGCGAATGGCCTCGATCCGGTTCATGTACCATTCACGGGTGTAGCCCCGGTTCATCCGCTTCAGCACACCACTGTCGCCTGACTGAACCGGCAGGTGGATGTACTTACAGAGGTTGTCTTTTCGGGCCATCACCTCCAGCACCTCGTCGGTCATGTCTTTGGGATGAGAGGTTGAGAAGCGTACGCGCAAATCGGGATTCACATCGGACACCAAATCCATCAACTGTGCAAACCGCACCACGGGCTGGTCGGCATCCTTGATGTTGCCCTTGGCATCTACATTCCATTTATACGAGTCCACATTCTGTCCCAACAGCGTGACCTCGCGGTAGCCTTTGTTGTAAAGGTCGAGTGCCTCAGCCACAATGCTGTCCGGGTCTCGGCTGCGCTCACGGCCCCGGGTAAATGGCACCACGCAGAAGCTGCACATGTTGTCGCAGCCGCGCATGATGGAAATGAACCCCGTAACCCCCTTGTCGTCGAGGCGCACGGGCTGGATCTCCGCGTAGGTCTCTTCGCGGCTCAGCAGCGTATTGACCGCTTTCTGTCCGCCCTCCACTTCGTCCACGAGGCGGGGCAAATCGCGGTAGGCATCTGGCCCCACCACCATGTCTACCAGTTTCTCCTCCTCCAACAATTGATCGCGCAGGCGCTCGGCCATGCACCCCAGGATGCCCACTTTGAGCTTTGGATTCTTGCGCTTTCCCCCTTTCAAGTGCTGCAATCGGTGGCGGATGCGTTGCTCAGCATTGTCCCGAATAGAGCAGGTATTGAGCAAAATCAAATCGGCCTCCTCTTCGCGCTGCGTGGTGGAAAAGCCCGCTTCTGCGAGGATGCTGGCCACAATCTCGCTGTCGCTAAAGTTCATTTGACAACCGTAGCTCTCTAAGTAGAGTTTGCGACCACCTTCCTTACCTGCACGGGGGGGCAAGGCCTCGCCTTGGCGCTCCTCATCAATCGTCTGGTTGCCGGGTCTCATGTAGAAAATTCAATGCGTGAAAGACAAAACTACCTTAAACCTGACAACGTGTCAGTATCCACAACGCCAAAATTCTCTGCGCCTACGGCGGAAGAGTCTGAAACTT
>DDCX01000049.1:0-10461 GCA_002336475.1 Flavobacteriales bacterium UBA1995 | reverse complement strand
AAGGCCAAGACCATCGAAGGCTACCTCGGTGCAGACTATGTAGTGAGGTCCAGCTATGGCCACATCAGGGATTTGCCCGGCGGTCAACTCGCAGTTGACGTCGAAAATGGCTTCACGCCCACCTATGAAATCACGGCCGACAAAGGCCGTTTCAGTGAGCTCAAGAAACTCTCCAAGTCAGCACAAATGGTATGGCTCGCAACGGATGAGGACCGCGAAGGAGAAGCCATCAGCTGGCACCTGCAGGAAGCTTTGCAGCTGCCTGACCAAAAGACCAAGCGCATCGTTTTTAGCGAGATCACCAAGAACGCGATCCTCAAGGCCATTGATAAACCCCGCAGCGTCAACATGCCCTTGGTCATGGCGCAGCAAGCCCGCCGTGTCCTCGACAGGCTTGTGGGCTACGAGCTCTCTCCAGTATTGTGGAAGAAGGTCCGGCCCTCGCTGTCAGCAGGCCGGGTGCAGAGTGTCACCGTCCGCCTCATCGTCGACCGCGAACGTGAGATCCTGGCTTTCCAGCCAGAAGGCTACTACAAGGTATCTGCCATGCTCGAGACTGCAGGTTCTGGCTTCAAAGCTGACCTCAACAAGCGCATCGGAGATCCCGCTACGGCAGAGGACATCCTGAGAGCCACCCACGGAGCGGACCTCAAAGCAGACCGCGTCGAGCGCAAACCGACCAAGCGCAAGCCGACTGCACCGTTCACCACATCTACCCTGCAACAAGAATCCGCCCGTAAGCTCGGATTCAGCGTGAGCCGCACCATGCAGGTGGCACAGAAGCTTTATGAGAGTGGTCTCATCACCTACATGAGAACGGATTCGACCAACCTGTCGGATGTGGCACTCGACGGCGCCAAGGACCACATCATCGGGACATACGGCGAGAACTACCACGAGCTGCGCACGTTCAAGACCAACAAGGCTGGCGCTCAAGAAGCACACGAGGCGATCCGCCCAACCGAAATGTCCCGGACCGATGTTTCCGGAGAATCGGACCAGCAGCGCCTGTACCAACTGATTTTCAAGCGGACGCTTGCGAGTCAAATGGCCGACGCGGTCATTGAGAAAACCACAGTAGACATTCACATCCCCGGCAGAGAGGAGATGCTGGTGGCCCGCGGACAAGCCATTCAGTTCGATGGCTTCATGAAGATTTATCTCGAAGGGTCGGACGACGACAAGGAAGAGAGCGGTTTGCTGCCCCGTATGGAGCAGGGCGCTGCCCTTGACCTCAAGGAAATGAAAGCCACGGAGCGCTTCACCAAGGCCACAGCAAGGTTCAGCGAAGCCGCCCTGGTCAAGAAGCTTGAAGAACTTCAAATCGGCCGCCCATCCACTTACGCCAGTACCATCGCGACCATCCAAAAGAGGGGCTATGTGGTAAAAGAGGACCGGGAGGGAAAGGAACGCGACTTCACTTCGCTCACCCTTCAAGCAGACGGCACCGTTCGGTCAGAGACCGAGAAGGAGATGGCGGGTTCAGAGCGCAACAAGATGTTCCCCACGGACATTGGCAATGTGGTCACCGACTTCCTGCAGGAGCACTTCCCCACCATCATGGACTTCCAGTTCACAGCCAAAGTGGAGCAGGAGTTCGACGACATCGCCGCCGGAAAAGACGATTGGCAGCGCATGGTGAAAGCCTTCTACACGCCTTTCAACCAGCAAATCGAAGAAACCACCGAGAACGCAGAGCGGGCCAGTGGAGAACGTGAATTGGGCGTAGACCCCGCGTCGGGCAAAATGGTGCTCGTGCGTATTGGCCGTTATGGCCCCTTGGCCCAAATCGGCGCACCAGACGATGAAGAAAAGCAATTCGCTTCGCTGCTCAAAGGACAGACCCTCGAAGGCATCACCATCGAAGAGGCCCTGAAGCTGTTTGAGTTGCCCCGTGACCTCGGCACCTTTGAAGACAAGAAGGTGGTGGCCGCCATCGGCCGTTTCGGCCCTTATGTGCGCCACGATGGCAAATTCGTGAGCATTCCAAAGGACAGCGAAAGCACACCTTATGACATCGAATTGAGCTACGCCATTGAACTGGTAAAGGCCAAACGTGAGGCAGACGCGAAAGCACTCCTCAAGACCTTTGATGAAGATCCCGACACCCGCATCATCATGGGGCGCTGGGGGCCCTACATCAAGGCTGGCAAGGACAACGTCAAAATCCCAAAGGGTGAAGACGTGGACAGCATCGACTGGGCGCGTGTGGAGCAGCTCAAGGCTGGTGTGATCAAAGCGTTTGATGAAGACGACAAGTGGACCATCAGGCTAAAAGGCCGCCAGTACTACCTCGTAGCCGACAAAAAGTCCGTGCGCATTCCCGTGGGAGAGAAGATCTTGGAGATGGATTGGGCACGCGCTCAGGAAATCATCAAGGGAACGGCGAAAAAGTCCACGAAGGCCAAGAAAAAGTCCTAACGGCGGCGAGTAGCTTGCCTCTATGGAATCCATCTTTGATTGGGTTGAGCCCACTGAGGCCGGACTGTTCGACATTTCTGACGGAGTAGACAGAATGCGCGACGTTCTGCGCATTCACCGCGCAGGCGAACGCCCCGATTTAGAAGGCTGTATTGCAGCCATTGTTGGTGTCATGGACCGCCGAGGAAGCGCCGATGGCGCAGAAACGGACCGCGCCGCCGAGTGGGTCCGTGGCAAGCTCTACAATTTGACGGTCATGGACCGCTGGGCCCCAGTGGCCGACCTGGGCAACATCACGGCGGGACAAACACCCGAAGACACCATGGCGGCGCTTGACGTCGTTTGTCAAGAATTGATGATGCGCGGAATCGTTCCACTGGTCATCGGAGGCTCACAGGTACAAACGTTTCCGATGTACCGCGCCTACGCCAATCAAGACCGCCCCATCAATGTCACCGTCATCGACGCCGCTGTTGACTTTGGCGGCGACCCGCAAATCACCAACGGGAACAACTGGCTGAACCAGCTCATACTTCCCGAAGGAGCGCACCTGTTTGATTTGAACACCCTCGGTCACCAGCGCTACCTCGTGGACGGCGACAGCCTCCAACTCATGGACCGCATGCACTTCGACAATGTGCGCTTGGGCCGGTTGCGTTCAGACATCTCCATCGCAGAGCCCATCCTCCGGGATTCGGACCTCGCCTCATTTGACATGGGGGCCGTGCGAACAGCAGATCATCCGGCCTCCGGTGCTGCCCGGCCAAACGGCCTGAACGGAGAGGAGCTGTGCCAACTCGCGCGCTATGCAGGTTACAGTGACCGCCTGACTGCTGTAGGCTTCTTTGAGCACGATCCCTCCAAAGACGGCGACGGCCGGGGAGGCCAATTGGTCGCCGAAGCCGTGTGGTGTTTTCTCGAAGGGGTCATGCACCGGATGGGCGACCACCCCAGAGGCACCACGGACGACTATCTGCAGTACCGGGTGGTTCTCGAGGGCGAAGACCACGAAGTGGTGTTTTACAAGAGCCCCCGCAGCGACCGCTGGTGGATGGACATCCCTACCCCTGGTGCAGGCAACCGCAAAGGACGGGTCCTGCTGGTACCCTGCACCTATGCCGACTATCAATCCGCAGCTGGAGGCCAACTTCCAGACCGATGGTGGCGCACACAGCAGAAGCTGTCATAAAACCTCAGGTTCATTCTCGGCCCGATTCCCAGCGGCAACGCACAGGCACTGCGGCATTTGCATTCAACCTTTCCACATGAAATCCACGACGAGGCTTGGATAATGGAGTTTGCAGGCGTAATCCTTGGTCATTTTCGGTATATTAGCCGACCACCCTCGGGTGACTTTTGCAAGGAACCGTTTGAAAATCAGCTGATTGGAATGAATCGCCTACTGATCGTATTGTCTGCCGTGTTGTTCAGCCTCACTGCTGTGGCCCAACAGGACCCGCAACTCACGCAATTCTACCAGGACAGACTGTCCTTTAACCCTGCCTTCGCTGGAGCGGAGCGCTTACAATACGTAAGTGCCTTCTACCGCAACCAATGGAACGGTCTGGAAACTAACCCGCAGACCACCTTGGTCCAATACAATGGAAGGCCCGGATTCATTCCAGGAGGCATTGGACTGAGCTTCTTCCAAGACAAACTGGGTCAGGAAGAAAACACCGTCGTCAAACTGGCCTATGCCTACCACATGGAGCCCGACGCCAACGGCGGCATTCTTAGCCTGGGCCTCGCTGCCAATTACATGGGCAAGACCCTCGGCAATGAGTGGATCTACATCGATGAAGGCGACGCTGTCATCCCACAGAGCGAAAAAAGCGGCACCACAGTGGATGCTGACCTCGGCGTGATGTACCGCGTTCCCGGCAGCTATTATGCCGGCATCAGCACCACGCGCTTGGCCGCCACTGACCTCAAAGACCTGAACATCTCCAGCGTTCGCCACCTCTATGTCCAAGCGGGCTATGAGCAAGCACTCGGCGACGGTTCATTGCGTTTGCGTTCGCACCTGTTGGCCAAGACCGACTTGAATGCTACCAGTGTGGACCTCCACGCCAACGTCCTGTGGAATGAACTCCTCTACGGCGGAATTTCCTTCCGTCCTGGGGATGCCGTAGCACCTGTGCTCGGATTTGAATACGGGACCACCAAAAATGAAAAGCTGACCCGGTCAGAGCAAATTTTCCGCTTTGGCTACAGCTATGATGCTACCGTGAGTGAGCTGACGAATTACAGCAGTGGCTCCCACGAAATTTTCGTCTCTTACATGTTCAACTTCGAACGCATTCCGATGCAAACCCGTCACGTAAATCCGCGCTTCTTGTAAGCTGGATACACGAAACGACGTAACCTGACCGTTGTCTTCTCCGTAGCATCAGGATCTGCAACCTGTGATTACGGAACGGAACACGTTCGACTAAAGGATAGAAACCATGAGAAACGCTGCAATCATCGCCTTTTGTGCTGTGACATTTGCTGGCTGCTACGGCGGCCCTGCAGGTGAGCTGGTAGGCGTGTACCCTCGGGAGGATTGGGTGCAAGTGAATCCCTATGGGATGAACTACATCCACTATGGCTCTTTCACCATGGGACCAAGCGACCAGGACGTGCCCTACGCCCTGACTGCTCGTTCCAAGACGGTGACCATACCCGCTTTTTACATCGACATTCACGAAATCTCGAACAACGAGTACCGTCAGTTCGTCAATTACGTGCGAGACAGTTTGTTCCGAGACGTCCTCCAAGAGAACGATTTCGAGGAATACTTCGCCACTGAAGACGATGCCGGACGGGAACTCGACCGCTTCATCAACAAGGGCTATGTGCTCAAATGGGAAGAACCCATCGACTGGGAAAACGAAGACATCTTCGATGCCCTTTACGACGAGTTTTACTTCCAAGGGTCAGACCGATTCTATGACAAGAAGCAACTGGACACACGTAAGTTGAACTTCAAGTACTTCTGGCTCAATCTGCAGGCTGCCTCGAGCAAAGGCGGACTCGACTTTGAAATCAATGAACCCAACCAACTGGGTCAATTGCACAGTGTACGGGGCCACAGTGACCGCGCGCAGTTCGTCATTGAAGAGAATACGAACGTGTACCCAGACACCCTGTGTTGGATGCGCGACTTCACCTACGGCTACAACGAGCCGCTCACAGAAACCTATTTCTGGCACCCCGCTTACGACGACTATCCCGTGGTGGGGGTTACATGGGGACAAGCCCGGGCTTTCAATGCTTGGAGAACCCAATTGCTCGCCACTTGGAAGCAGCAAAATGGCGAAACCATGGTGCAGAAATTCCGCCTGCCTTCAGAGGCTGAATGGGAATTCGCAGCAAGAGGAGGCATCGATCTGGCACCTTTCCCATGGGGAGGTCCCTACATCCGCAACATCTACGGTTGCCCTCTGGCCAACTTCAAGCCCATGCGTGGAGACTACGTAGAGGATGCCGGTTGCCACACGGTGCCCATTGAGAGCTACAGCCCGAATGACTATGGCCTCTATCAAATGGCAGGAAACGTAGCAGAATGGACCAACACGGCCTTTGACGAGACCGTGTACGATTTCAGCCACGACATGAGTCCGGAATATGAGTACCATGCCAAAGCCGATGATCCCCCGAGCTTGAAGCGCAAGGTCACCCGTGGCGGAAGCTGGAAAGACATAGGATACTATTGCCAAACTGGCACGAGGTCCTTTGAATTCCAAGACACGGCAAAAGCATATATCGGATTCCGCAGTGCCATGAGCTACCTCGGAAGAGGAAAGAACGTGGACCCGGAAGACTTCAATTAATCTTATTTTCTGGCGGCTGCCAGAGCGCATGAAACCCGCTCCCGCCTTTTAGAATCCAAAACCTGCACTACCATGGCAAAGAAGACCAACACGAAAAAGAAAAAGAAGAGCGGCGGAATCGGCGGAAAGGCCTGGAAGTCGTTTATGTCCAAGCTCTACGGATGGGGTGCCGCGATTGTAATCGTAGGTGCACTGTTCAAGATTGAACACTGGGAAGGTGCTTCCGAGATGTTGATCATTGGTCTTGGTACGGAAGCCTTCATCTTTTTCATGTCGGCTTTTGAGCCTCCACACAAGGATCCAAAGTGGGAACTGGTCTACCCAGAACTTGCCGACGACGATGCAGAAGCTGGACCTAAGAAGCCCGTAGATCAACTCGATGACATGCTGAAAGACGTGGGCATCGACAACACCGTGCTCTCCAGACTTGGAGACGGCATGCGTCACTTGGGTGATCAAGCCAACTCACTGAGCGAAGTCACAGATGCTGCTGCTGCCACATCCGATTACGGAAGTGCACTGCGCACCGCTACTGAAAAGGTCAGCGGCTTGACCGACACGTATTCTCAAGTCAGTGAATCCTTGACCGGGTTGTCTGACAACAAAGAAATGGGTGTCGCAGCCGGCGAGCAGCTGCAAAAAATGAACGAAAACCTCGGCAGCCTGAATGGCATGTATGAGGCCCAACTCCAGCAAATGGAAACCAGCCGTCAATTGTTTGATGGCATGGGCTCCTTGGTACAGAACCTCAACGATAGCGTTGAAGACACCAAGAAGTACAAGGAGAATATCGCAGAATTGTCTACCAACCTCGAGGCCTTGAATACGGTGTACGCGAACATGCTCAATGCTATGGGCAACTCGCGTAGCTGATCCTATCCTGACCCACTGAACGACTATCATGGCAGGAGCGAAGGAAACGCCGCGTCAGAAGATGATTGGGATGATGTACCTCGTCCTAACAGCACTTCTGGCACTCAACATCTCTAAGGAGATTCTAAACGGATTCGTCAAGGTTGAGAAAGGTCTGCGACAGACCAATCTGACCGTACAAGGCAAGTCCAGGGAAACCATGCTTGAATTTGAGGCCAAATACCTCCAAGATCAGCAAAAGGTCAAGCCCTACTACGACGCCGCCAAGGATGTCGAAACTCAAGCAGACGAACTGTACGACCACATCACACAGCTCAAGGCCAACATATTGGCTGTTGCAAGTGGCCAACGTGAGGTCGTAGAAGCAGGTGGTGATTTGTCAGAGTTCATTGCCCAAGACAAGTTGACCCGAAGGGACACCGTCTTGAGCATTGCACATTTCGAGAAGAAAGACGAGTATCAAGAGATTACCTCTTACCTCGTTGGAGGCGAACCTGGCTCACCCAAAACTGGTGAATTCACGGCCTCAGAACTCAAGCAAAAGCTTGAAGTCTTTCGCGACAATTTGAAAGGGGTCAATTTCACAGACTTCGTAGGCAACAATTTCGAAGTGTCACCCGGCCTCAAAGCCTCCTTTGACCAGACGTTTAAGTACGAAAAGGAGCTTGAAGACGACAAAGAAGTGCTGTGGGAAGCTGCGAACTTCTTCGACGTTCCACTCGCTGCTGTTATTCCCATTCTGTCCAAGCTGCAGATTGACATCGCCAATGCGAAGTCAAACATGATGTCTGAGCTGATCGCTGGAATTGAAGGCAAGAGCTACAAGTTCACCAACTTGATGCCGCTTGTTGTTCCAGAAAGCAACTACATCCTCCGGGGCGACAGCTTCCGGGCAGATGTATTGCTGGCTGCGTTTGACGCCACGAACAGCCCCAATATCTACGTCGAGAACAGCGAGTTCAATGGCCGCGACAGCAGCCTCATGGCCTACAACGGCATAGATCCCTTGCGCATCGAAGGAGGACTCGGTAAAATCCGCATCGCCACCCGTGGCATGTCCCTGGGAGAACGCAACTACAAGGGATTGATTCGTTTTCAAGGTCCTGACGGTAACGTAGGCGACTACCCTTTCTACACGCCCGAATTCACGGTAGCTGAGCCTGCTTTGGTGGTGAGCCCCACCAAAATGAACGTTTTCTATCGGGGTGTTCCAAACCCTGTAGAGATTTCCGTTCCTGGCGTGAGCAGCGACAAGTTGGATGTCCGCATCACAGGAGGGCACAGCATCAAGCCCGACGGAGATACCTTCATTGTGAACCCCGGGGCCGGAGCTGACGCTTCCATCGAAGTCACTGCTACCCTTCCCGACGGTTCAAAGAAGTCGCTTCCCGGCCGGGAATTCCGCGTAAAGCGCATTCCAGACCCCTCTCCTCGCTTTGCAGGAAAGAGCCCTTCAGACAAGACCATCACCAAAGTTCTGCTCGAAAACGCACCTTCCGTTGGCGCACTCATGGAGAGCTTCGACTTTGACGTAGAAGTCAGAGTAAAGCGGTTTAATGTAACCGTAACCAAGGGTGGTACGTTTGTAGAACAGAGCAGCAGCTCAAACATGGTGACCGCCAACATGAAAGAACTCTTCCGCTCCGTCGGCAGAGGTTCTGTCGTGTACATCGAGGACATTGTGGTTTCTATGCCTGACGGCACGGAGCGTGCGCTGCCTACCATGAAACTCAAAGTGATCTAATCATGATGAAGACCGTTCGAAATATCACCGTGGCCGTATTGACCTTCTTGGTCTGCTCCCCCACGAACGCCCAGGTCCAAACCGTTTTGGATGGTGCCTATGTCAAGGAAACCAACCTGACAAAGCGCGTTGTACCCTACCCCCACCTCAGGGAAGCAGATGTGATGTACGTGCGGCGCATCTGGCAGGACATTGACCTGCGCCAAAAGATCAACCAGATGTTCTACTTCCCAGTGGACCCCATCGAAGACAGGAAGAACCTCTTTGATGTGGTCCGCTACGCACTGGAAGTCGAAGGGTCATTGACCGCTTATGGAACAGGACCCGCCGGTAAAGACGACGAATTCAGGTACCCCTTGAGCGCAAGCCAAGTGGATTCCATGTTGAACCCTACCGTCATCATCCCTCAGTTTGATGCTGTTACAGGTGAGGTCATTGGCTCTATGGAGGCGAAGACCAGCATCAACAGCCAGGATATCGTGCGCTACCGACTCAAGGAAGACTGGGTGTGGGACCGCCAAAGGAGCCAACGTCACATCCGCATCATCGGCATTGCACCGATCATTGAGAAGAAGGACGATGAAGGCAACTCACAAGGACTCGCTCCTTTGTTCTGGCTCTACTATCCCGAGTGTCGTTATGTGTTCGCGAACGCAGAATGCTACAACTACGCCAACGATGCGCAGCGACGCACCTTTGAGGAGATTTTCCAAAAGAGGTACTTCGCCAGCTACATCATCAAGGAGACCAACGTCTTTGACCGTTCCATCAACGACTACGCTCAAGGCCTCGATGCTTTGCTCGAATCGCAGCGCATCAAGGATGAGCTGTTCACGATTGAACACGACCTGTGGCATTATTGACCCACAGATAAAAATTACCCCTCAAAAACGCCCACCTTTGTGGGCGTTTTTGTTGCACAGAACCTATGCTCAACCTCAATCAGATCGGCGTCCACTTCGGAGAGCGCACCCTGTTCGAAAACATCTCCCTCGCCGTAGGGATCAAGGATCGAGTAGGCCTCGTAGGACGCAATGGTGCAGGCAAGTCCACCTTGCTTAAAATCGTAGCGGGCGTTCAAAACGCCAGCGAAGGCAACGTTCATACACCCAAAGACTACCGCATCGGCTACCTCGCTCAGGAAATGGAGCACAACGAGGAAGCGACTGTGCTAGAAGAAGCCCAAAGCGCCTTCGCAGTCTACCAAGAGTTGGAGGCCGAAATCGAGCAGATTTCCAATGACATCTCCACACGTACGGATTATGAAAGCGATGCCTACTCCCGCTTGATTGACCGGTTGGGCGAAGCCAACGACCAGCTCGCCCTCATGGGCACAGGCTCCAAAGAAGAGCAAACCCAGCGCGTCTTGCAAGGGTTGGGGTTCAGGCCCACCGACATGGACCGGAAGATGAACGAGTTCAGCGGTGGATGGAAAATGCGCGTAGAACTGGGCAAACTGCTGCTGGTGGCTCCCGATCTCTTGCTGCTTGACGAGCCGACCAACCACCTTGACATTGAGTCCATCGAATGGCTCGAGAATTTCCTGAAATTCTATCCGGGCTCCATGGTGTTGATCTCTCACGACCGCACCTTTCTGGACAATGTGAC
>DDCX01000020.1:4683-7264 GCA_002336475.1 Flavobacteriales bacterium UBA1995 | reverse complement strand
GCAGGTGCAGCTTGTTCCACTTGTCTTCTGGAAACAGCCGCTTGGCGTCGCGCTCGGTCTGCTCCACATTCTTGCCGTTGGTGAAATTCCAGCGGTACATCAGCCGGTGGATGTGGGTGTCCACCGGAAAGGCCGGGACGCCAAAGGCCTGCGACATGACCACCGACGCGGTCTTGTGGCCCACACCCGGCAGCCGCTCCAACGCCTCCATGTCTTGGGGGACAATGCCGCCGTGCTCGTCCATCAGGATCTCGCTCAAACGCACGATGGCCTTGGACTTCTGCGGGCTGAGTCCACACGGGCGGATGATGGCCCGCACCTCCTCTACGGGGACGTGCCGCATGTCCTTGGGGTTGTTCGCCCGGGCAAACAGGGCCGGGGTGATCTGGTTGACCCGCTCGTCCGTGCATTGGGCGCTGAGCAGCACGGCCACAAGCAATGTGTAGGGGTCGGTATGGTCCAGAGGAACGGGCACTTCAGGGTACAAACGCTCGAGTTCGTCCATCACCCATTGGACACGCGCAGACTTTGTCGACAAATCGGGGAGGGGAAGGGGCGAAACGATGGTGGTGTCAGACATGGGTGCAAGGTATCTTCGCAACAGATGAATGCAACGCAAACCGTCCACAGCATGGTGGACGCCGCAGACCTGGCCGCTTTTCGCAAACACCTTGAAGGGGCCAATACCGTCGCCATTACCAGCCACCGCTCGCCCGATGCCGATGCCGTGGGGACATCCTTGGCCCTTGCCCGCTACCTGAAGTCCTCCGGCAAGGACGTGACCTGCTTGCTGCCCGACGCGCCCGACGAGGCGTTGGATTGGATGGAAGGGGTCGAAGACATTGTGTTGTTTGATCGGGATCCGGGAAAAGCACAAGACATCTTGCACCGGGCCGATGTGCTGTTTGCACTCGACTACAACGGCATGGGACGCCTTGGGCCCATGGCCGATGCCGCCCGCTCGGCTACCGGCACGTGGCTCATGGTGGACCACCACATGGGGCCCGAAGACTTTCCGGCTGCCCAGGTGCACGACGCCCGTTGTAGCTCCACTGCGGAGCTCCTCTGGGGGGTGATCGCCGGATTGGGAGGCAAGGACGCCATAGAGCCTGTCATGGCATCGCTGCTCTATGCGGGCATGATGACCGACACGGGCAGCTTCCGGTTTGCCTCCGTTTCGGCTGAGACCCACCGCGTCATTGCCGAAATGATGGACCGCGGGCTCAAGCACACCCCCGTGCACGAAGCCATCTTCGGAGAGCAGCCCATGGACCGCATGAAATTGCATGCCTTCGCAGTGGTGGAGCGCATGGAAGTGCACCCCGAATTTCAAACGGCCTTCATTCACCTGACCGCCGAGGACATGGCGCGCTTCAATTACCGCGCGGGATATACCGAGGGATTGGTCAACAAAGCCTTGGGCGTGGCTGGCGTCAAAGTCGCCGTTTTTGCCAAACAGTCCACCGACCGCGTCAAGATGAGCTTCCGCTCTGTGGGCCAGTACAGCGTGCGCGACCTCGCAGAACAACACTTCGACGGCGGTGGCCACAACAACGCTGCTGGCGGGGCTTCTACCGAGTCCATCGGCGTGGTGATGGCCCGCCTGCGCGGACTCCTCCCAGAAATCGCCGCAGGTTTGGCAGCCGCAGAAGAAGGCACCTAATGTGGAACGGCAAGACCATCGGCCTTGCCGGACTGCTGGGGCTTGCCAGCTTCGCCAGTTGCTGGAACGGCAGCCCCAACCCCGTGCCCAGCACCCTCAACACTCAGCCCACCCAGGCTGACCTGATCGCCTTTCACAAGCAACGCGCTGCGCAACTCGACAGCCTGATCTCCGCTGTGGCCAGCCAATGGCCGGGAGTGACACAAACCGGCACAGGCATTCGTTTGGAATGGTTGGACCGACCCCCCCAAGCAACAAAGGTGTCTGACTTGCCCAAAGGCACAGTGCTCGAGCTGCACCACGCGTTTGCTTTGCTCGATGACAGGGTCATCACCTCATGGCAACAAGACGGTCCCCTCGCCTTCGAGTTGGGCGCAACAGACCTTCCCACCGGGTTTCACGAAATCATAGGGTCGGCCGCGTTGGGGGACAGCGTCCGGGCCTTGATTCCCCCGTCCCGCGCATGGGGCATGACGGGACTCCCCCCAGACATCCCACAGGAAGCAGTCATCCTCGCCGAAATGCGCATCGACTTGTACCGCACTCCTGAATGAAGCCCAACAGCATCCTTCTGTCGGTGCTGGTTGTAGCATGTATGTCCAGCTGTGGCCCACGCACACCGCTTCCATGGAGATTGATGGAACTCGGGACGGCGCCCATCACCGCAGCTTGGGAAAGGGGAGAGGCTGTCGCCGCATTTACAGAAGGCCAACAGTGGCCTGGGCTCATTTTTGCGACCGACAGCTCGCAGATCGGCCGCATCGTAAGGCGTGAGGCACAGGCACTGCCCCCCATTTCATGTGGCGACAAAATGCGCCTCCATCCCAAAGACCTGCCCCTTTCTTGGGCGCGGGTTTTGGGTTGGGAAAACCAAGACAGCCTCACCGTCCGCTGGCAATGCCTCGACCAAACCGACCT
>DDCX01000020.1:0-4619 GCA_002336475.1 Flavobacteriales bacterium UBA1995 | reverse complement strand
CCCGACTACAGCGCACCTGCACAACGCCGCTACCAACCGGGCGAGAAGGTGCACCTTTCCATCGCATGTCAGCGGCCTGACGGCTCTCATGTGGGCGACACCATCCGGTTGGATTTCCGTTTTGGCGAAACAGGGCAGGTCGTCGATGCGCTCCAACCCGGATTGGCCCAAGCGGGGCCAGGAGCCCACTGGAGTGTGTGGGCCTTGTCATCAAAAGCCTTTGGAAGCCAAAGACAGCCCAAACTGCTCTTGGAAGCCCACACCCCCTTGAAGTTTACCGTGGTGGCAGAGTAGCCGGTCTAAAAGTCAGTATCCAACCAGGATTCCGCTGCCACTCTGACTTGTTCTCGCACCCGGGCAAAGCCGTCATCGCCACCGTAATAGGGATCTGGAACGTCGGAGGTCCCGTCAAACAACGCCACTTTGGCCGCTTCCTCATCGCCGCGCGCCAAAGCGAGGACATCCCTCAAGTTGGATTGGTCCATCACGAGGATCCGGTCAAACTTCTTGAAGTCAGCCCGCACAAATTTGCGCGAACGCTGTCCAGAAATATCGATCCCTGCCGCCTTCATGGCCGCCACACTTCGGCGGTCTGGCGCCTCACCCACATGGTAGCCTGCGGTGCCTGCAGAGTCCACCTTGACCCTACAGCCGCGCACCATGGCCGCATGGCGCAACCACCCTTCTCCGATGGGAGAACGGCAAATGTTGCCCAAACAGACCACGAGGTACTGCTTCACCCGATCAGTTGACGTGCAACTTCTTCTCGAGGTCGTCGAGGTACTTGCGGAAGTGCTTGTCGGTTTCGCTCAGGTTGTTGACCGTACGGCAGGCGTGGAGAACCGTAGCGTGGTCCTTGCCACCGCAGTGCAAACCAATGTTGGCCAGCGAACTCTTGGTCATCTTCTTGGCGAAGTACATGGCGATTTGACGCGCCTGAACGATCTCACGCTTGCGCGTCTTGGACTTGAGCAACTCGATGGGCAAGTCGAAGTAATCGCACACCACTTTCTGGATGTAGTCGATGCTGACTTCGCGGGCCGTGTTCTTGACAAACTTGTCAATCATCTGCTTGGCGAGGTCGAGCGTGATGGCCTTGCGGTTCAAGCTGCTCTGCGCGATCAAGCTGATGAGCGCACCTTCCAATTCGCGAATGTTCGTATTGATCGAGTAGGCGAGGTACTCCATGACTTCACGGGGCAACTCGATGCCATCGGCGTACATCTTCTTTTCGAGGATGGCCATCCGGGTCTCGAGGCTCGGCACCTGAACATCTGCACTGAGTCCCCACTTGAATCGGGAGAGCAGGCGCTGTTCCATGCCTTGCATCTCTACAGGCGGCTTGTCGCTGGTCAGGACAATCTGCTTGCCCGTCTGGTGGAGGTGGTTGAAGATGTGGAAGAACACATCCTGCGTCTTCTCCTTGCCGCTGAAGAACTGCACGTCATCCACGATGAGGACATCCATGAGCTGGTAGAAGTGGGAGAAGTCGTTAACGCTGTTGTTGCGGACCGCATCGATGAACTGGTGCGTGAACTTTTCGGAGTTCACATAGAGGACCGTCTTTTCCGGAGCGCGGTTCTTGATCTCAATGCCGATGGCATGCGCCAAGTGGGTCTTGCCCAATCCGACAGGGCTGTAAATCAACAGGGGATTGAAGGCTGTGCCACCTGGCTTTTGCGCCACTGCAAATCCAGCACTGCGCGCCAAACGGTTGCTCTCTCCCTCAATGAAGTTCTCAAAGCTGTACTTCGGATTGAGGTTGGAATCGATGTTGAGCTTCTTGAGCCCTGGAATGACAAAGGGGTTCTTGATGGGTGCCTCAGAGGCATCCATGGGCATCTGGACCGAACGGTTGCGCACGGCAGCGTGGTGCGAGGTCGGCACCTTAACGGTGTAAGGGGATGTTCCGGCGGCGGGTTGCTCCATGATGATGGAGTACTCCAAGCGGGCTTCCTTTCCCAGTTCTTTGCCGATGGCCTTGCGAAGCAATTCAATGTAATGCTCTTCAAGCCACTCGTAAAAGAACTGAGAAGGCACTTGTATGGTCAATACAGCACCTTCGAGCTTCACAGCTTTGATGGGAACAAACCACGTTTTGAAAGCCTGCGCGCTGACATTGTCTTCGATAAAAGAGAGGCAATTCGCCCAGACGCTTTCGTGATTCAAGTTCATGCGGGTGTGGTTATAGGGGTAAAACTTTGGACAGAAAAAAGGACTTCTGCGCAACCCTTTCGGGACAGCAAATATTCCCGGAAGGTTCGACAAAAAAAAGGGGTACCCCTCTTGATTTTCTCAAAAATTCATTCTGCCAAAGCCCCACCAATATGGTGCAAAATTTCCGGGCGTCGATAACCCTATCCCGAGGGGTCTAAAAACACCACTCGTCCAATATCTAAGGATCGCCAACTGCACATTCATACTTGTTGCGCGCCAACGAATTTGCCTTTTTCTATCGCAAAAAGTGACATCCGCCTACAATACAAATTCAGTTCATACTACAAATAAGCGCCTCCATACTCTATCGGCAACTTCCCCCCACGAATAATGAACAACCCGCGTTGACTGTTTTTTCGGTAAATCTTGAAGAGATGTGCAAAACGCCTGATTCAAATGTTCCCTCGGGACCAATACCTCAGGTCCAAAATGTTCGGGGTAGGCCAATTCGCAAGGAACCACCATGGTCAACCCTACAGCAGCAGCTTCGAGCACACTGAGGCCGAAAAAATCGTGATGGGCCGTCACCAACGCTATGTCACAAGAGCCCAAGGCTTCCACATATTCAGTCCTTGATTTAACATGCCCCCATTGCACAATGCGGTCGCTGAATTCAGATTGAATGTGGTCAAACGCTTGAGGCACTCTTTCAAAACTTTGTCCCAGCATAGCGAGTCTAAACGGCAATCCCGCTGCATCGGCAGCGCGCAAGCCCTCTAAAAAGGCACCTGGCCCTTTGTCATATTCCCACCGGTGGTTCCACACCACCACCGGTGGACCCTCACCATATATGCGAGGGCGACCTGAAAGTGCGCCACACTCCAACACATCCTCATCAATTCCAATGGGCATTACCTCAGACTTGAGCGCGATGTCTTCTGCCACATTGCGCGGACGCGGGGCAGGAAAGGCCGACATGAATTCTGGCAGTGCCGATAGAAACACCTCCTTGTGATAAGCTGAATTGAACCAAACCTGGTCCGCCAAGAGGGCACTGGTCACGTTCATAAAAGCATAATGACGGTCCCATGCAGACTTTGGCCCTTCGGAGTGCGCTGGAAACGTGAGCTGGTTCTCATGAAAATACAAGACGATTGGGACGGACCTGAACCGGGGTGGCAAGGCCGATCTGAACTGACCCACATCCATCATATCGGTTGCGATGAAACAGTCGATGTCCTGCTCCAAGGCGCCCGCTTCCTTCATCCGGTCCACCAAAGCCATACCGCTGGCCGACATTCGCCATTTCCAATGCCTCCCAGGCAGCGCATAAGATTCAAAACACGCCGCCTCCCCGGCGCGTTGGGCAGCCAAAGGACATTCCCGCACCATTCCACGTGCCCATTGTGCATGACTGCTCGTGGCATAGGGGTTGAGCAATACGATCCTGCGCATTGCCTCAAGGTACCCGAGAAGAACCGGTTGGAAGTCCTACGCCCAACCACTGCAACCACCGCCGCCACCATGGACTTCGGGAAGGAGCAAAGACTTCCATCAAATCGGGCTGTCCTGCATCCACCCAAGCGCTGTACCACAGCGACGAGACACCCTGAATGGCGGTTCTCCATTGGGTTTCCACCATGCCATCCAAGCCATCGTGATAAACGGAACACCAGACCTCATTCTGCTGCAGCTGAACGCGCCCTCCACGCTCTTCCCTGACCAAACCTTCACCATGCGCTGCAGTCGCCATTCGCTCCTGCTGCAACACTTGGGGCACCAAGGAATGGCTCTGGGCCACGGTCTTCCATGCCCATGCATGAACATCGTCCACATAGCCAGCATCTCCGACCACCAATCCATAACCTCCTCCGTACAATGCAGGCAGCCGCGTTTCCCACACGGCGTGGATCCCATCCTGACCAGTCCATTGCCCATTGTAATTCAAAGTGGTGTGCAACGGCACATGGGCGTCTGCCACATAATGACCCAAATCCGCAGCATGCCGCAAAATCGCGTCTCGGTCTATGCTGTCAAAAGCAGCCACCAATTTGCCATAGGTCCAGCCAATTTGCCACGGCAGCACGCCATATTCCCAAAGGGTATCCTCACTACAGGCCGTGACAGCCTGGCTATACCAAGGGGCCGCTTTCAATGTGTCCAAACAAGCCAGGGCAGGGGCGTCCCAATCCAAGTAATGTCGGGGCGCCTCTCGTTCGACGGTATGCTTGCGCATGTCAGCATCAGTAGCGTGCGCTGAAAGCCACTCCACCTCATGCATGAGCCATCCTTTCAGGGGTTGGGGCAGGGCCTCCGCTGCAGAACGGTTAATGTGACGGTGAACGGGAAATCCCCAAGACCAAAAAAGGCAGCACACCACGGCGCAACAAACGCCGCATGAAAAGCGGTCAGACCACGGCATCCATGAGCACCCCATCCTTGACACGACGGGAATCCACCAA
>DDCX01000042.1:3945-4076 GCA_002336475.1 Flavobacteriales bacterium UBA1995 | reverse complement strand
CGTTTGGATCTCAGCCAAGAGTGTCGCTTTCGGAAGGGGGACTCCTGCAAATTCAGCGTTGCGGTCCCTCTCATAGCCGTCCCCGCCTATTTCGTGCCCGATGAAGTGGCGCAGGTTGCCACAGAGGTGAA
>DDCX01000042.1:676-3855 GCA_002336475.1 Flavobacteriales bacterium UBA1995 | reverse complement strand
GTGCTGCAAGTCCTGGGGCGTTTCGGGCTGATTCATGCGGCCAATTTCGTCAAATCGCCGTTGTCCAAGTGGGGGGCTTGAGGCGCAATGGCCTCGGCAGAACCCCACTTTTCTGCGGTCTTGGCATTGATCAAAGCGATGGCCGCCGCAGGCAGTTGTGCTTTCCAATCTTCGGTCTTGCCTGAGCGGAAGAAACGGTCTGGGTTAAAATGAAAGCTACCGGGCTTCTTTCGGATGGCTTCTTTCATGGTGTTGAACTCTGTGCTCAGCGCCACCGCCAGGGTGTCCTGCTCGTTCAAAGCGCTGCCGAGGAGAAACGTGGACAGCGTTTGTACGGCGTTCAGCTTGTCTTCGACCAGGTCTTCGAAACGGACAAGGCACAATTGCTTGGGGTCGAGTCCAAATTGAGCGGCATTGAAGTACCCAGAGACGTGATCGTGGTAGTCCCCGAAATACAGGTCTCCTTGCACAAAGTGGTGCACAAACTCCATCATGGTCAGGTCTTGGGAGACGCCGAGCGTGGGGTGGTTCTTGTAGAAGTGAAACTGAGAAACCGCTGCGCCTTTGGGGTCGCGGTAGGCCATGACGATTTTGGTCTTGGGGTGCAAGTGCCGCACGGGCAATTCATCGATGTTGCCGTGGGTATAGAAAATGCGTGGCTGTCCTGCGGTCTTTTTGAGAAACGCTTCGAATTCTGTAATGCCCTTTTGCGACACCATGACCTCGGGCCATGGCACGGCGGCCTTGCCGATGTCGCCGTCGGCGGCAGGGTGTGTGTCTTCGAGCAGACCGGCCTTGCGCAGGATCTCCACCACATACTTCTTGGTGAGGTGAGTGCCTACTTTTTGGTGCGTACAGATGATGATGTCATCGGCTTGGGTGTCCCATGTGTTGCGCAGGAGGTCAATGGCCTTGGGATCGATGAAGGCTGGAATCATGCAATCGCCGTAGCGGGTATGCAGGAATCCATGTTGCGCGCATTTGGGCTGCGCAGGGACGACGTGTTGGATGGGCTGGCTCATGGTGATTGGCGTTTTGCGGTGCACCACAAGGATGAGGGGAAGTCAGACCTGCAGCATTGACGTTCGTCATCGCGGGTTTTGACATTTGCAATGGATCGATGCTTGAATCGCTCGGGTGTACCTTTTAGCGATGCAAGGGGTTTTTATTGGTCGATTCTTCGCGCTGATTTTGGTGGTCTTGGGGCTTCCCTTGGTTGCATGGTCTCAGCCTTTTTTACCCCGTGCATCTTCTGAAGTGCAGGGTGAGGTCGCCACAGAAAGACATCCCGACGTGCCGAGCCAATCCATGTTGGACACGGTGGCATCAGACGCGAAGAGTCAAATGGTTCCTGCGCACGGAGGTTTGGATCCCCAAGGCCGTCCAATTTGGGCACACCAAGTGCAGCGCAGGCAGTGGGCGGATACGACGTTGACTTTCAGTGGGTGGGTCCGCATCCTGACCAAAGAGACGACCGAGCGATGGTGGGAGCTTGAGCAAGGTGCCAAGCGGTGGGCCAGCATGACCGAACAGCGCGGGACGCACCGTTGGCGCTATCAGCGCTACGAAGACGGGTGGTTGGTGGAACAGGTTGGTTTTTATGCCCAAGGACAAATTGACCATCATTTTCACATGAAGCACGACGGTCGGAATGTGGGCAGCCAGCGCATGTGGTATCCCAGTGGTGCGCCTTATCTCGAACAATTTCACGACGAAAATGGGGCGTTGCATGGCCCCCAAAAGCGGTGGGGTCGAAACGGTATTTTGGATTTAAACCTTCATTTCGAACATGGTCAGGAACTGGACGCAGCGGGCCGTCCTCTGCCTAACAATCGGGGGCAGTTTTCCACTTCTGGAGGCTGCTGATTGATTTCTCATCGAACTTTTTCTGTACCTGATGGGGCTCAGTCATGGCGAGTCCGTGGTGCCGTATTTCAGCTTTCACCGCAGGCGGTAGATGCGGTGAAGAGGGAAGGAGTTGGGTTTGGCGTCTGCCCAGACGCCGTGGCCGATGTTGTGCATGATGCGCGAATCGGTGACCGCCACGCCGACGTGGTTGGAGCGCTTGCGGCCGACTTTCCACCAGACGATGTCGCCGGTTTGGACGGGCTGGTCGGAGGGCACCACTTTCCAATCGGGATGGTCGGCCAGGTAAGCGCCGATGTTGGGAACCCGACGGTGGTCAATGTTGGTGTCGGTGGCCTTGCCTTTTCGCTTGCGGTGCTTGTACACTTCCTCTTGGAGATCGACCCCTGAACAGCGCATGGCGCGGATCACCACATCGGTACAGACACCAGTGTTCTCCGGCACGTCGCCCATGGGGTATTCGATGCGAACATAGTCCGGGATGTAGCGCACGTAGTGGGGGAGCTCGGCGGCGCAGCTGGCGATGCGCTGGGGACAGAAGTCGCAGTCGACCTCTGAAGTGGCCATGACGTGTGGCTGGTTGGCCAGTCGCACCGCGGACCGCAGGGTCTCCCCGGTATGGTCTTGGATGGCGTGGCGTGTATCGGTGTCGAGCGTGAGGGCCGCGGTCACGCAAGCCAGAAAGAGGAGGGGCAGAAACAGGAATCGGCGCATGCTTCTTTAACACGCGCCGATTCGGTCTTATTGCCCGCTAGTGTGGGCAGGGAGGGTGGAGCTGCTTAGTACTGCGGCTCGAAGTCCATGGCGTTGAGCATGAAGGCCCACTTGTCGGCCTGCTCGTCGAGGATTTTGCCGGTGGGTTTGCCCGCGCCGTGGCCGGCGTTGGTTTCGATGCGGATCATCACGGGATCGGTGCCAGCGTGGGCGGCCTGCAAGCGCGCGGCGAACTTGAAGCTGTGCGCCGGGACCACGCGGTCGTCGTGGTCGGCCGTGGTGACCATTGTGGCGGGGTAGTCCGTGCCGTCTTTGAGGTTGTGCAGCGGAGAGTAGCCGTAGAGGTTGTCGAAGTGGACCTTGGAGCTGTCGGAGCAGCCGTACTCGGGGATCCAGCCCCAGCCGATGGTGAACTTGTGGTAGCGGAGCATGTCCATCACGCCCACCGCAGGGAAGGCCACGCTCGCCAGCTCAGGACGCTGTGCCATGGTGGCGCCCACAAGGAGTCCGCCGTTGGAGCCGCCGGCGATGGCCAGGCGGTCATTGGACGTGTATCCTTCCGCGATCAGGTATTCGCCTGCGGCGATGAAGTCGTCGAA
>DDCX01000042.1:0-649 GCA_002336475.1 Flavobacteriales bacterium UBA1995 | reverse complement strand
AGCAGGACGATGTTGGAGGTCGAGAAGCTCGGGGTCAGGGAGATGTTGAAGCCGCCATACGCGTAGAGCATGGTCGGGCGTTGGCCGTCCATCTCGAGGCCCTTCTTGTGGACGATGAACATGGGGACCATGGTGCCGTCTTTGGAGGGGTAGAACACCTGCTTGCTCTCGTATCCGGCCGGGTCAAAGTCGACGTCGGGCACGTAGAACGGGGTGCTCTCGCCCGTGGCCATGTCGTAGCGGAAAATAGAAGTGGGATAGGTGAATGAGGTGAAGGCGTAAAAGAGCTCCGTGGCATCATTCTTTCCTCCAAAGCCGCCGGTGGAGCCGGTGGCATTGGGCAAGGCGATTTCGCGGGCGTTGCTGCCGTCGAGGTCATAACGGATGACGGCATTGCACGCGTTGCGCAGGTAGGTGGCAAACAGATCGCCGCCGGCTGTGCTCACCCCTTCGAGCAAGTGCTCGGACTCAGGGATCACATCGGTCCAAGCGCTGCGGTCAGAGGGGTTGGAAGGGTCCACAGCCACCAAGCGGTACTTGGGGGCGTCGATGTCGGTTTGGAGCAGGAGCCTTCCGTCGAGGTGGTCTACAATGCTGGAGCGGGTGTTGAATCCGTCGACCACCATTTGCCAATCGGCGTTGGGGTCGG
>DDCX01000109.1:37681-55175 GCA_002336475.1 Flavobacteriales bacterium UBA1995 | reverse complement strand
TGCGTGAGCCCTGTTCCTACATGGGACGTTGAGTACATCGTGATCGACGCCTGTGGCAACATGTCCAGTGCCCATCAGTTCATCTTGCTGATTGATACGGTCGCTCCGACCATCGACATTACCTGTCCTGCAGATGTTGTGGTAGAGCTCGATGCCGATTGCATGGGTGAACTCGACCCCACACAAAGTGGAGAGGTTGAGATCTTCAGCACCGACAACTGCGATGCTGCGCCAACGCTGAGCTACACCGTAGAGGACAGCGATCCCATCTACACCTGCGAAGACGGCAACGGCACCTACGAAATCACCCGTACGTTCTACGCTGTATCAGAAGACCATTGCGGCAACGTCGCTATGGAGAGCTGCACACAGTTGTTGACTGTTGTAGACATCACGGCGCCTGTGATCACCATGTTGGAGTGCCCCGCCGATACCACGGTTGCGCTCGGAGCGGACTGCACCGCTGAGGTCGACTACACCTTGCTGGGCATGCCTTCCATCCTCGCTGAGGATGGCTGCGATGCAGACCCAGAGATCACCTGGTTCCATACCGACGGATCTGCCATCTTCGAATGCGATGACAGCGACGGAAGTGCGGACGGTACCTACTCATTTGAGCGCACGTTCTATGCTTATGCAACAGACGCATGTGGCAATATGGGCGATACGGTCAGTTGTGTTCAGGTCATCACGGCAGCCGACCAGTCTGCCCCTGAATTCGGTGAATACCCTCCCTATGAGCCCGTCTCTTGTGAGGACCTCACCGATCCACTTGACCCTACACAGTCGCCACTCGAAGTGTTTGACAACTGTGACGGAGACCTCACCATCAGCATTGAGGCATGGCCTTTGAGTGGGTCCTGTCCCGGAAGCTGGATGCGGATCTGGACGGCTACGGACGACTGCGGAAACGTAGGCATCGCCGAGCAGTACATCGCATTGTATGACGACACCAACCCCTTAATCACCTGCCCAGCCGACACCATCGTCATGCTGGACCAGGACATCGCAGACGACACCACGACCACTGCCTTGGGCATGGCCATGGCAACAGACAACTGCAGTGGGTGGGCAGACATTACCATCACATACAGCGACGGCAGCTTCCAAGTGGATTGCGAAGGAGACGACAGCACACCCGAAGGAACCATGTCATTCATCCGGACCTTCACCGCGTCGGACTTCTGTGACAACAGCTCCAGCTGTGATCAGCACATCACGCTGGTCGATGAGCTCGGTCCTGTGGTATTTGTGGAAGACACCACCGTGTCTTGCCTTGACTACGAAGCTGGAGCCACCTATGGCGCCTTTGGAGCCGAAGACAACTTCGACACCGACGTGGCTTACTCATGGGTCGAAGACAGCGTCTACGCCCAACTGTGCGTCGGCAGCTACAGCGTCGACCGCACCTGGACCTTCGTGGACGATTGCGGCAACAGCACCCTTGCCCACCAAACCATAACGGTTGTGGACGAAACTGCTCCCATCCTTGTTTCAGGCGAAACCACCCTCTCTATTTCTTGTGAGGAGTACAGCGATGCCAACACCGATGAAAACGTCTTGATCGAAGTGCTCGACGAGTGTGGAAGCGATGTCACAGTGACCTTCTTCGACACGCCGTTCAGTGGTGGATGTGTGCAGCCCGTGGGCATGTACATGCGCACCTACACCTTTGAAGACGACTGTGGCAATGCCAACATGTTTGAGCAGTTCATTCAACTGTACGATGAGACGCCTCCAACGGTGTCCCTTGACTGCCCAGCAGATACAACGGTCTCTGCCGATGCCGACTGCACGGCTGACCTGTCTACAGACGCTCTTGGTTTGCCTGCCATCACGGCAGAAGACAACTGTGGTGGAACACCGCCCGCGGTTGAGTTGACTTGGACGGACCACGATACGACTGTGGCATGCGCTGGCTCATTCTCCTTCACCAGGACGTTCACGGCTACAGCTACAGACAACTGCGGAAACGAGAGTTCTGTCAGCTGCGACCAGACCATTGCGCAAGAGGACATCACGGCCCCTGAATTTGTGGATCCCCTTCCTGAGGATGTCACCGTGCCTTGCTTCGACATTCCTGCTGTTGCGGACCTCACCGCTGTGGACGGTTGCGATGCGAGCCCCGTTGTCAGCTTTGAAGAGGAAATCCTCGGTGCAGAGGAATGCCCTGGTACTCAGGTGCTCGTGCGCACTTGGACCGCCATGGATGCCTGTGGCAACGCTACAAGCCTCTCGCAAACCATTACGGTGACCGATGAATTCGCGCCCACATGGACATCCGAGGCTCCTGCCGATACTACGGTATCCTGCGAGTCTGTGCCAGCAGCGGCAGTATTGGAGGCCACTGACAATTGTGACGACAACCTCGAAGTGACGTTTGCTGAGGCGAGCGAAGGCGGAGACTGTGCGCAAAACATGACGATCACCCGCACTTGGAGTGTGAGCGATTGTGCTGGCAACCAGCTCTCACATGTTCAGGTGGTCACCGTGGTCGACACCACTGCTCCGGTCATCTCTGGACCGCTTGAGTTGGACATCCCTTGCACAGACTGGGGCATGGATACCCTCTATGCTNNGGTGCCTGCGCCGGAAGTTACCTGCGCACTTATGTGGCGACGGACCTCTGCGGAAACAGCGATACGCTCATTCAGTCTATTGACTTGATTGATACCGAGGCGCCTGAATTCACAGTGATTCCGCAGGACACTTCGCTGTCTTGCGACAACGACTACAGCGTTGGAAGCCTCGGGGCTGCCGAAGCCACGGACAACTGCGACTCCGAAGTGGAAATCACCTATTCTGATTCCATCACTTTGATTGACGGTTGCGCCGGAATGGCCCTTGTGGTGCGCACTTGGAATGCTGTCGATGAGTGTGGCAACAACAAGACTGTTGACCAGATCATCACCTTGATGGACGACACCGATCCAGCGTTCAATGAAGTGCTGCCTGCTGACGCCACTGCCTCATGCGATGACGTCCCCATGGCACCGACCCTGACCGCAACGGACAACTGCGACCCTGACCTGACCGTTTCCATGACGGAGACGCTCGAGGACGATGACCTGTGTCCATTGGATTACACCATCACGCGGATTTGGTCTGTGGAAGACTGTGCTGGAAATGGCATCAGCCATACGCAAGTCATCACTGTTGTGGACACGACGGCTCCAGGCTTTGTGGCCGGTCCAGCAGACACCACCGTCGCTTGCGATGCGGTGCCCATGCCCGCAGACCTCACGTCTCTGCAGGCCGACGACAACTGCGACGATGCCTTGAGCTATGCCTACTTGGGAGAAACCTCCGAAGATGGAGACTGTGCCAACAGCTACACGCTGTTCCGCACCTGGGAGGCCAGCGATTGTGCCGGAAATGCGACCACTTGGACGCAGGAAATCACCGTAGTCGACGAGACTGCACCTGAATTGGTGTTGACCTTCGCAGACGGCTCTGCCGCCATGGATACTGTGGTCTCTTGCCTCGCTGACGCCCCTGTCATCGCAGCCGTGAGCTTGGATGCTTGTGACGATTCGCCCTTCATGTCGATGATGGTGGACACCACCAATCAAGATGTGTGCGGCAACGCGACCTTGACCTACAGCTATATGACAGCCGACGATTGCGGCAACATGTCACAGGCTACCATCACAGTGACGGTTCTCGACGAAGAAGCTCCTGAGTTCCTCAACGTGTGTGGCATTGACAACGGCGCCACCATCGATGTGTGTGCAGACGACTTCACCGGCGACAGCCTCACCCCTGAAACGGATGCTTGCGACGTGAGCGCTGCCGACAACTGCGAAGGAGAAGTGGCCATCGAATTGACCGCCACTGCGGTAGGTGAATTTGCCCCGAACGACAGCGTACTTCAATACTGCACCACCGTCACTCCAGAAGCGTACAGCTCTGAGGAGACTTGCAACGGATACGACGTACATGCTGTGCGCCTGTTCAACTTTGCTGGTGCGGAGTTCTACTCCACCATTGGCGAAGGCGTGGTCAGTCAGATGTCGAACGGCGACTGGGTCATCGAAAAGACGATTGTGGCCAATGACAACCCCGACGCAGGTTGGAACGTGTCGATCACTTTGGAAGACGGAATGGACTACGACCAGTGGTCGAACCAGTCCTTCCCAACCAGCTACAAACTGGATTGCGAGGAGCTCGAGGACAACCATGAAGACTGGATGTACTGGTTCCTTTCCAACGGAACGATGACCGGTTGGGGTGAATATGAAGGAGACTTCCTCACCTGCACACACCAGCCTGCCAACGAGTTCTATCGCTTCCAGGTCGGATTGGGTGCCAACAACATGAACTCCCATTACGGTTACAGCGGTTGGTTCACGTATTCAGGAATGTTTGCCAATACCCCTGTGATGGGCTCCGGCGACTTCTTTGGAGACCTTGACTGCACCCTGCCTTACCAGTTCGAATACGACTACACTGCTACGGATTGCAGCGGCAACCAAGCCGAATTCGGATACACGGTCAACGTCACCGGTGAGGTATGCGAAGATCCTGAGGCAGGCTTTACTGGCACTGGAGGAAACACCGCCAATGGCAGCTTCACACCTGCCATGGCTGCTGCGCAAAACCGCGGTGACATTCAGGTGTCCAACATTGTTCCGAACCCCACCCAAGACTTTGCTCAGATCGGGTTCAACGTGTTGCAGCCCATGAGGATCGATGTGACCCTCTACGATGCTGCTGGCATGTTGGTCGCGCCACTGTTCAATGGACATGTAGACAAGGACCAGACGTACATGCTCGACATCAATGCGGCCCAGCTGGAAAGCGGTGTCTATCAGGTGCGCATCATCTCCAATGAATGCAGCATCGTGAAGCAATTCATGGTCACGGAATAATTCAGAAGGAGCGACAAATCATCAGAAACCTTCAAAGTCCAACCTGTTCTTTGTTCAATCTGGACACCGCCCTCACTGGGCGGTGTCCTTTTTGCCGCGAACAATTTCTGTTCTTCCCTAATTTCCTTTACATGTTCAAGTCTTTCCCAAAATTGACCGCGGTGCTTCTCACCCTTCTGATGGTCGGAGCTGCACCCAACATGTTGAGTGCCCAATGGCCATACAACCCCAATGCTGATGGAGATTCTCTCATTGGAACGGGAGATGTGTTGCAACTGCTGACTTTGTTTGGTATGCCTTGGGAAGACGAAGGTGTCTTGGGCATTGAAAGCGGCGGCACGGGGGCTGCTTCTGCAGATTCTGCCCGGGTGGCGCTCGGAATCAGCTTCTTGGCTGACTCGACAACCACAGTGGGCGTCAACACCTATGTCTGGACTTGGGCAGAGGGCCGCATGCGGATCACCGAACAGCTTGCACAAGGACGCAATGTATCGGCCAATGGCTCCTATGCTTCGGCCTTAGGTGACGGCGCCGAAGCCACTGGCAACTACAGCCACGCCACCAACCGCAACACGACAGCCACCGGGACCTGTTCGAGTGCCATGGGGGAAGGCACCGAAGCCACTGGAACAGCGGCCCACGCTCAGGGCATGTTCACTGATGCTACCGGCACCACTTCTCATGCACAGGGTTACAACACGAAGGCCCTGGCCAATTATGCCCACAGTGAGGGATATGGTTGTCAGGCCACGAACACCGCTGCACATGCCGAAGGTTACAACACCACTGCATCGGGCTTCTTCAGCCACAGCTCCAACCGCAACACCGTGGCCAGTGCCACATGCGCACACGCAGTAGGGGAGGGCACCCAAGCCACTGCAGATGCATCACACAGCGAAGGGTTCTACTCTGTGGCTTCTGGATTTGCTGGACACGCAGAAGGCTATGAAACCTTGGCCAGTGGGTATGCCTCCAGCGCCAACGGTTACTACACAGTTGCCGATCAGCCTTATCAGACGGCTGTAGGCAAATACAACACCGCCAACCAGACCGCGGCACTGTTTGTGGTCGGCAATGGCAGCGCTGTGGATGACCGTTCTAACGCCTTTTCAGTAGACGAGAATGGCAACGCTATCCTCGCTGGAAACCTTGAATTCAGTGACATTAACCTCCAAGACACCCTCGAAAACCTCAATGCCCGCATCACCCAGCTTGAAGCGCTCATCGAGAACCTTCTGGGTACTGTTGAACCCACCGAAGCAGACTGATTCATTTCAAGGCCACGAAGTATGTGGTCAGAATAAGTGCTTTTTGTAATTTTGCCCTCCATTCTTCGTGGAATGCCCCATGGTGTAATGGTAGCACACCGGTTTTTGGTACCGTTTGTCAAGGTTCGAGTCCTTGTGGGGCAACCATGAAGTACAAGACGAAAGTCAATGCAATCGCACGAAGACCGGCACGGATGTGACCGGTCTTTTTCTTTTTAGTCCCCACCTTGTGCGCCCAAGGCGAATTCCATGGAACAGGACATCCTCAATTTGATCAACGGCCAACTTCAGGCCGCCCATGGCGGTCAATGGCTCGACAACGTAGAGCCGGCCACTGGCCAGAACTACAGCCGCATTGCGCGGTCGGGCGCAGATGACGTTGAAGAAGCTGTAGCTGCTGCACGCCGCGCTTTTCCAGAGTGGAGGGCGTGGAGCCCTGCCGACCGGCGCGCGGTGCTGATGCGGCTGGCCGACAAGGTCGCAGAACACGCGGACATGCTTGCAGAAGCCGAAGCCCGCGACAACGGCAAGCCCGTTTCGGTGGCCCGTACAGTGGACATTCCTCGGGCGGAGCACAACCTGCGCTTTTACGCGTCTGCTGCAGAACAGTTTTCCAGTGAAAGCCACACCATGGGAGACGGAACGGTCAACTACACCCTTCGGAAACCCCTCGGGGTCGTGGCTTGCATCAGCCCTTGGAATCTGCCTCTTTATTTGTTTACGTGGAAAATTGCGCCGGCCTTGGCCAGCGGCAACTGTGTGGTGGCCAAGCCCAGCGAAGTGACGCCCATGACGGCTTACCTGTTGGGGACCTGGGCTAAGGAGGTGGGGTTTCCAGACGGTGTACTGAACATCCTGCAAGGACTGGGCCCTGAAGTTGGACAGGCCATGGTCGAACACCACTACGTTCGGGCTGTCTCCTTTACGGGAGGCACAGCGACAGGCGCGGCAATCTCTGCCCTTGCGGCTCCTAAATTCAAAAAGCTCTCTCTCGAGTTGGGTGGAAAAAACGCCACCGTTGTGTTTGACGACTGTGACTTTGATGAAGCCGTTTCGACCGCTGTTCGGGCGGCATTTTCGAACCAAGGTCAGATTTGCCTCTGTGGGTCCCGCATTTTGATTCAGGAAGCACTGTACGACCGGTTCAGGGATGCGATGGTCGCCAAAGTGTCCAAAATGAGGATCGGAGACCCCATGGACCCCTCCACAAGAATGGGGGCTGTAGTGTCAAGGGGGCACCGCGACAAAGTGCTCGCCGCTATTGACACAGCCCGTGGAGAAGGTGGCCGCATCCTTTGCGGCGGTGGCCGCCACCAACCTGGAGAGCCGAGACTGAAGGGCGGCTTCTTCGTTCAACCCACCCTCATCGAAGGCCTGGACCACACCTGTGTGACCAACCGGGAAGAAATTTTTGGCCCCGTGGCGACCCTTCAACCGTTCAAGGACGAGCAGGAAGCTTTGGGGCTGGTCAATGCCACGAAATATGGCCTTTCGGCCTCTGTCTGGACAAAAGACCTCAAACGGGCGCACCGCTTTGCAGCCGGCATTGACACCGGTATGGTATGGCTCAACTGCTGGCTTGTGAGGGACCTGCGCACCCCATTTGGCGGGACCCGGCATTCTGGTGTGGGCCGAGAAGGGGGGTACAACAGCATGCGGTTTTTTACCGAGCCTCAGAACGTCTGTATCAAGCTCTAAACCGCTCCCTCCGCGCAATCCACATTGGGTTGTTGCGTATGTCCGTGTGTCTGACGCTGTAGGTCATTGAGTGCGTGGCAACTTGACGGTATGTTTCGTCCCTTCCGCGTTTCCTTCCTTTCCATGTCGCTGGCCACCTTGCTGCTCGGCGGATGTGTGCCCATGAGCCAGTTCACCGAAGTGCGCGATGACCGCGACATGCTCGATGAAGACGTGTCCACATTGACGGAGCAGGTGCAGGCATTGCGGCTGGCGGTTTCCGAAAAAGACGGCCAGGCCCGAGAGGACGAAAGGCGCATGGCATCCCTTCGGGCGGACACTTCCGCGCGGGGCAGCCAGCTGAGGCAATGCCAGATGCGCAATGGCGATCTTGAAAACCTGAATGCGCTGCTGACTGCTGAACTCAACCAAAGCCGCTCTGCAAGCGGAAGCGAGCAAGCCGCTCTCCTGGAGGAACTGCAAAGGATCCGCGCCGATTTACAATTCCAGCAAGACAGCCTTTATGCCCTCGAGCAAGACTTGAGTGCACGAGAAGCAAAGGTGACGGAACTCACGAGGATGCTGGAGTCACAAAAAGCCGCGGGCGAAGCGCTTCGGGCAAGGTTGTCCAATGCCCTGTTCGCCTTCCGCAACAAGGGCCTTGAAGTAGAGGAAAGGGACGGCAAAGTGTACGTTCGGTTGGCCTCCAAGCTTTTGTTTGCCTCCGGAAGTACGGCCATCGACCCCGAGGGAAGACAAGCGCTTTCAGACCTCGCCAAGGCGATAGAAGACGAAGAAGGATTCGAAGTAGTGGTCGAGGGACACACCGACGATGTGGCCTTTAATGCACCAAGCTCACCGAAAAACAACTGGGAGCTGAGTGTATTGCGTGCTACTGCTGTGGTTCAGGTGCTCACTGCCTCAAGTTCACTTAAGCCAGAATTGCTCACCGCAGCTGGACGCAGCGAGTACCACCCCCGTGATCCTGAGGACCGCAACCGCAACCGCCGGATTGAAGTCGTACTCAGCCCCAAATTGGGTGGCCTGTACGATTTACTCGACGAGTGATCAATTGATGGGAAGCAGGAAGGTGCCCTGCGTGATGGAGATGCCACCTGTCCCATCGGAACCAATCAAGCTTCCACCAAAGGTGCCCACCACAATGCCTCCAGACTCTGGAAGGATGTAGAGGATTTCAACGGTAAAGTTGGCGCCCGGCAAGGTGGAGGTAAAGGTCTGTCCCGTGGGGCTGTTGTAAGTGCATGCACCTGTTGGAGCACTGGACTCATTGAGTGAGACTTGGGCCCCATCCAACCATCCAACTGAGGGCTCTGGCAAGGTCATTGCGATGCCATCAGTGGTGACAGAAACGCCCCCAATGTTCAGCGTTGTCCCATCAAGGCTGCAGGTCGTTTCGAAATCAGCAATCAGGTCGTTGCCATTGGCCTTCCAGGTCATGTTGCCATCGCAAGGCGGGCAAATGGTGCCTCCACAGTCAATGTAGAGTTCGTCGCCATCCAACAAGCCATTGGTGCAATCTCCGTCTGTGGCACAGGGCTCACAGTCAGGTCCACCGCAGTCGATGCCCAACTCTTCTCCATTCAACAAGCCGTCCTCACAACTGGGACATACTTCGCAATCAGGCCCTCCGCAATCCACATCGATTTCGTTGCCGTTGAGCAAGCCATCGCCGCAAAGTTCTCCGCAGTCAATGCCGGTCTCGCCACCGCAATCAATGCCCGTTTCTCCTGGATCCAACTGGCCATTGAAATTCACATCGCAGGGAGCGCATTCTCCGCCGCAATCGACCCATTGCTCGCCGAGCACCTGGTCCCAAACCCCATTCTCGCATGGGTCACAAGGTTGACAAATCGAACCGCCACAATCGACGAGCTCTTCACCATTGTTCAATATGCCGTCAAAGCAATTGGGTCCGATCAGATTGTCGTCGTTGAGACAGGATGATCCAAACAGCAGCGCCACGGCGGCCATGAGGAAGAGGGAGAAGGAAGGGAGGCGAAACGAGGTCATCGTTGTATCTTTCAGGCTGCGCAATTTAAGGGAGTCAGGACGGATTCAGCGCGGTATTTCCCTCAATCCGTGTCCATTCCATTGCGAAGGTGCCCCCGCGAAATGACCCGTCAACCCCACATACCCCCTGCTGATTGGTCTCCACGCTCTCTGCGTGACCCACTCCACGGGGAGAACAAGCCAACAAACGGAGTGGTTGCACAGCTGCTCGAATTGCGCGGAATAACCGAACAACACACCCCCTCTTTCTTACACCCTGACCTCGACGAGTTGCACGACCCGTCTGAAATGCGTGATATGGACCGCACTGTGGACCGCATCATTCATGCCCAAAAGGAAGGAGAGCGGATCATGGCCTACGGAGACTATGATGTGGACGGAGCGACGTCGGTGTCGTTGATCCACGACTTCCTGCACAACAACGGGTTTGAAGTGCTGCCCTATATCCCCGATCGCTACAGCGAGGGTTACGGTCTGTCCTCCAAGGGCGTGCAAAAGGCCGCAGAAAAGGGCTGCTCCATCATCATTACCCTGGACTGTGGCATCCGTGCCACAGAGCGGGTGGCCGAAGCCAATGCTCTGGGAATCGACGTGATCATTTGCGACCACCACCTCCCGGGCGAGTCGATGCCGGAAGCGTTTGCCATCCTCAACCCCAAGCACCCCGAATGCCAGTATCCATTCAAGGAACTGAGCGGTTGTGGTGTGGCATTCAAATTGACCCAGGCCCTTACAGAGCGGATTGGGCTGTCGCCCATGAGTGCGTACGACGGGCTCGACCTCGTGGCCCTGAGCATCGCTTCGGACCTGGTGGAGGTGACCGGTGAAAACAGAATTTTATTGCACCACGGACTCAAGGCCATCTCAAAGAATGCCCGGCCGGGGATTCGGGCCCTGTTGCAAGTGGTACGGTGTTCACCTGATTACTTGACCGTCCGCGACATCATATCGAGGATCAGCCCGAGGATCAATGCCGCAGGACGCATGTCACTTGCCACAGAAGCTGTGGACCTTTTGACAGAGAAAAGTGACGCCCGGGCGACAGAACTGGCGGGCAACCTCGACCGACTCAATCAAGTGCGCCGTTCTTACGATGAGCAAATCACCCGGGATGCCATTTCCCAACTTTCTGACCGCGAGGAGTTCAAGCACGTCAACATTGTTTGGGGCAAAGGCTGGCACCGGGGGGTCATTGGCATCGTCGCGACCCGGCTCATCGAGCACCGTTACAGACCGAGTATTGTCATCAGCGACGACAACGGAGTCATGGTAGGCAGTGCGCGATCTACACCTGGGTTGGACATTCACGAATTGATCAAAGGCTGCGGGGAGTATTTGGAACAGTTCGGCGGACATGCCATGGCCGCTGGCGTCACTGTAAAAACCGACCAGGCCCATGCCTTTGCACAAGCTTTGGATCGGGCTGTTGGCGAAAAACTCGCCACCATTAGCAAACGGGAACCGCGGTACTTCGACTTGGAGATTCCACTGCAGGATTGCACCCCAGAGCTGCTGCGCAACCTGCGTGCATTCGAACCCTACGGGCCTGGCGCGCCTGCCCCTGTGTTTTTATCACGGGACGTCAAACTGGCCATTCCTCCTAAAAAGGTGGGCAAAGAAGGGCGCCACATCAGGGTATCTCTCAAAGTGCCGGGTGCCCCGCAAAACATTACCGCCGTTGGCTTCGGCCTGGGACACCGACTTGAAGCTCTGGCCTCAACAGGGAGCTTGGACGTGGTGTTCAAAGTGGAAACGGAGAACTACCGGGGGGTGCTGCAGCCCCGGATTACCCTGCTGGACTTCTGGTCCGAGCGGCACTGAACGTGGGTCCTCACCCCTTGTAACGGGCCGCGTCCTCTTCACTCAAGGTGTGCAAGATGGTGCTGCCAAAGTGCGCCGCCAATCGGGAAACGCGTTCCGACACTGTCATTTTTTTCTTGAGCAAGTCCAACTCCTCGGCGAGCGGATCTTCAGAGGTCCCGGGATCGTCAGCCAACTCTTTGAGGCGGCCTGTGATGCGCGCTCCATCGCCACGGGCTTCGTCGAGCATCAGTCTGTACAAGGCCCCTTGAAGGGCCTGCATCAACAACTTGTCCTCGGTTTCGGGAACGATGTTGTGCTTGTTCAGCCAGTTCTCGCTCAGGGCGAACTCGGTGACCAGCAAGTCTGCTGTAATGGCGGCTACTTCCGGACCTCCATTGCTCCAAGTCTCCGGGCCAGGGATGTGCCCCGACACCATGCTCTCCCTGAAAGACTGGACGATTTCATCCACCACTGGATGGCGAATCGATATGCCGAGGGTATCCAATTCATGCATCAAAAATTCGGCCAAGGTCACTTCGATCTGAGGGGTCTCCTCACCGATTTTATCCTCCACCACATCTTCAGGCAAGTCCAAAGTCAGCTTCTGGCGGCCATACTGCAGCAACAGGCGCAGCAAGTCCTGTTCCCGGCCCTTCCGTCCCACTTTCCCCACCAGCTGTGGTTTTCCAATCGGCCCTTGATTCTGGGGTTGGAGTGAGGGAAGTGGCGCCTTGGCCTCTTGCTCCATCCGAGAGCGGGCCTGCCTCGACAGCTCCGCCAACAAGTCGTCAGACTGCATGCCCAATCGGCCTGCACTCTCTTGGATGTATACCGTACGCTTGAGTTCGTCGGGGACCTGCGCAATGCTCTGAACCACACTTCTGACCAACTCGGTGCGCTTGATCGGATCGTCCGCTGCTTCCTTGTCAAGCAGGTCGATTTTGAAACGGATAAAGTCCCTGCTGTGCTCTGCCAGCCATTCCAGCAAGGCTTCCCTGCCCAACCTTTTGGCAAAGGTGTCAGGGTCCTCCCCATCTGGCAGGACCGCAACCTTGACGTCGAGGCCTTCCCCTAGAACGATGTCCACCCCTCTGATGGCCGCCCGCAAGCCAGCAGGGTCGCCGTCAAACAGCATGGTCATGCGCTTGCTGAACCGGCGCAACAGTCTGACCTGTTCAACCGTCAATGCCGTCCCTGAACTGGCCACCACATGCTCCACCCCCGCTTGGCGCATGGCCATGACGTCGGTGTAGCCCTCTACCAGAATGGACCGGTCCTCCCGCACAATGGCGTTCCGAGCCATGTGGATGCCATACAGAGCGCGGGATTTGTCGTAGAGCGGGCTCTCCGGACTGTTGACGTATTTCGGGACTTTTTTATCCGTCTTGAGCGTCCGACCACCAAACCCGATGTACCTCCCCGTGACGTCCCGAATGGGGAAAATCACACGCCCACGATAAAAGTCATAGAGTGTTCCGTCCTCCCGCTCTTTGCACAAGCCACTGGCCACAAGCCACTTGTCCTTGTATCCAGCCTTTCGAGCGGCTACCGCCAGCGCTCCTTCTTGAGACCACGGGCGTTCGGGGCAATAACCCAAGGCGAACCCTTCGATGGTCTCATCGGTAAAACCACGGCTCCGGAAATATCCCAAACCCACGCTTTTGCCTTCACCTGTTTCCAGCAGTTGTTCAGAATACCATTTCTGGGCCCATGCCGACAAGTTTGAAAGGCTCTCTCGCTCAGTCTGCTCTTCGAGCTCTTCAGGCGTCAGCTTCCGCTCCTCTATCTCAATGCCATACTTCCCCGCCAACCAACGCAAGGCCTCCGGATAAGAGAGCTTTTCGTGCTCCATCAAGAAGGTGATGGCGCTGCCTCCCTTGCCAGAGCTGAAATCCTTGAAGATCCCTTTGCCCGGCACCACATAAAAAGACGGCGTCTTCTCGTTGCTGAACGGACTCATTCCCCGCAAGCTGGTGCCGCTCTTTTTGAGCTGCACAAAATCACCGACCACCTCCTCAATGATGGTGGCCTGCAATATGGCGTCAACGGTATCCTTCGGAATCATGCGGTCCTAAACGGGGAAACCAAGGTAAAGCCCGCGGGGGGCCAATGGAAACCAACCGTCAATTTCCCTCAAAAGAAGGGAGGCTCATTCCGCAATCAGCTTGAAGCCTTTGCCGTGAACGTTGAGGATCTCCACCCTTGGGTCTTCTTTTAAGTGCTTTCTCAGTTTGGCAATGTAAACGTCCATGCTGCGCCCATTGAAGTAATTGGCGTCGCCCCAAATGGCGTTGAGTGCGAACTCCCTTTCGAGCAGTGCGTTCTTGGACTTGGTCAAGAGGAACAACAGCTCGTTTTCCTTCGTGGTCAGCCGCTGGGCATCCTCGCCAAAACGCAATTCTTGGCGGTTGTAGTCGTAGATGTAATGTCCAATGGTCATTTCACCGACCTCGTCTTCGCCCTCAGGCAGGGCTGCAGAGCGGCGCAGAATCGCTTCGATGCGCGCCTCCAGTTCGTCCATAGAGAAGGGCTTCGTCATGTAGTCGTCTGCGCCCACCTTGAACCCTTGAAGCGTGTCTTCTCTTTGGCTCTTGGCCGTGAGAAAAAGGATGGGCACGTGGCGGTTCAGCCCGCGAATTTCTTCGGCTACCTGAAACCCGTCTTTGACCGGCATCATCACGTCGAGCAAAACAAAATCGTAGGAACCTACACGGAACTGACGGACACCCTCGGCGCCGTCCTGCGCCCAAGTGGTGTTGTAGCCTTTGCGGTCTAAAAAGTCGCGAAGCAGCTTTCCCAGGTTGGGATCGTCCTCGCAGAGCAAGATGTCGAGCTGTTGTTTCATGTTGTTTTCTTCTTTTGTGGGAAGACCAATGTGAATGTGCTGCCCTCACCCGCTGTACTTACAACGTTAATTTCGGCTCCATGTTGTTGCATGACGGCTTGTACATAGCTCAAACCGAGTCCAAATCCTTTAACGTCGTGCACATTTCCGGTGGGCACACGATATAGCTTGTCAAAAACCTTGCCAATGTGCTCCCGGGGAATGCCGATGCCCTTGTCCTCAAAGGCTACAAACAAAAAATCACCCTCATTCCAAGACTTCACCAGGAGCTTTGGCTGCTTTCCACCGTATTTGATTGCGTTGTCTACCAGGTTGAACACCACATTGGTCAAGTGGGTCCGGTCCCCTTTCACGACGGGGTCTGTGGCCTCGAGCTTTGCCGAGGTCGAGCCGCTTTGCTTCTTGATGTGAATGGCCTGGTTCCGGAGCACCTCCTTGAGGAGGTCATGGAAATTGATGGGCTGCCGGAAGAGCTCGAGTTCTCCTTGGTCGAGCATGGCCGCTCGCAAGACATTCTCCACCAACAAGCCCAGTCGTTTGTTTTCAGAACGGATCAACTGGACGTAGTACCGCAAATTCTCTGGGTCCGCGGACATTTGATCGTCCAGTAGCGCCTCCCCCGCCAGCCCTATCGTCGAGATTGGTGTTTTGAGCTCGTGGGTCATGTTGTTGATGAGGTCCCCTTTCAGGCGGTTGAGTTGCTCGGCCTTGCGCAGGCCATTGGCCGCATACACGGTAAACACAACCAAGACCACCATCAGCAGAAGGTTCGCTGTCAATTCGATCCACATATCGCCCGCGAGGGCAATTTTTTTGCCGGGAAAGAACACGGTGTAGAGTTGAACCTCTTCCAAAACCCGCGTTTCTCCAGCAGGAATCCTGTAGCCCCCTTCAGAGAACTTGTCCAAGAGGTCGACATCATCGTCGCGCAAAAAAATGGGCCGCCCATAACGGTCCAGCAATGCCGACCGGAAAGCGATGTTGATTCCCCTGCCTTCGAAGACGAGCAGGAGAATGCTGTCGGCAACGGCCATTGCGGAACTGCGTTGGAGCGACTCCTCTGCCCGGATTTCAGCCAAGCTGTCAGCAGCTGCGCCCGAAGAAGGAGACCAGCCCGAAGAAGGAGGCGGCGGAAAGCCAATGGGCATGCGTGACAAAACGGATTGAACCTCTACCAGTGCTGTTCGGGCTTGCTCGTCGAAGAGGTCACTCCGTGCATCGATCAACGCCCGAACCCAACCAAACTGCATCGCCAGCAGGCCCAGCAAAAGCATGCCCATGCCTAAAACGAGTACATTGGTGCGGCGTTGTTTCATATGCCAAAATTACAGGTGTGTCCGGCGCATTGGCCTCCTAACTATCTTTGCGCCCTCTAAGTAAGCCATGCAAGACCATCCCATGCGCATTCTAGCCGGCTCGGCATCAAAGGAACTCGGTGCCCGTATCGCCATGGCATACGGCACGCCCCTGTGTGCCACAAAGCATACCGTCTTCAGTGACGGGGAATTTCGGGTCAGCATAGAAGAGACGGTTCGCGGCAAGGAAGTCGTGATTGTGCAAAGCACTTTTCCGCCTTCTGACAACCTGATGGAGCTGCTGATGTTGGTGGATGCCGCCAAGCGTGCTTCTGCCAAGCGCATTGTCGCTGTCATTCCCTATTTCGGTTTTGCGCGTCAAGACCGGAAGGACGCACCACGTGTCGCTATTGGTGCCAAGCTCATCGCCAACATGCTCACTGCAGCTGGCGTTGACAGGGTCATCACCATGGACCTTCATGCGGACCAAATCCAAGGATTTTTTGAAGTTCCCGTGGATCACTTGTACGGCTCGGCCATTTTCCTGCCCTACCTCGAGAGCTTGAATTTGGACAACCTGCTGATCGCCACCCCTGATACAGGAGGCACGAAACGCGCCAATGCCTTTGCCAAGTACTTGGGCGTTGACATGGCCATTTGCTACAAGCAGCGCAAGGTGGCCAACCAAGTCGCCAGCATGCGTGTGATTGGCGATGTTGCAGGCAAGGACGTGGTGCTGGTCGATGACATCTGTGATACAGGAGGGACGTTGACCAAAGCGGCAGACATGATGAAAGAGCATGGTGCCAACAGTGTTCGCGCCGTGTGCACACACGCAGTATTGTCAGGCCCCGCCTATGAGCGGATTGAAACGAGTTCATTGACTGAGCTGGTTGTCACGGACAGCATTCCGCTGCAAGACGGAAAGGCCACAGAAAAAATCACCGTTCTGGATTGCTCGGACCTGTTCTCAACAGTCATCCGGTGCCTCGTCCAGAACGAATCCATTAGTTCGCATTTTCTTATTACATAATACAACACCATGAAAACTGCATCATTGAGCGGCTCTCCAAGAGAGGGCGTAGGGAAAAAAGGTGCTACCGAACTTCGTGCCAAGGGAATGGTTCCCGGCGTACTCTACGGTGGCCCCGAGCAGGTTCATTTCCAAGTGAACGAAATCCAGTTGAACAAGCTGGTTTTCAGTCCAGAAACGTACCGGTTGAAATTTGAAGTTGGAAGCACGACGTACGACTGCGTCGTTCAGGACATCCAGTTCCACCCGGTTACCGACCGAATCGTGCACCTCGACCTGCTTCAGATCTCTGCCGACAAGCCCATCCGGGTCAAGTTGCCTGTGCGCACCACAGGAACCAGTGAAGGTGTTCGGAACGGAGGTCGCCTCCATGTGGTGTACCGCCGCTTGCCGGTTTCCGGCCTCGCCGATCAAATTCCTGAGGACGTGTCTTTGGACATCACCCCTCTTCTCATTGGTGACTCCCTCCGTGTATCGGACCTCACCGTAGAGGGCTGCAAGATTGTTTTGAACGACTCTGCTGTTGTGCTCGGCATTCGCCGCACACGTGCTGCGATGTCTGCCGATGCCGAAGGCGAAGGCGAAGGAGGCGAGGAAGGCGAAGCAGCTGCAGAGGGTGGTGAGGAGTAATCTCCAAACCCCTCACATCTTCTGATGAAGTACCTCTTGGT
>DDCX01000109.1:0-37628 GCA_002336475.1 Flavobacteriales bacterium UBA1995 | reverse complement strand
AAGTTCAAAGGCCGTCAATTGGTCCTGGTCAAGCCGACCACGTTCATGAACTTGAGCGGAAAATCCGTGCGCTATTGGTTGGATGCAGAGAAAATCAGCACCGACCGTTTGTTGGTCACCACAGATGACATCAACCTTCCATTTGGCACATTGCGTATTCGCGCGAAAGGAAGCGATGGCGGTCACAACGGACTCAAAGACATTCAAGCGGTTTTAGGGTCCAATGCCTACCCCCGATTGCGGTTTGGGGTGGGGGCCGATTTTGGCCCAGGACGACAAGTGGACCACGTCTTGGGCAAGTTCTCTTCTGAGGAAGAACAGGCGCTAGCAGAGCGTTTGAAGAGGACCAGCGCGCTGATGCAGTCCTTTGCTTTCATCGGCCTACAGCGGACGATGAACACCTTTAACAATACCTAATCTCAAGCAGTCAGTCAGCTGCTGTAAAGCCGTACAACGCCTTCTCGCGGATGTAGTCGGCCGCAGCATCGGGCAAGAGGTAACGGGCCGAGTCGCCGTTGGCGAGCGCCGTTCTCAAGTATGTACTGGATATGCTGATGATGGGTGCTGGACTCAACACAATGCGCTCTCCATCTGGAGCTACTGTCCCTTCGGTGGAGTCGAATTCGCCTTCTGAGCGTGCTCGTGGATAGACGAGGAAGCCTGCTCCATCCACGAGCTCACGCCACCGCGCCCATTGCTGCAGGGTGCGCAAATTGTCTTCTCCGATGATGATTCTAAATTCCCATTCAGGGTGCCGATGTCGCAAGAAGTCCATGGTGTGTGCCGTGTAATTCGGCCTGGGCAAGCCAAACTCTGCGTCTTCGGCTTTGAGCCTGGGATTGTCGGCCACCACCCTTTGCACCATCTCTAAGCGGTCGGACTCCGGGGCCAAGTCTGCCGCTTGCTTCATCGGATTGTGGGGGGTTACGACAAACCACACTTCGTCCAATCCATGATGGGACAGCATGTGTTGCCCGATGATGAGGTGACCCGTGTGAATGGGGTTGAATGAGCCGAAATACAGACCGACCTTCATGATCACTTTGGTTCCGTTGGTCCCAAAAACACAGCGGTGCGTTGGATCAGTTCCTGCGTCGCAATTTCGAGCACGTCATTGACCAATTCCACGTCGAACCCAGGGGACCTTTTCATTTCCGCTTCGGCCTTCGCCAGGCGTCGGGCGATGTCATCTTCACTGTCGGTGCCCCGCTTCCGGAGCCGTTCTTCCAGCACTTGAAGCGAAGGGGGGCGAACAAAGACCGCCAAGATTTCATCCTTCAAAATGGACTTTAACCGCAAACCGCCTTCCACGTCCACGTCGAACAAGATGTGCTTGCCTGCGGTCCAATGCCGCTGCACTTCTGTTTTCAAGGTTCCGTAATACCGACCGGGATAGACTTCCTCCCATTCGAGAAAGTCTCCTGCCGCGATGCGCTCCTTGAACCCTTGGGTAGAAAAGAAGTGGTAGTCGTGGCCATTGACCTCATCGCCCCGTGGAGCGCGGTTGGTCGCCGAAATGCTAAATGCCAGGTCATCCCGCTCTGCCATCAACTGCCGGACCAGCGTGGTTTTTCCAGCCCCAGATGGTGCGGAAAAAACAAGGGCCTTACAGCCTGAGGTGATGGGGGTCCCAGTGGGCACGGCTTCCTGTTTTGTAGGGTTTTCGATCACAATATGTTGAGCACCTGCTCCTTGATTTTTTCGAGCTCGTCCTTCATCTGAACGACCAGCCGCTGCATCGCTGCGTCTTGGCTCTTGCTGCCCAAGGTGTTGATTTCTCGTCCAATCTCCTGTCCTATGAAGCCCAACTTTTTGCCCTGTCCAGCATCTCCATCCAACATCTCTTTGAAATACGCACAGTTGGCCTCCAACCTGACCAGCTCCTCGGTTACGTCGAGCTTTTCGAGATAGAAAATGAGCTCGTGCTCAAACCGGTTATCGTCGATCCTGTCTTGTGGCAAGTCGGCCTCAAGGTGCTCCCGTAGGCGGCCCTTGACGCGCGCTGTGCGGGCCTCAAGCAACGGAGCAAGCTCCTGACGCAGTCCTTCGATTCGGTCTATGCGCTGGCGAAAGTCG
Organism: Flavobacteriales bacterium UBA1995; assembly: GCA_002336475.1. Taxonomy (GTDB): domain Bacteria; phylum Bacteroidota; class Bacteroidia; order Flavobacteriales_D; family Sanyastnellaceae; genus UBA8752. The sequence goes on along the minus strand of DDCX01000109.1, from coordinate 35,552 downwards.
GCTTCGAGGATGGCTCCTTCTTGGGTCCGGTATGCTTTGAAACCGTCACAAGCGCTGTGCACCAGATCCATCATGCCTTTCCATTCATCTTCGTCGAAGGTTTCACGGGTATTGCTGATGGCATCGGGAAAACGCAGCACGGACTGCAATTTCTGCAGTTGGCCATCTACATGGCTGGCCGGCACACCATTCTCCTCAAAAACGGGATTCAGTTGCTCCACATATTGCTGTACCAATGTGGCGTTGACCTGATGCCGGACGTCTGCCGCGTCGGACTCGAAGTGGATAAAGAAGTCTGCTTTGCCCCGCCCAACGGCCTTTCCAAGCTCTTTGCGAAGAGACATTTCTTTTTCGCGGAATTGTGGCGGCATGCGCACGGAAAGGTCCAGGCCTTTTCCGTTGAGCGATCGAACTTCGACCGTGTATTTGCGCGTTCCGATGTGAGCTTCGGCCTTGCCATAGCCCGTCATGGATAGGATCATGCCGCAAAATACACCTGCGACCCCACCCGGCATTCAGCCCGTCCATAGAAGTACCTTTGCTTTATGGCGAACCTGGCCTCCATTCAACAACCCGTGGCCCGTGAAATGCGCGAGTTTCAGGGACATTTCAAGGAAGCCATGCGCACCTCTGTGCCGCTTTTGGACCACATTACGCGGTACATCGTGCGCAGCAAAGGCAAGCAAATGCGGCCCTTGCTGGTCTATTTGTCGGCCTCAGCCAGTGGGGGCACTCAGGAGAGAACCCACATTGCCGCCACCCTCATTGAACTCCTGCATACGGCCACCCTCGTTCATGACGACGTGGTCGATGCTGCCGAGACCCGTCGGGGGTTTTTGTCGATCAGCGCCTTGTGGAAGTCTAAAATCGCCGTTTTAGTGGGAGACTACCTGCTGTCCCGGGGACTGCTCATTTCCATGGAGAACGATGGTGTTGACCTTCTGCGGATCACCTCCAAGGCAGTAGAAGCCATGAGCGAAGGGGAGTTGCTGCAAATCGAAAAAGCCCGTCGGCTTGACATCACCGAGGAAGTCTACTATGAGATCATTCGGCGCAAAACCGCTTCGCTGATTGCGGCGTGCTGCGCCGCTGGAGCAGCCAGTGCTGGAGCCGACCCTGATCGCGTCGAGCTGATGCGGTCTTTTGGCGAGGAGATGGGCATTGCCTTTCAAATCAAGGATGACCTGCTTGACTTTGCACCTTCATCTGTGACAGGAAAGCCCACAGGAGGAGATGTAAAAGAGCGCAAAATGACCCTTCCTCTGATCCATACCCTGCAATCCCTGAGTAAGCTGCAACGGCGGTCTTTGGTCCGTGGCATCAAGCGGAGCAAAGACAACCCCAGCGAAGCGCAGCGCATCATGGGGACCATCCTCGAAGGACCTGGGATGGCCTACGCGGAATCGAAAATGAAGGCGCACCGTGACCGTGCTGTGGCGTTGTTAGAACCCTTGAATGACGGAGCCGCCAAAACGGCACTGATCGATCTGGTGGACTTCACAATATCCAGAAAAAAATGACGGGGAAGTTGTGGTTGTTCTCTTGTCTCGTGCTGGCCCTTTGTTCCTGCACAGAGCGCCAGGAAGAGACGGTGGTCAGTACGTGGACCACCGATGAAACGCCCAAGGAGGTGCGCGTAGAATTGGAAGAAGGCCTCGGTGTAGAGGTCCAACAATTCCACGAAAATGGCCGGATTCACACCCGTGGAACGCTGCTGAACAACATGCGCCAAGGGGTATGGAACACATACCGAGAAGACGGACTGCCATGGAGCCGGGTCACTTACCAAGCCGGAGTAAAAGCGGGGCTTTTCCGAACCTGGCACATTGGTGGTAAACCCCACATAGAAGGGCAGCACACGGAGGGTGTTCCTTCGGGCAAGTGGCGTTTTTACAGCACCGAAGGGGAATTGGTAGAAACCAAAGACTACGGCGATCCGAAGTGAACCGCCTGTTGTGGGCTGAATTTGTAGGCGACATACCAAACGACGTCACGTTTGACGTTGATTTGTCGCATGGTCCTGCCTTCAATTGTTCAGCGTGCGGCGCACGCCTTGTTCCTCACCTTTTTTGCAGCAACCTGTTATGCGGGCGGTGAGGAAGACCAGCGCAACTACATCAACAAATGGAAAGATGAGGCTGTCCGACAAATGGTGCTGCACCGGATCCCGGCCAGCATCACACTCGCCCAAGGTTTGCTGGAAAGCGGATCAGGCAAAAGCGAGTTGAGCGGCCGGTCCAACAACCATTTCGGCATCAAATGCCACAAAGACTGGGAAGGGGGGCGCACCTATTACGATGACGACGCCAAGGGAGAATGCTTTAGGGTATACGATGATGCCCGAGACAGTTTTGAAGACCACAGCCTGTTTCTCTTGCGCAAACGCTACGCTTCACTGTTCGAGCTCAAGATGGACGACTACAAAGGTTGGGCGCGCGGTCTTAAGCGCTGCGGCTATGCCACAAGCCCCACCTATGCGAAAGCCTTGATCGAATTGGTGGACCGGCATGGCCTGGACCAATACGACCAAGAAGGCCTGGCTTGGCTCAAACGTGGCGAAGTGCCAGAGCGGCCTGACACTGATTTGGCAGACGTTGCCGACCCCAAAGGTTCTGGGCCTTCGACAAGCGACAGCGATGGGGAGCCCGCCACCAAAACCATCCGCATGGGTTCGGGCCGCAACAGCGGCTTCACCGAGAACGATGTGGCTTGGGTGCAGGTGTCAGCGGGAGAAACCCTCAAAACCGTAGCAGATCAACTCGGGATGGCCGTGTGGCAGCTCAAGAAGTACAACGACTTTGAAACGGCCGATTCAAAAACAACGTTCGATGAGGACCTCCAGCTGTTTACCCAACCCAAGCGCAGGCGGGGTGTTCGAAACTGGCATGTGGCCAAGGAAGGGGAGACGTTGAAGACGGTCAGCGATGCTGAGGCTGTGAAGCTGAAGGTCTTGATGAAAAGGACGGGGCTCCAAGCGGATGCCCCCCTCAAACAGGGACAACGCATCCCCTTGCGGTTTGCCCCCACTGATGATGGAGGCCTGCCCTGGTATGCCGGCAAAAGCGAACGCCGCTAAAGCCCGGGACACGCTAACTTGCAGGTATGCCATTCTATCAGAAGAAAGGGCAGCTTCCGCACAAGCGGCACACCCAGTTCGCCAAGCCTGACGGAACCCTGCACCACGAACAATTGTTCGGGACCATCGGGTTTGACGGGATGAGTTCCCTGCTCTATCACCTCCACCCACCCACGATGGTCACCTCCGTGGAAGCGCCCCGCAATGCGCGCCCCATCGAAGGTGTAAAGGAGCACATCACTTCACGTCGGGTGCAAGGTTTCAATGTCCCTTCATCAGGAGCAGCGCTGGCTTCCCGGGTTCCCTTGATGTTCAACGCGGACTGCGTCATCGCAGTGGCAAGGCCAGATGCCCCAGACCCACAGGCCCGTTTCTACAAGAATGCGGACTCTGATGAAGTGGTCTTCATCCACGATGGCACCGGCACCTTGCACACGATGTTTGGCGACCTCGCCTACAAACCGGGTGACTACCTCGTTGTACCACGTGGTGTCATTCACCGCTGGTCTCCTGAGAAAGGGTCAGACCAACGCTGGTTGGTGATCGAAAGTGCCCAGCCCATCGTGACCCCCAAGCGCTACAGGAATCACTTTGGTCAACTGCTTGAGCACAGCCCCTATTGCGAGCGCGACTTCCGCTCGCCTGAACTTCAGGAGCCTGTCAACCAAACCGGTGCGTTTCCCATCGACATCCGCAAGGAAGGCATGATCCACACGGTGACCTACGAACGGCACCCCTTTGACGTGGTCGGTTGGGATGGCTACCATTTTCCCTACGCCTTTTCCATCCATGACTTCGAACCCATTACAGGTCGGGTGCACCAGCCACCACCGGTTCACCAAACGTTCGAAACCAACGCCTTTGTCATTTGCAGCTTCTGCCCGAGGCTCTATGACTATCACCCCAAGTCCATTCCTGCCCCCTACAACCACAGCAACATCGATTCGGATGAGGTGCTCTACTACGTGGAGGGCAACTTCATGAGCCGCAAAGGAATTTCTCGGGGCGACTTGACATTGCACCCTGGCGGCATTCCACACGGACCTCACCCGGGCACCTATGAGGGCTCCATCGGCAAGACGGAAACGGCCGAACTCGCCGTTATGGTGGACACCTTCCGTCCGCTGCGCCTGACCCAACAGGCCATCGACATCGAAGACACCGGCTACCACACCAGTTGGCTTGGATACACCCCACAAAAAATCGACTGAACCCTGAAATGACCATGGAACAGCAAACACCCCAACCTGAGATTGTGGTCCCCGATGCGGAGGACTTTCTGCCCTTGTTGGGCACCGACCACATCGAACTGATCGTTGGCAATGCCAAGCAAAGTGCCTATTACTACATGCAAGCATGGGGGTTCAAGCCCCTGGCATTTAAGGGCCTCGAGACCGGCTGTACAGACAGCGTGAGTTATGTGTTGCGCCAAGACAAGATCACCTTGGTGTTGACCACCCCTTTGGTCGCCGATGGCCCGCTCAACGACCACCTCAACCGCCACGGGGATGGGGTCAAGGCCGTGGCACTTTGGGTCGATGATGCCGAAAAAAGCTGGAAGGAGACCACTTCTCGCGGCGCCGTGAGCGTTTTCCCTCCAGAGACCCGCGAAGACGGCAATGGCAAGGTTGTCCTCAGCGGCATTGAGACCTATGGAGACACCATCCATGTCTTTGTGGAGAGAAAGAACTACAACGGAACCTTCCTGCCCGGCTACCAGCCGTGGTCGCAAAAAGGGGGGGCAGAACCTATCGGCCTCAAGTTCATTGACCACATGGTGGGCAACGTGGGTTGGGGCGAGATGAACACTTGGTGCCAGTTCTATGCCAAGGTCATGGGCTTCGCTCAGCTTGTTTCGTTTGACGACAAAGACATCAGCACGGAGTACACCGCCTTGATGTCCAAAGTGATGAGCAATGGAAACGGCCGCATCAAGTTTCCCATCAACGAGCCCGCTGAAGGCCGCAAGAAATCTCAGATCGAGGAATACATCGACTTCTATCAGGGTGCTGGCGTGCAACACATCGCTGTGGCCACCGACAACATCATCGAGACCGTCACAGAGTTGCAACGCAGGGGCATTGAATTCCTGCAGGTTCCCAGCACCTACTATGACACCGTGCTTGACCGGGTTGGAGAAATCGACGAGGACCTCGCACCGTTGCGCGACCTCGGCATCCTCATCGACCGCGACGACGAAGGCTATCTGTTGCAGATTTTTACGAAGCCCGTTGTAGACCGGCCCACCATGTTCTTCGAGATCATCCAACGAAAGGGCGCCCAAAGCTTTGGAAAGGGCAACTTCAAAGCGCTGTTCGAAGCCATTGAACGGGAGCAGTCCCTGCGTGGAACCCTCTAAAACACCGCCCTCAGTAGCCCTGAGTTGGGCCGGTGTCTCCGTATCAATCGGAGACCAGCCTGTGCTACACGACATCCATTTGGAGGTCGCTGCGGGCGCCACACTCGCCTTGGTGGGTGAAAGCGGTTCAGGCAAGACCATGTGCTGCATGGCCGCCCTCGGTTTGCTTCCAGAAGGTGGCCGTTTGACCCAAGGCGCCATTTCGGGCCCTGGCGGCGTGTGGGCCCAAGTTGGCCCTGAACCCGGCGTTCCCATCCCACGCGGAAGTCGGGTGACCATGGTGTTCCAAGAACCCATGACGAGTTTGGACCCCACCATGCGCTGTGGTGCTCAAATTGCAGAAGTCATCCGAAGGCACAGTGGGGCCGATGCTGCGCGTGCCAAAGAACAGGTGTTGGGGTTGTTCCAAGAGGTGCAGATGCCCGACCCTTTGCGCGCCTGGTCCGCTTATCCTCATGCACTCTCTGGAGGACAAAAGCAGCGGGTGTTGATCGCCATGGCACTCGCCAACGATCCGGACCTCATCCTCGCCGACGAGCCCACCACGGCTCTGGACAGCACCCTCCGTGCGGAACTGCTGGACCTGCTTTCGGAGATTCAGCGGAAGCGCGGTTTGGCTTTGGTGCTGGTCACCCATGACATGGAAGTGGTAGAACGGGCGGCAGACCACGTCGCTGTTTTGCGTCACGGCCGTGTGGTTGAGCAAGGGGAGGTGCGCCAAGTGCTAGAGGCGCCCCAGCACTCTTACACCCGTGGACTTCTGGCCTGCAGGGTGCCAAAGAAGGGGCGCCCCAGCCCTTTGCCTGTGCTGTCAGACTTCTTAGACGGCAGAGATTCAAACGCTGCAGAAGCGGGCGAAATCACCCTGCCCGACGCCGACCAACCCGTGCTGCTCCAAGTCCAAGGAGCATGGAAAACATACGCTGGCAACGCATCTCCTGCTTTGGCTGACGTGAGCCTGAGTTTGGCACGCGGCGGCACTTTGGGCATCGTTGGGGGGAGCGGTTGTGGCAAGACCACATTGGCGCGCGCCATTCTCGGTCTGCACCGCCTTGACCAGGGCGCCATTCAAATTGCCGACAAGGCTGTCGAAGGCCTCGCTCCAGATCAAGTCAAACACATCCGTTCCAATGTGGGCCTGGTCTTCCAAGACCCACGTGCTGCCCTGAACCCTACCCGAAAAGTAGGCGCTGCCATCTGTGAAGTCTTGGAGAGGTGGGGGCATGACAAGGCCAGTGCAGAGCAGGAATCGCGCCAGCTCATCCGGTCCGTTGGCCTGGAAGAAGACGCCCTGCACCGAAGGCCCGATGCTTTTTCTGGCGGACAACGACAACGGATTGTCATCGCCCGTGCTTTGGCGGCCAACCCTAAGCTGCTCATTTGCGACGAAGCTGTCGCCGCTCTTGATGTCAGCGTGCAAGCACAAGTGCTCAATTTGTTGGTCAAACTCAAGGAAGAAAGGGGGTTGGCGCTGATGTTCATCAGCCATGACCTCGGGGTGGTACGCTACCTCTGCGACCACACCGTTGTCATGGATCAAGGCCGGGTTGTGGAGTCCGGCGTTTCCGATGTCTTGTGGTCCACTCCGAACCATGAAGTAACCCGCAGACTTCAGGCTGCCGGAGGGGGTTCTATTGCCTAATTTCGGGCCATGTCCGAAACCACCCTCGTCACAGAGGTCTTGCACGGCCACATCGCCTGCTGGACCCTCAATCGACCCCAACAACTGAACGCCCTCAATGGTGCGCTCATCGACGCCTTGGGAAAAATGGTCGACGACGTACAACAGCGGGATGAAGTCCGATGTGTTGTCCTGACTGGCTCTGGAGAAAAAGCCTTCGTAGCAGGCGCAGACATCAAAGAGTTTGCCGACTTCAACAGCGCGGAAGGCCGGGAACTTGCCGAACGCGGGCAACGCACGTTGTTTGATGCCATCGCCCTCTCGGCTAAGCCTTTTGTGGCTGCCATTGGAGGGTTTGCGCTCGGTGGAGGATTGGAGCTGGCCCTTTCATGCCATGTACGGCTGGCCTCAACAAATGCACGCATGGGGCTGCCAGAAGTCACCCTTGGACTCATCCCTGGCTATGGTGGAACGCAGCGCTTGTCCCGCATCATCGGCCGGGGTCGCGCCATGGAAATGATCCTCTCAGCGAAGATGATCAAGGCCGAAGAAGCCCTCACCAACGGTCTTGTGAGCAAGGTGGTAGAGCGCGAAAGCCTCATGGATGAAGCCCTGAAAATGGCCGGCGGTCTCGCCGCAAACAGCCCAAAAGCCCTTCAAGCGGCCATCCGTGCGGTACAAGCCAGTGGAACGCCAGAGGGCTATGAAGTAGAGATCGATCAATTTGGCCGCTGCTTCGACAATGAAGATTTCAAAGAGGGTGTGGCCGCATTTCTCGAGAAGCGAAAGCCAGAATTTCCAGGGCGATGAGCGCATCCAAACCATTGCGGGTTCGCGTAGCCCAATCAGGAGGTACAGCGTTGCCCGAATATGCCACTCCACTGAGTGCCGGACTGGACTTGCGCGCACGATTGGATGCGCCAGAAGTTCTAGAGCCAGGCGCGCGAATGCTGGTGCCCACCGGTTTACACATTGAACTTCCAGAAGGGCATGAGGCCCAAGTTCGGCCGCGCAGCGGCCTGGCATTCAAGCATGGGTTGACGGTGCTCAATGCCCCTGGGACGATTGATGCAGACTACCGGGGTGAAATCGGGGTGTTGCTCATCAACCTCGGTCAAGCTGCTTTTACCATTGAACCAGGCGAGCGCATCGCCCAACTCGTGGTCGCCCCATACTCCCGGGTGGAGTGGGCACCCGTTGAAGACACTGCTGAACTCGCCATCTCCGAAAGGGGTGCGGGCGGGTTTGGTCATACAGGAACCACATGAACCTCATCATACCCATGGCTGGCCGGGGAAGCCGGTTGCGTCCCCATACACTGACCGTGCCCAAACCATTGGTGCACGTGGCGGGAAAGCCCATTGTCCAGCACCTCGTGGAGGATTTGGCCGCGATGAGCCCGAGGCCTTTTGACAACATCGCTTTTGTCATCGGTGACTTTGGAGATCAAGTAGAGGCTGACCTCCTCGCCCTCGCAGAAAAGCTCGGAGCAAAGGGCCACATCCATCACCAAGACCAGCCCCTCGGGACCGCCCACGCCGTTTGGTGCGCCAAGGAATGGCTCGAGGGCGAGACCGTGGTTGCTTTTGCCGACACCCTCTTTCGCGCAGACTTCCAGCTCAACGCCGATGCCGACGGTCACCTCTTTGTAAAGCGCATCGACGACCCCCGCCAATTCGGCGTGGTGGTGTTGGATGATACCGGCGCCATTGTGGAATATGCAGAAAAGCCTGAAACCCCCGTTTCAGACTTGGCCATGATCGGCATTTATCACTTTAAGGACGGTGCTGCACTGCGCCGTGAAATCGACGTGCTCATCGACAACGACTTGCGCAAAGGCGACGAGTTTCAGCTGCCCGATGCCTTTCGGGCGCTCACGGAACAAGGCGCGCGTTTCATGCCGGGTGAGGTCGACGACTGGATGGACTGTGGCAACCGCCGTGTCACCGTAGAAACCAACAGTCGCATGCTCGAATTTCTCGGAGACCAAGCGAACACGGCAGCTGACGCCACGGTTGAAAACAGCGTGATCATTCCCCCGTGCATCATCCAAGAAGGTGCCGTCATCCGCAATGCTGTTATCGGTCCCCGTGTAACCATCGGACCGAAAACCCATGTGGTGGACAGTGTACTCAGCGATTGTCTGGTGGGGAGTCACACCCACCTCGAAGGAGCACATTTGACGGGCTCTATGGTTGGCAACCACGCACGCATTGTCCGAAAAGCAGAGGACATCAGCTTGGGGGACTACTCAGAATCCACATGTTGAACCCTTCGCCATACCAATGGTGCCTGGGGATGGTGCTGATTGCCTTCCTGGGAGGATGCGGGGTGCTTGGAAAGACCCGCAACACGGCCAGTGAAGGACTCGGTGCCGTTGACGGCGCGTTTCATTCGTCTTATTACAAGGCACAAGTGGCCAAGGTGAAAGGGGACCAATCCGGCGCCCGGGAGGCACTGTTGGCGTGTCTCGATGCAGACCCAGAGTCCGCTGTGGTCCACTTCGAACTCGCGCGCATCGAGCGGAAGGAAGGCCAATGGACTGCGGCCATGAACGCTGTCGAGCGCGCCGTTGAATTGGACGGTGAAAACCCTTGGTATTACCGTGAGTTTGCTGAAATCGCATTGGAGCTGGGCCGCAACGCTGATGCAGATGCCGCGCTAGAATGGCTGCTGGTCAACAAGCCTGAAGACGACGTGGCCGCCATGATGCTGCTCGATCTCCGCAGTGCCGAAGGGCGCTTTGAGGAGGCTGCTGACGTGGTCGATGTTCTTGAAAAAGAGTGGGGACCTGATCCTGAATGGCATTCAGAGCGGCACCGCCTCCACCTCGCCAGCGGCGACATTGAAGCCGCCCTTGAGGACCTCGTGAACTTGGAAAGGGACTTTCCTGAATTGGTAGAAGCCCCCTTGCAGCGGGTGCGCATTCTGACTTCAATGGGCCGCAATGAAGAAGCGGAAGAAGTCCTTCGAAATGCCCTCATCAGAACTGGCAATGGCCGCCTTCATTTGGAGTGGGCCCGACTGCTAACCGCCAAAGGGGAAACCGATGTAGCACGTCAGCACGTCCGCTCAGCCTTTGCTTCTGAGGATGTCCCTTTGCAAGAAAAGGCGGAGATCACCTGGACCTACATTGAATTGTCTGAGCTCCAACCCGAACTCCAAACTGAGACCGGACAATTGATTGACCTGCTGCTCGAGGCCTACCCCAACGATGCCGCCCCTTTTGAATTGCAAGCCGCATTCTTGGACATTCAAGGACGGCCTCTAGAAGCTTTGGAGGCTTTGGGCGAGGCCCTCGACCGAGATCCGAATGCAGCGGACCGCTGGCTCGAAGCCTGTCAATTGGCCATCTCCACCAAGCAATGGTCCCGGCTTGACGGGTTTGCCGAATCTGCGGGCAACCTCTTTCCCAGCCTTCCGGTATTCCCCTACTTCCGGGGTATGGCATTCAAGGAGCTCGGTGACGACAAGTTGGCAGAGCGCCAGCTCAAGGTCGCACGCAACCTCATTGTCGACCGGCCAGAATTCGAGTCAGATGTGCTGGTTATGCTCGCTCAAATCGCCCACGACAAGGGTGACCATGTCGCTTCAGACGGCTGGTTCGACTTGGCCATCGAAGCCGATCCGCAGAACATCCTCGCCCTCAACAACTATGCCTACTACTTGGCTTTACGCAAGGCCAAGCCACAGCAGGCTGTAGAGATGGCCGCCCGCGTGGTGTCGCTTTCTCCAGGAGATGCGAATTTCGAAGACACCTATGCTTGGACGCTTTATGTGGCCGGTGAATTCGAGGAGGCGTTGACCTGGATCGAGCTGTCCCTTTTTCATGAAGGACAGCGTCCTTCTCCCACCGTACTCGACCATGCTGGCGACATCCTCATGGCATTGGACCGGGTGGATGAAGCCCGTGAAAAGTGGCGCGCTGCCATCGATGCTGGCGGAGACCCCGCCACCATCAATCCTAAACTCAGTGCCGAATGAGGACTGTGCTGTTGCTTTTTGCGGTGCTGCTGCTCGCGGGCTGTACCAACATGAGGCGGCTTGAAAAGGGCAAGCCCATCCGCTCGGAGAGTGCTTCAGGAATTGTGCGCAAGCACTTGGCCACGTTGGCCAAACCGGAGTGGGCCGGCATGAAACTGCAGGTTGAGGCAAACCTCAATGGAGAGCGCAACAGCTTCAAGGTCAATGCCCGCATGCGCCGAGACTCCGCCATTTGGCTCAGCATCACCCCAGCGCTTGGCGTAGAAGCTGCCCGCATCCTGTTGACCCATGACTCGGTCTTCTTCTTGTCCAAAGTGCCCGGAAACAGGTTTGGCTACATGGGGGAATATGCTGCTTTTGACAGCTTACTGGGTACCCATTTGACATACGCTATGGCCCAGCACATTCTGTGTGGTGAGGGCATCAACCTCCTAGACGAGGAAAGCAAATATGTGTCCAAGGTGGACGGGCGAGAGCACCTGTTGATCAACAAATACAAGCACCGGGTCAGGCGTTTGGTGGGTGTAAAGGAAAAGGAAATCAACCCCAACGACAGCTTGTCATTTGAGGCTTCCATTGAGGTTCAAGAGAGGGTCCTTAGCCGGTCCGATGATGAAGACCTCCTCGTGAAGCGTTACTGGTTTGATGGCTTTGGGTACCAATTGACCCGCACGCGTTTTGACGACCTCTACAATGGGCGGTCCATTGAAATCAGCCATGGCAGGTTTGAGCCTGAAGCCGGCGGCTGGATCCCGCACCGAACAGGGTTAACCATCGCTTATCCAGAGGGGACGCAAAGCATCAAAATCGAGATTTTGAGGGCCCGATATGGGAAGCCATATCCGATGCCCTTTTCCATTCCAGAAGAAGTCGAGCGCAGGAATGGCCTTTGAGCAATGCCATAATTTTGCGCCCCGTGCTGCTGTGCTGTGGGCGGCATTGGTCCTTTGTGTAACGGCCTCGGCTCAAGGCAGCAAGAAGTCGGAATTAGAAGCCGAACGCAGCGCTATTTCTGCCCGAATTGCGGCAACCCAAGCGCTCCTTGAAGATGCCCGCAGCGACCAACAACGCACCACCCAAGAGCTCTCCCTGCTCAAAGAAGAGCTCAATTTGCGCCAACAGTTGCTGTCCAACCTCCGAAAGGAACGCCGGGCAGCGGAGCGGAGGCTTGACGCCCGAAAGACCAGTGTCGAAGGTGCCGATGCTCAGCTCGATGCCTTGAAAGAGGAATACGCCGAAATGATCCGCGTGGCGGCGCGGTTGGAACGGGGAGATGCCCTCTGGGGGATGCTGCTCGATGCCGAAAGCACCGCCCAAGCTTTCCGCAGGCTGCTCCTCATCGAAGAATACGGCCGCACCCGAAAGCAGCAGGCAGAGCGCATCGCCTCCTCCACCGCAACCCTCCGAGAAGAGCTCAATGCGCTCAGGCAGGAACGCGCTGCTTTGGTGGGCGTAGAAACTGAGTTGCGTTCTGCACGCGATGAGGCCAAAAGTGGCGCCCGCCGGCAGGAGTCCCTTCTTTCCGAGCTTCGGACGCAAGAGCGCCGCCTCAAAGACCAACTGGCCACAGAAGAGGCGCGGCGCGCTGAACTCGGAAAAGCCATTGACCGTCTGATCGCCGAAGCCAACCGCTCTTCTTCATCAGAAGCAGGGTTTGCTGCAACACCTGAGGGTCAGATTATCGGCGCGGAATTTCAGGCCAACAAAGGCAAGTTGCCTTGGCCCGTTGCCGAAGGGGTCATTACGGGACGGTTTGGAACACACAACCACCCCACCCTTCCTGGTATCAAGATTGAACGGCGTGGTGTCGACATAGCCACCTCGGCGGGTGCTGCCGTTTCTGCCGTTTTCAGCGGGCGTGTATCCAATGTGATCGGCATTCCGGGAGGAGGCATGGCGGTCATGGTGGACCATGGCTCTCACCGCACGGTGTACGCCAACCTCAGTCAGGTATCTGTTTCAGATGGACAAGACATTCGGACGGGCCAGCGCATCGGAACGGTGCTCGACTTGGGCACAGGCCACCGCGCACACTTTGAAGTCTGGGATGCCGGTGGCAGTGCTCCGCTCAACCCCGAATTGTGGATCGCACGATGAAGTACGCACTCGTCGGAAACCCCAACTGCGGGAAGACATCGCTCTTCAACACCCTCACCGGGTCCCGCGCCAAAGTGGCCAACCTCCCTGGCGTAACCGTGGACCCCATCATGGCGAGGTTGCGCACAAACCGCGGTGTCGATTCGGCCGTGGACCTCATCGACCTGCCGGGTACATACAGCCTTCACCCCAAGGCGCCGGACGAAGCGGTAACACGTGATGCGCTGTTTGATCCACAACACACCTACCGGCCCGATGGCCTCATCGTGGTTATGGATGCAGCCAACCTCAAGCGCAACCTCTACCTCACGCTTCAAGTGCTCGATCTGGGATTGCCGTCGGTGGTGGTGGTCAATGAAACCGCCCCTACAAGTTGGTCCAAGGACGCGTTAGAAACCGCACTGGGATGCCCCGTGCTTCCCGTTCACGCCTTGAATGGAAAAGGCACCAAGGCCCTGAAGCACATGTTGTCCTCTGGCAGTATGGTGCCCAGGAGCAGTGACTCTGCGCTGGACAGCGCCAAAGGTTGGCGGTCACGTGTGAACCTCACAGCGTTGGAAGCTGCTTTGCCCGACGTGAGCCCCTCGGGAATGGATTTGTTGGTCACGGCTGATGACACCCCAGATTGGCTGGACGCGGCTTCCAAGATCACATTGGCCGCCATCCGTGCCGATACCGGATGCGGCTCGGCGGAACTGCAATTGGGAGAGGCCGCCCACCGCAGCCGACAGGTCCGCGACATCGCCACAAAGGCGCTCGGTCAAAACCCACCGGCCAGCCGCAGCATCAGTGCCCGCATCGACCGCGTACTGACACACCAGTTGGCCGGACCCCTGATTTTAATCGGGGTGTTCTTTTTGATCTTCCAAGCTGTTTATGCCTGGGCCACCTGGCCCATGGACCTCATCGATGCCGGGATGGGTTGGCTCATGGCAGCCTGCCGTGCCGGACTGCCCGCTGGATGGTGGACGGACCTCCTCGTTGATGGCCTCCTGGCGGGACTTGGGGGTGTGGTGATTTTCGTGCCCCAAATCGCCCTGCTGTTTGGCGCGGTAGCTGCACTGGAAGAAAGCGGGTACATGACGCGTGTGGCCTTTATGAACGACCGCTGGTTGCGGAGTCTGGGGCTGGACGGACGTTCGGCCATTCCTTTGTTGGGTGGATTTGCCTGTGCGATTCCCGCCATTCTGGGGGCGCGCACCATTCCGGGCAAACGAGAGCGTCTGTTGACCATCCTCATCACCCCTTGGATGACGTGCTCGGCGCGGTTGCCGGTGTACCTCTTCCTCATCGGTTTTGTGGTGCCTTCACAACCCTGGGGTCCCGGAGGCCTGCTCAACCTGCAGGGTGTCTTCCTCTTTGGCATCTATGCTGCCGGACTGTTTGCAGGGCTCTTGCTCGCATGGATCCTGCACAAGGGCATTCCCAAAGCGGCCCCCACCCAATTTTTGCAAGAGTGGCCGCCTTACCGCGTGCCTTCACTCAAGCGCACCGTGGAACAAGTGTGGATGCAAGCCCGGGCTTTTGTCGAGGGCGCTGGCAAGGTCATCGTGATGGTTTCCATCATTTTGTGGGTGCTGTCCAATACGGCGCCAGGAGGGTTCGCCACCGCAGACGCCGAGCACCAGGAGCGGGTCAATATGATCACGACCGCGGGGTCCAATCCCGAAGCATTGGAACAGGCTGAGCTCGACTGGCAGTCCAACCGCATGGCTGCTTCATGGTCAGGACGACTGGGTGACTTCATCGAGCCGGTCATCGCGCCATTGGGCTATGACGGAAGAATGGGCGTGGCCCTTATTGCTTCGTTTGCCGCTCGAGAAGTATTTGTTGGCACCATGGCGACTTTGTATGCCGCACCAGACAGTGACGAAGGGATAGGACAATTGAAAGCGCGATTGGGTCAGGAAATAAACCCTAAAACGGGTCAACCCGTACTCGGAGCCGCTACTGCGATGTCGCTCATCGTGTTCTATATGTTGGCCATGCAGTGCATCTCAACCATAGCCATCGTGCGTCAAGAGTTGGGGAGTTGGAACATGGCCGCATTGCAAGCCTTGGGCATGACCCTCGTGGCTTATTTGGCCGCTTGGCTGACTTACGCAGCGCTCAGCTGATGGGCTTTACCCACATCTGATCGGCCTGCTCTCGCCGCAGCGCCACCACATGGCCACCAGCAGACACGGCCATAGGATCGCCCAAAGGCGCGATGTGCCTCACCTCTATGTCCTCGCCCACGGTACAACCCATCTCCATCAAGGCCAACATGCCCTCTGGGGCGTCGATCCGTGTGAGGGTGCCGCGTTCGCTGGCTTCGAGTTCACTGAGGCGCTTCAGGTCCATGTTGCAAGCTCGCTCAAGGGCTTCAATGCTGCCCTCCCCTGAAGGGGGGATTTTGCGTGCGGCGTAAAAGGCCATAAAAAAACCCGGCTAAGAAGCCGGGTTTTGTTGTGGGTCATACTGGACTCGAACCAGTGACCTCTGCCCTGTCAAGGCAGCGCTCTGAACCAGCTGAGCTAATGACCCTCTGCTGAAACGGACGGCGAATATACGATGCAGCAGCGTCACATGTCACCGCCAATTCTCCCCTCCATTGAGCGGAAGTCCAAAACATAAAAGTCAACCGATAGTCGAGCGCCAACCCTCAACCTCCAGGGCGCCAATCCTCCAGATTTACGTCCAGCAAGGCCTCCAATGCATCAATGTTATCAGCAAACAGTGGGTACAGGGATTGTCTGTCCTCATCCGTCAATTGGGGCAACCCCTCCGAAGTATACCACTGACGGCCCACCGCATTCTTTAAGCCCTTGGGCATTCTTTGCGCCAAAACTGACTTGATCCCACTGCGTGTCAACCAATGGTTGATGCCTTCAAACCGGGCGCGTCCTGCTCGGTTTCCGGAAGCAGACGGCGCCTCGGGAATGCCCCCTTCCAATCCCAACCACTGAACGAGGTCCTCCCAAGTGCTGGTGTCATTGAGGTGTTCGTTGAGCACAACCTTGATGCGGTGTGCCGGAAAATGCTGCTTCCAACGTTTCACGGCCTCGGCATAGAGCCCGGATTCCACAAAAAGTTCACTGCTGCCCCAGCCTGGGTTGGGGTGTACCTGATCTGCTGCCACGGCCGCCATTAGAGGCAGGTCTGTGAAACCGTATTTCCGGGCCATTTGCCAGTGCGAAAACAACCGCTCCACAGGGTTCCGCAATGCAATGAGAATCGCAGCTTCTGGATGTGAAGCCGCTACCTTCTCTGGCGCGTGAAGTGAGTTGAGGTATGAGGTGCTGCACTCTCCTACCACCCTGTGTTCCGGCCTTGCCTCTTCGAAAAGCGCGGCGTATTGGGCCGCATCCCGCACAAAAGCAACCTGCCGGGCCAACAGTGGTTTTTGGTTGAAGTACAGTTCCAAATCGTCGGGCGTATTGGCCTTGAATGCCTTGGAGAAGCCCTCCGTTTGGATGTCCGTAGAGTAGTAATTGGGCTCCTTAATGGGACTCAAATAGACCTGAGTATGACGCGAGAGCCGCTCATGAATTAGGGTTGTCCCCGCCTTGGGGGCACCAATTAAAAAGAAGTTCAGCTTTGCTTCCACCATCCGCTGATCAATGAAACCATGAAAAAACCATGTTGACGCCGGATGTACCACACGCCGAGCCCATTCCAGAACAACATCCCCAAGGCGGCCGAAACAGCGCCCCCCACAATGCCCAAGGCGGGCACAAGAAACACCGCCGCTCCCAGCTGAACAGCCGCAGAAACCGCTAGAATTAAAAGGCCTGCCCTTTCTCCTCCCGTCATGTTGAGGAGGTACATCACAGGTCCACAAAGGGCATTAAAACACTGTCCTGCTGCCAGAATGAGCAGGGCTTTGTACACCTCAGGTGCAGTAAAAGCGTCGCCCCATAACCCCAACAGCCAAGGGCCCAAAGCGACCAAAAACGCCAAGCCCGGCAAGGCCACTGCCGTATTCATCCATCCAATGCGCTGAACCGTGCGGCGCAAGCCTTCTCGATCACCCGATGCGTGCAGGGCTCCAAACGTGGGGGCTCCAAGCGCATTGACGGCAAACTGTGTGAACGTCAACAATGCCGCCAGCCTGAAGGCTGCGCGGTAATGGGCAACCGCAGCCTCATCCATCCAAGCCGCCAACATTGCAGTATCTGCCCAACTCAATACAAGGTGCAACATGCTCCCGAGCCATATGGGCGCCGCCAACCCACGCAACACCGCGTTGTCTTTCCTTTTTTCGTCAGCTGTCGGAACGGAGCCGTCCAACCTGCCTGCCCGATTGAACAAGGTCACGGCACTCGCCATGCCAAACACCGCCAGAATCAGCGCGGTGATGGAGAGCACTTTGGTGGGCGCCCAACCCATCAGTACAATCAAGACGGCGCCCATGAGCATCCACCAACCGGGCTGCAAGAGGGCATACCAGCCAACCCTTCCAGTGCCACGGAGCGCTTCGCCTGCCCAACCAATCAAAATCCACGAACCGATGGCCAGGCCCAACCACCCATCCACTGAAATGCCCCATTTAAGCCCGGGTGCCATCAAGCCACCGGCGGTCACCAAGGCTGCAACCAACACCAAGGGCTTGGTCCATTGAAGAAAGCGCCGAACAATCCGGCCATGGGCCCCTTCTGAAGACCATCCGCCAAACAGTTTGACAACAGCCCCTTCCAGCCCTCCACGCAAGAAGGTGGCACCGACCGTAATGGCCAACACAAACAACTCTGCCCGGCCCAACGCGGCATCCCCGAATTGACGCGCCACCAAAAGTGAAAACAGAAAACCCCCAAAAGCCCCGAGCACCTTGATGAGCAACACCGTTCCGGAACCGCTCAACAACCGGCGCCAAGAGCCATCAAGTTGCTGGGAGTGATTGGAGATGTTTGTCAATGTGGCCTCTTTAAGGTGGGCACTGCGGCACAATGCCTTGGCAGCCCCGCCAGGAATCGAACCTGGATCAAACGTTTAGGAAACGCTTATTCTATCCGTTGAACTACGGGGCCGTTCGGCAAAGAAACATCGCCCACTGCGAAGCTGCAGAAAAAAGCCCCGCATCCGATGGGGAGCGGGGCCGGGGCCTTGTTGGGGTAAGGCCCCTTAGGCGGGGTGGGCAATACTGGGCTCGAACCAGTGACCTCTCGCGTGTGAGGCGAACGCTCTGAACCAACTGAGCTAATTGCCCTAAAACAGGGGGGCAAAGATAGACAAGTCTTTGGCTCAAACACGCCGAATTACCGGCCGTTCAGAACGTCCAAAAACGTCCGTTTACATTCAAAAAACGGCAATTTAACCTTCAATTAATGTTTTTCGTCTAATAATATGTACCTTTGCGGTAGTGAAATCTCAATGTAGTGTGGCACAACCCTTCACCCTACAACGGCATTCTACGCGCAATCCTACACGCTATGACACTGAGCGACTTACTTCAACTTTTGGCCAACTTTATGGAGCCCGTGACCAAGGACAACGTCATGTACGACCTCAATGGAGATGGTATCATTTCAACGACGGACCTCATCATCTTGCTCAGCCAACTGCTCTGAGTTGACCCTTTGGTGCGCCCTGCAGGACTTGAACCCGCGACCCAGGGATTATGAGTCCCCTGCTCTAACCAACTGAGCTAAGAGCGCATATACCGCTAACAGCGGCCGCACAAAAATACGCATTGACTGCTGGCCAACAGTCTAAACTGTGCCCATCCAGTCAAACTCAAGTTCCCTACGCTGCATGTCGGCGCGTACCACTTGAATTCGAACTTCTTGGCCCATTTGGATGACTTGACCCGTATGCAATCCCACCAGGCATTGCCGCTCGGTATCGATAGAAAACCGGTCCGTCGAAATGCCCTTGATGTCCACGTAGCCCTCGCATTTGTTGTCCAACTCGATGTACAAGGCTTTAGAAGAAAGGCCGTTGACCACACCGGTAAACTCAGCCCCCAATTGGGCCCCCATAAACTCGACCTGCTTGTATTTGATGCTGGCGCGCTCAGCCTCAGCTGCGCGCTTCTCACGCTCACTGCTGTGCGCGCAAGGCCCGTCCAAAGTGCCGGTGTCTATGGGCGCCCCTCCATCCAAATAGTGCTGTAAGCTCCGGTGCACCATCATGTCTGGATAGCGTCGAATCGGAGACGTAAAGTGGGTGTAGTGCTCGAAGGCCAGACCATAATGACCGATGTTATCGGTGCTGTATTCGGCCTTGGCCATGGAGCGTATGGCCATTTGTTTGACGATGCGCTCTTCGGGTTTGCCGTCGGCCATTTTGAGGAGCTGACTGATGGCTTTGTGCGCATTTCCAGGCTCTGTATCGGGCATCTTGTAGCCGAATTGAGCCACAAACATCCGCAGCGACTTCAGCTTCGTGGGGTCCGGTGAGTCGTGGACGCGGTAAACGCCGCCGGGTGGTCGGTTCCCTTTGCAACCTGCGATCCACTTGGCCACCCTCACGTTGGCGAGCAACATGTAGTCCTCGATGAGGCGGTTGGCGTCCAACATGCGCTTGATCAGCACCTCAATGGGCTTGCCCTCTTTGTCCAGCCTGAAACGGACTTCTTCCGTATCAAAGTCAATGGCGCCTGCCTTGAAACGGCGCGCCCGCATTTTGAGGGCCAGCGTTTGCAATTCCTTGACCTCATCTGCAAGGTCTCCCTTTCCGGTTTCCAGCCTTTCTTGGGCCTCTGCATAAGTGAACCTGCGGTCAGAATGGATGACCGTCCGGCCGAACCACTCTTTGACCACTTCGCCCTCTGCGTCGAGCTCGAACACCGCACTAAAGGCAAAACGGTCCTCGTTGGGCCTCAATGAACACAGGTTGTTGGACAGGACCTCAGGCAGCATGGGTATGGTGCGGTCAACGAGGTAAACGCTGGTGGCGCGTTCCACAGCCTCTTCTTCAATGAGGCTTCCCGGGCGCACATAATGGCTCACATCGGCGATGTGCACCCCCACTTCTAGGTGGCCGTTTTCGAGCTTCTGTACACTGAGGGCATCGTCAAAATCCTTGGCGTCCTCGGGGTCAATCGTGAAGGTGGTTATCTCGCGGAAATCACGGCGGCGCGCTACCTCATCCGCTGGCAGTTCCTGAGGAATGGCCTCTGCCTCTGCCTCCACTTCTTCAGGAAAGTGGTAGGGCAATCCGTATTCGAGCAAAATGGCGTGCATCTCAGCCTCGTGGACTCCTGGGGCCCCGAGCACTTCGACCACCTCTGCAATGGGAGGGTCTTCGGGGGACGCCCAATCGACCAATCGTACCGCCACTTTCACATCTTGGGGGGCGTCGTTCAAGAAGCGCGCAGGCACCAAAAAGTCACGGTGCATGCGCTTGTTGGTGGGGGTTCCAAATGCGTAATCCTTGACGTGTTCCAAAGTCACCACATACAAATCCCGCGCCCTTTTGACCACTTCGGAGACATAAGGCACTTCTTTTCTGCCCCTGCGCATCCAACCCAGCTCCACCGTATCTCCCCAAAAAGCTGTTCCTGTTTGTCCTTTGGGAACCATAATGTCGTCTGCCTCACCGGGCACACTGACGAAGCCTTTGCCATAGGCCGTGATTTGAATGGTGCCTTGAACTGCAGCTTTGCGGCCGCCTGTTCCGGTAGACTGATCCCTTCCATGCTTTCCACGACGGTCGTCCCTGCGCCCTCCTTCTTCGGGCATCATAAAACGTCCCTTGCCCACTTCTTTAAGCCTTCCTTTGGCTGCCTCTTGCCGCATCAATACATGCAGCATTTCCTGGATGTCTTTGTCGGCAACGCCCATGGTGCTGGCCACCTGACGGGCATTCATGGGGCGGCCAGGCAGCCCCTGAAATATTGCCATGACATCCTCCAGGTATTTACTGGCGCCGCTGAGCCTCTGGCCACCGGCCAATGCGGGGCCAAAGTCTCCGCTGTTGGGGCCTTTTTTACGGCCCTTTCCCGCAGCGCCTTGCTTGCGCTTGCCCCCTTTTTTACCTCCTTCTTTACGCGTGCCGGCCATCTCAGATGCTCGATTTACCGCAAGGTCGCACCTTGCTACTGCGATTCGACGGCCCAAAGCAAAGGTTGTGACGCTCCCGTTGCGAACTTCCCGCCCGAATGTCACCCGACACCCCCCTTTCGTCCCAGGACCGTCCGTCCCCACTTCACCGTTGGTTTCCTCACCGTTGGCGCGACCATGAGCTGCTCGATTGCGGCGGTGGAGCCCGTCTGGAACGTTTTGGTGAACTGGTGCTTATTCGGCCTGAACCCCGCGCGATTTGGGAACGGGGGATGGACGAGTCCCAGTGGCGCCGACTGTCAGCAGCCGAATTCATTCCAACCGGCCGCACCAAAGGCCAGTGGGTTCCCCACCAAAGCGTGCCCGATACCTGGGAGATTCAATACCCGCTTCACACTGGGAAAAACTTGCACTTCTCACTGGAGATGACCCGGTTCAAACACGTGGGCATCTTCCCGGAGCAAGGGGCCAATTGGGATTGGATCGCCCAACGCATGGGGCCGGGTAAGCGCTTGCTCAACCTGTTTGCATACACCGGTGGTGCGTCACTTGCTGGGCGCGCAGCGGGCGCCGAAGTCACCCACGTTGACGCCATCAAACAGGTGGTCTCATGGACGCGAACCAACCAAGAATTGAGCGGATTGGACGGCATCCGCTGGTGTGTAGAAGACGCCCTCAAATTCTCTGAGCGCGAAGGAAGAAGGGGCAACCAGTACGACCTGGTCATCATGGATCCTCCTTCTTGGGGCCTCGGCCCGAAGGGTGAGAAGTGGAAGCTCGAAGAGCAGGTTCTGCGCCTGGTCTCAGCAACGTCAAAGCTCGTTGCACCCGGAGGAGCCGTCATCATGAACACATACTCCGGCGTGAGCCCATCGGCCTTGGAAAACATGTGGCGGGCTGTACTTCCAGACGCGAAGATGGAAGCTGGAGAGCTTTGTTTGCGCAGCGGAACAGGGCAAGTCCTGCCCACCGGCTCTTTGCTGAGGCTTGAGCGCCCTTAAGCCTGCTTAACTTCGGGGTTCATGTTGCGCTACGCCCCCCTTTCCGCCGAGAACTATGTCCGAAACCGCAAGGCTTTTGCCGATGCCCTTGCTCCCGGAGCCCTCGCCCTGTTTAGTTCCAACGATACCTACCCTACGGGCGCAGACGGTACACTTCCCTTCCGGCAGGACTCCAACATGCTGCACATGTGTGGGGTGGATCAAGAAGAAACCGTCTTGCTCGTTTTCCCGAATGCCCACAATCCCGCTGACCGCGAAATCCTATTTGTCACCGAAACGAGCGCTGAAATCGCCATCTGGGAGGGCGCCAAGCTGACCAAGGCAGAGGCCACGGCCCAAACTGGCGTGAAGCAAGTGCAATGGTTGTCCGCGCTGGATCGCACGATCCAGAGGCTGGTGACCGAATGCAGCTGCTGTTACTTGCACCAGAACGAGCACACCCGGGCCAAGGTCGTGGTGGAGACCCGTGAAGCCCGGTTCAACAAGTGGTTCACCGAGACTTACCCCCATGTGCGGATTGAGCGCAGTGCGCCCCTCCTACACCGCTTGCGCAGCATCAAATCCGAAGAGGAAATCGAGCGGATGCGCCACGCATGCAACATCACCCGCGATGGATTCAACCGCGTGATGAAGTTTGTAAAGCCCGGCGTCACCGAATTTGAAGTGGAGGCCGAATACCTCCACGAATTCATACGCAAAGGGTCCCGTGGTTTTGCCTATACCCCCATCGTGGCCAGTGGCGCCAACGCTTGTGTGCTGCACTACATCGAGAACAGCGCAGAATGCAAAGCCGGGGATGTCCTCCTGATGGACGTAGGCGCAGAGTATGGAAACTATGCCAGCGACATGACCCGTTGCCTGCCGGTGTCTGGAAGGTTTACCGACCGACAGCGCAAGGTGTACGACGCTGTACTCAGCGTCATGCGCGATGCCATGAAGTTGCTTCGCCCTGGGGTAAGCTTGCACGAATACCACAAAGAAGTGGGGGAACTCATGACCGCTCAGCTGCTGGGATTGGGGCTGATTGACAAGCACGATGTAGACAAGCAAAACCCCGCATGGCCCGCATACAAGAAGTACTTCATGCACGGAACGTCTCACTTTATTGGGTTGGACGTGCACGACGTGGGCCTCTGGCATGAGCCCATCCAAGCGGGCCACATCTTCACCGTTGAACCGGGCATTTATATCCAAGAAGAAGGACTGGGCATCCGTCTCGAAAACGACATCGTCATCCGCGAGAACGGATTCGACGACCTCATGGGCGACATTCCTGTCGATGCTGAGGCCATCGAGGACGCCATGAACAGTTGAGCCATGGGCAAGGAGGCGGCAGAAAAAGTCATGTTGGGACTCCAGCTCCCTACCGACCCGCGTTGGGTGGCCTTGGTGGAGTCCAACATCTCAGAAGTGCTCACGGACCACGCTTGGTGTGAGCAGAAGGCGGCTTCAAACGCGATTTCTACGATTGTGCGCTATCCCGAGCTCACAGACCTGGTAGAGGAATTGACGCGCATCGCCATGGAGGAGATGGAACACTTCGGCATGGTCGTCGAAAAGATCAAGGCCCGCGGCTGGACCCTGGGTCGCGAGCGCAAAGACCCTTACATCCACGACCTCGCAGCGTTCATCAAAAAGGGCGGCAGTCGGGAAGAGCAGTTGGTCGATCGGCTGCTGCTTGCGGCCATGATTGAAGCCCGCAGCTGTGAGCGGTTCCGCATGCTTTCTGAACGCATTGAGGACGAGGACCTGCGCACATTCTACCACGACCTCATGGTGAGCGAAGCACAACACTACACCAGCTTTATCGGTTTTGCCCGCCAGTATGGAGGGCGTGTAGATGTGGATGCGCGCTGGAAGGCCTTCCTCGCCCACGAGGCACAAGTCATCCAGAATTATGGCCGCAGGGAGACCATGCACGGCTAAACCCCATTACCACAAAAGACCCCATCATGTCCAACGCCCCCAAGCCTGTCGGCCTTTACCCCCTCACCCGCCGCGTCGGTGATCTGTTGTTCTTGAGCGGCGTCGGGCCGCGCATTCCAGGAAGTGGTGCCCATGACGAAGGGGTGCCGGGGTTGCAGCAAGACCACAACGGCAACTTTACCAGTTTTGACTTTGAGGCACAAGCCAACGGCGTCTTGGCCAACGTTCGCGCCATTCTCGAAGCGGAGGGCGCCCGCTGGGAAGACCTGGTCGACATCACGGTTTTCCTCACCGATATGCAGCGTGACTTCCACACCTTCAACCGCGTCTACCGCGAGCATTTCGAGGGGGTAGACGCCGCCATGCGACCCTGCCGTACCACGGTTGAAGTGGGTGCCTTGCCCACACCCATCGCCGTGGAATTGAAGTGCGTGGCCCACTGTCCCCGCTGAGTTTCGCGTTTTGGCACTGTTTTTGACTCTGTAGTGCCATGCGTATACTGACGTCCACCCTTTGGCTTGCTGTGGCAGTGCTCCCGGCCTTGACCAGCGTTCAGTCCGGCCCAACCGCTGCAGCGGTCCGGCCCTGGCGGCCCGCAGTGATTTCAGCAGACTCTGCGGCGGCCCTTCCCCATCTGCCCTTGCGCGCCGTCGATGCCTTTTGGCTTCCGCACCAAGAAGAGCTAGTCTACACTGTGCGCTATGGATTCATCGCCGCAGGGGAGGCGCGCCTCAGCACGCAGCCCGGACCATCGTATGGTGGAAGGCCAACCATGCAGGTCGTAGGAACAGGCCGGACCACCGGGGCATTTGATTGGGTCTTCAAAGTCAGGGACCACTATGAGTCCCATGTCGACAAATCGGGGCTGTTTCCACACCGCTTCATTCGAAAGGTGAAAGAAGGGGGCTATCAAATGGACCGGGAGATTGTCTTTGACCCTTCGCGGCGCAGCGCATGCACCCAAGAGAAGGGCGAAGAGCGGTTCCAAGTCTTACCCGACTACTGCCAAGACCTTGTGTCGGCATTTCACTACGCCCGCAACCTGCCTCTGGATTCCCTTGTTATGGGAGGGATTGTCGAGATTCCCACTTTTGTCGATGGCAAGGTTCATCACGTGCGCGCCCGAAAAATTGGGGAAAAACAGGTCGACGTCAAGGCGGGTAGCTTTCAATGCTGGGTGTTCCAGCCCCTTGTCAAGAAGGGCAGAATCTGGAAAGATGAGGAAGATTTGACCCTCTATGTGAGCGCCGATGCACGCCGAATGCCCGTCCTGGTGAAATCCAATTTGCTCGTCGGTTCCGTGCGCTTGGAACTGATCGAACACCATGTGACACCAACCGCCCCCATACCGCAGTAAATTCGGCCCATGCCCGAAGCCAACACCTTCGACCCGGCCGTTCTGGACCGGCTCGAGCAATTGAGGGACAAGTACGCCGCCATGGGGCAGGACCTCGTGTCCTACCTCGACGGCCTGCTCCATGCAGACTTTCCCACGTATTGGGATTACATCAACCTCGACACTTTGTTGAGTCTGCAGCACCCCGTTACCCCGTTTCCCGACGAGGAAATCTTCATCATCTATCACCAGACCACGGAGCTCTATTTCAAGCTCTCGCTGCATGAGTTGCGCCAACTGCACACTTCACAGCAGATGTCCGGTGCTGAAATGCTGGGCCGGATTCAACGGGTGAACCGCTATTTCAAGGTTCTCGTGGACAGTTTCGACGTCATGGTAGAAGGCTTAGACCACAAGCAGTTTCTGAAATTCCGGATGTCCCTGCTTCCTTCAAGTGGATTCCAAAGTGTTCAATATCGCCTGGTCGAATTGGCGTGCACCACCATGGACTGCTTGGTCCACATTGAGTTGAGGCCAACCCGCCTCAGCCACGGCTTCGAAGACGTGGAGTCCATGTTCGACGAGCTGTATTGGCGCCGGGGGGCTACTGAGTTGGCGACAGGACAACCCACGCTCACCTTGAAGCAGTTTGAAGCCAAATACCGGGACAGCATCATTGCTTTCTCTGAGGAGCGCTTTCATTCAAACGTTCGCCGACAATGGCAGGAGCTTCCCGAGTCAGACCAAACGCCAGAACTGCGAGAAGCATTGCGGACACTCGATGAGCTGGTCAATGTACACTGGCCCCTCTCCCACTACCGAAGCGCGGTAAAACACCTGCAAAAAGATCCCGTTGACATTGCAGCCACTGGTGGCACCAACTGGCAGAAATACCTTCCCCCTCGCTTCCAGAAACTCATCTTCTTCCCTGAACTCTGGAGCCAGGAAGAAGCGGACAATTGGGGCAAAAAGTGGGTGTTGCAGAACATCGGTCACAAGTAATCCGCTGAAGCGTTAAAACCGGACGAAGGCAAAACTTTTTCTCTTGCCCTTCGTTCAAGGACTGCTGCACGTCAAGTTTGCAGTTCTCATCACAATGCGGCCTCTCTCTCCATACAGCGTCTTGATCAGCTCCTCCCTCATCTGTTGGATGGCGGGAATGCTGGCGGGTTGCGGAGGTCAACAGGCCGATGTCGACAGCGCGCCCCTTTTGGCGTTTGGCCGATCCGCTGTGGAGGCCAAGCCTCCCTTGACAGCAGAAGAAAGCCTAGCGGAGCAATTCGAATTGTACATCGACTCGGTGGCCTGGACTACTGAGTATGGCGAAGTGCGTTCTGGCCAAAGCCTCTCGCACATTTTGACGCCTTTTGGAGTGTCCAATTCAACATTGCACCACATCGCTACTGAGCACCGGGATCTATTCGATGTGCGGCGCATGCGGCAAGGAAAGGCCTGGTGGTTGTTCCGCACTGCACAAGACTCCATTGCCCGTCAATTCGTCTATGGGATTGATGACAGGGAGTATGTGGTCTTTGAGCTCACAGGAGAGAAATCCGCCCGGCGGGGGCGTTACCCTTCGGAAACCCGCCGCAGCTATGTTCAGGGCGAGGTAATGGGCAGTTTGTACCAGAGCCTGGAGGACGCCGGTCACACGACAACCTTGGCCTACGCCATGTCCAGCGTCTACGCTTGGACCATCGACTTTAGCCGCATCCAACCAGGGGACCAATTTCGCATCGTCTACGAACGAGATTGGGTCAACGAAAAGCCTGCAGGACTGCCCAGAATTGTCGCCTCAGAATTCATGCACCGCGGACGAAACTTCCCCGCATTCGCCTTTGACCAGGGTGAAGGGATGGACTATTTCGATGAGACTGGTGCCAGTTTGCGCAAGGCCTTTCTCAAGGCTCCTGTGTCATTCTCTCGGATCTCGAGCCGGTTCAACAAGCGCCGATTTCATCCGGTTCTGAAAAAAGTCAAGGCCCACTTGGGCACCGACTATGCCGCGCCCCGCGGCACAGAGATTGTTGCCGTCGGTGATGGCGTCGTTACAAAAGCGAGCTACACGAAGGGCAACGGCAAATACGTCAAGATCCGCCACAACGGAACCTACACGACGCAGTACCTGCACATGAGCCGGCGCAATGTGAAAGAAGGTCAGGCCGTCCGCCAAGGCGACGTGATCGGCTATGTCGGCAGCACTGGCCTGGCCACTGGTCCCCACGTCTGCTTTCGGTTTTGGAAGCACGGCCAACAGGTGGACCATTTGAAGGAGGATTTCCCCCCTTCCACTCCCATCAAAGAGGAATCGGAAGGGCCGTTTCAGGCGGCCTGCCGAGTTCTGCTGGCCGAAATGGCCCAATACGACTCAGACGACGGGCCCCGCCTCGCCGCCTTGGACCAATAATTCTGCCTGGGTTCAGGGGCCGATGGCCTTGAGCAAGGAAACCCCCAATCCATCTGAAAGTGAACGGCCCGATTGCGACCGTTCTGGGTGCCATTGTACGCCCACGAGAAAGGGCAAATTCAGCGTATCTCGGTGCCGAATCCCTTCGGTCAACCCGGCAGGGCCCTCCGCCCACGCTATGTAATGCTTGGACAATCGGTCTATGCCTTGGTGATGGTGGCTCACATACCTGCCCGAGTCATCCTGCATGAATTCAACAGGTCCAGCCGACCAAACCTTGGTGACCCGCACCTCATGCAAGGTGTCGGCGGTGTGGCCAGGGTATCCGCCCCTGTGGCCGTCGAACCCGGCATCAGGAAGGTGGGGGTGCAAACTCCCGCCGCCGTGCACGTTCATGACCTGCAGCCCTCTGCATACGCCCAGACAGGGCAGGCCCTGGTCCAATACGCGGTCGAGCAACAGGTGTTCAACACGGTCGCGCTCCGGATCAATGCTGCCGCATTTCAAAGTGTCTTCCGCTTGACCATATCGGCCAGGATGGATGTCTTCCCCACCCGTCAAAACCACAGCGCCAGCCTTGAGCATCTCAAGCTCTAAAGCGACCGAATCCGCGCCATATGCCTGGACGAACCTCAATGGCCCGATGCCCTCGTCAGCGGCCAAGCGGCCCAACCATTTCCTATAATTCTGACTGCTGTAAAACTTGGAGAGGATCAACGTTGTGCTGTCCGCAGATTCGATGGGTGAGGAAGGTCCAGCCTGAGGAGTACCGGGTGATGTGCAACCCGTCCAAACGAGGACCAGAGCGCAACATGCGGCCAGCGCCAAACGCAAGGCGCCGCTCATGACCCTTGCCAAGCTTCGACTTCCTCTAACTGCAATGCCGGCAGGTCCAGCTTGTTCTTTTTGCGGAACCCGTTGAGCTTCTCGCGCAAGGCGCTGGGCTTGGCCTCTCGGATGGCCTCAGCGGTGTCGAACCCGGCTGCGGCCACGTGGGGTGCCCAATCGCTCGAAATGCCCAGGGCCTCCAAAGCCGCGAGGTCGGGCCCGGTGCGGAACACCTCGGGGCGCATTTGCGGGAAGAACAACACCTCTTGGATGGACGTTTGGTCGGTCAACATCATAACCAAACGGTCGATGCCGATGCCCACGCCGCTGGTCGGCGGCATGCCGTATTCCAAAGCCCGGAGGAAGTCCTGGTCGATGAACATGGCCTCGTCGTCACCCCGCTCCGAGAGTGCCACCTGCTCCTCAAACCGCTCGCGCTGGTCGATGGGGTCATTGAGCTCAGA
Source organism: Flavobacteriales bacterium UBA1995 (assembly GCA_002336475.1). Lineage (GTDB taxonomy): Bacteria > Bacteroidota > Bacteroidia > Flavobacteriales_D > Sanyastnellaceae > UBA8752. The sequence continues at coordinate 6,468 of DDCX01000109.1, read as the reverse complement.
GTAAGCATTGGCGACCTCCGTGCCATTGATGAAAAGCTCAAAACGCTCCGTATAACCTGGCTTTTCGCGGTGCACCTTGGTAAGCGGCGACATTTCGACCGGGTAGTCTGTGATGAAGGTGGGCTGCACGTAGTGCTCTTCGCAGCACTCTCCAAACATCTCGTCGATCAACTTGCCCTTGCCCATGGTGTCGTCCACCTCGATGTCGAGGTTGGCACAGGCTTGCCGCAAACCGGACTCGTCCATACCGTCGATGTCCACGCCTGTGTGCTCGAGGATGGCGTCACGCATGGTCACCCTGCGGTACGGTGGTGTGAAGTCGATTTCTTTGCCGGCCAAGGTGGTCGTGGTGGTCCCATGGACTGCGGTGCACACCTCGCCCAGCAGCTCCTCCATGGTCTCCATCATCCAGTGGTAGTCCTTGTAAGCGACGTACAGCTCCATGATGGTGAATTCCGGATTGTGCGTCCGGTCCATGCCTTCGTTTCGGAAATTCCGCGAAAACTCGAAGACCCCATCGAAGCCCCCTACGATGAGCCGCTTGAGATAGAGCTCATTGGCGATCCGCAAATACAGCGGGATGTCCAAGGCGTTGTGGTGGGTGATAAAGGGGCGCGCAGCGGCGCCGCCTGGGATGGCCTGCAACACAGGGGTGTCCACTTCGAGCCAGCCCTTTGCCGTGAAGCTTTCCCGAATGGCCTGAATCACCTTGCTTCTCGCCTCAAAAGTCTGTTTGACGTGGGGGTTTACGAGCAGGTCCACGTACCTCATGCGATAGCGCAGCTCGGGATCGGTAAAGGCGTCGTGGACGTTGCCGTCCTCGTCGGTCTTCACCGAGGGCAGTGGACGAATGGACTTGCTCAATACGGTGAGCTCTTTCACCAACACACTGGGCTCCCCGGTCTGGGTGGTAAACGTCGTGCCCTTGATTCCGACCACATCCCCGCGGTCGAGCAGCTTCTTAAATACGGTGTTGTAAGTGGTTTTGTCCTCTCCCGGGCACAGCTCGTCACGGTTGAGGTAAATCTGAATCTTGCCCGTGGCGTCTTGCAACTCCGCAAAGGAAGCTTTGCCCATGATGCGGCGGGAGAGGATGCGCCCTGCGAGGCAGACCTCCACGGCTTCTTTGAAGTCGGCCGCAAGCGGCGCGGCATGGGTGTCCACGGGATAGGCCGCTGCTGGATATGGGTCTATGCCCAATTGGCGAAGTTGCTGTAGGCTGTCCAAGCGGACGCGCTCCTGTTCGGATCGGATCATGGTGACTTGATTCAAGGCGAAATTAGGTTGTCGCGGGGCGTCTTGCAGGAAGTAAATTTGTGTGGAACACTTCGACATGCGCTCACTCATCGCTTCCTTTCCCGACCAGCTCTCCGCAGCGGCCGCTTCCATGGCGGCGCAGCCTTTGCCCTCAACGCGTCCCGAACACGACCACGTGCTCGTTTTGGGCATGGGTGGCTCTGGCATTGGTGGACGTTTTCTTTCGGGTTTGCTGGCCGACTCTTCCGGGGTGCCCGTGGCATCCTGCCACGACTATCACATCCCGTCCTGGGTCAGCCCCAAGACCGTGGTGATCGCCTGCAGCTACAGTGGAAACACCGAGGAAACCCTCGCCGCCTTGGCGCAGGCCATTCAAAAAGGCGCGCAAGTCAGGGCGCTCACTTCTGGAGGCCAATTGGGGGCCATGGCTGCTGAACACGGTTGGCCGGTGCTCACAGTACCCGGCGGCCACCCCCCGCGTTCTCAGTTCGGATGGGCGGTGACCGGCCTGTTGCACCATTTCGCGGCATTGGGCCATGCGCCTGCAGACGCCCAAGGCGTGCTCGCAGACGTACAGGCATCAGCGGATGCCCTGCGCAATGGAAGCGAAGAGATTGTTGCCCTGGCCGATAAATGGGCGGACTTGTTGATCCAAAAAACCCCCATGCTATACGGAGACGCTGCGCTCGAACCCGTGCTGATCCGGTGGCGTCAACAGCTCAATGAAAATGCCAAACGGCTCTGCAACCACCATGTCTTTCCAGAGATGAACCACAACGAGCTTGTGGGCTGGGAAAGCGGTGACGACAGCATTGCCGCCTTGTTCCTGCACACAAAAGAGGACCACCCAAGAACCGCCGAGCGCATGCGCCTGTGCAAAGAAATCTTCTCGAAGGCCGGTGCTTCTGTGGTGGAAGTCCACGCTGTTGGCGCCACCCGTCTTCAGCGTTGGATGCACCTGGTCCACCTCGGCGATTGGCTGAGCCTGCTGATGGCCGAAAAGACCGGTGTGGACCCCGTCGATATCCGCTACATCGACTACCTCAAAGGGGAATTGTCTAAAATGGCATGAGGCCTTTGGTGCATGTCCGGGACCTGGGTCAGGCGGCTTACAAACCGACTTGGGACCTCCAAGAGCGTCTGCTCAAAGAGGCCGTGGACCGAAAAATCGCCCGGAGAAGGGCTGGACTAAGCGAGACAGACAGGCCAGATTCAGGGCACGACCCCGATCACCCTTGGCCTGAACACCACCTGCTGTTTGTAGAGCATCCTCACGTCTTGACCTTGGGCAAAAGCGGTGACGCCAACCATGTTGTGGCTTCCGCTGAACGCCTTGAGGCCCTCGGCGTAGAGTACCATGAAATCAACCGCGGTGGAGACATCACCTACCACGGACCTGGCCAGTTGGTCGCCTACCCCATTCTCGATTTAGATCAGTTCCGCACCGATATCGGTTGGTACCTGCGGCAGCTCGAAGAGGCCGTGATCCGCACATGCTCAGACTGGGGAGTTTCATCGGGCCGCGTGGATGGGCTGACCGGCGTTTGGATAGACCCCGAGGCGGGACAGGCCGCAAGGAAAATCTGCGCCATAGGGGTCAAATGCAGCCGCTGGGTGACCATGCATGGACTGGCATTCAACCTCAACACTGATCTGGATTTTTTCAATCTGATCGTTCCGTGTGGCATCCAAGACCGGGGTGTGACCAGTCTGGCAATAGAAGCCAGCAGAAAAGTCAACAGAAGGGAAGCTCAGGATGCGCTCAAATCGCACCTTTTGGACGTACTTGGGGCAGATTCAGTAGCCTAACAACCATGAAACGCTTCTTCTTTTGGCTGATCTCACTGGGTATCGGCTTTTACGCCTTGAGCGTGATCACAGACAATGATCACGTTTGGACTGGCCTGAGACAGTGCTATCTGCGTGGATATAAGACCGCGCAAATCGACGATATGGGGTTCCAGTCTTTGCGCAGCATCCCCGCTTCGGAATCGCCGCGACCATGGCCACTGCACAGCAGATACAACAGCTTCGATCTGCCCGAGTCCCTGATCGACTCAACACACCGCTGGAACACGACTGCCCTGACTGTCATTCACAGAGACTCATTGCTCTTGGATTGGAAGTCGGACCGCATTCCTGGTGCAGATACCATGCGGACCAATTCTTTTTCCGTGGCCAAAAGCCTCACCGCGCTGGCAATAGGTGCCGCGGAGAAGGAGGGCTTGCTCAGCGTGCATGACCGTGTGTCCAAATACCTGCCTCGGTTCTCCCAAGGACCCGCAGCGGAATTGACCATCGAACAGGTGCTTCAAATGAGATCGGGCATCCCTTATGGCGAGAGTTACAAGAACCCTTTCGGATTCATGTCCAAGTGCACATATGGTGACGACATCCTCCTGAGGCTTGGAGGTTATACTGTCGAAGGCTCCCCAGGTGCGCCTTGGAAATATCAAGGAGGCAACACCCTGCTGCTTCAGGAAATCCTATTGGAGGTCATCGACGTTTCTCTAGGTGCTTGGTTTTCGGACAAAATCTGGGGGCCCATAGGAGCGACAACAGAGGCAAAATGGGCGGTGGACAATGCCGGTCATGAGCGCAATTACGCCTGCTTCTACACCACGGCTTCAGAATTCGCCCGGCTGGGCCAACTCTTGCTCGATTCAGGGCAAGTAGACGGGACACCCGTTCTAGAACGTGACTTTGTACGCAGAATGACCACACCCATTGGGCCCCTTGCGGACGGAACAGACATCCAGCATTATGGTTATCAAATCTGGATGGGGACCCACAACGGGGTGGCTTTTAAAAGCATGCAGGGGCTTCATGGCCAATATGTCATTTCCATTCCTGAGCTGGAATTGGTCGCCGTACGCACTGGGTTCTTCCGACCAAAGGGTAAAATCAGGGGGATTGACGTGGACGTTTACCAAACAATCGACATGGCCAAAGCCGCATCCACGCTGTAGATTACAGATACAAACTAAATTCTACCGTCTGCGAATTTGCATTTTATCGGGTCGAATGCGTATATTTGATATTGTAGCGTTGCAGGAAACACCTGTTATGCGACAACCAAATCGTCCGCCAATGAATGCCCAGCTCGATGCCATCATCGTTGATGATGAAGCACCCGCTCGTGAGGTACTGCACAGTCAGCTTGAACGCCACTGTCCATTTATCCGAGTCATAGACCAAGCGCCAAATGCCCGCATCGGATACGATGCCATTCGAAGTGGACGGCCCCACATCGTCTTTGTAGACATTAGGATGCCCTTTGAGTCCGGATTGGACCTCGTAGACCGATTTGATGATCGAGATTTTTATGTGGTGTTCTACACCACCTATCAAGACTACGCCATTGATGCCATTCGCCGCCAAGCCTTTGATTATCTGCTGAAGCCTATAGATCCCGTTGACCTCCAAGCTTGCGCAGAGCGGATTCGGGAGCACTACAGGATCAAAATGATCGAGAACGGTGACTTTCACCGCAAACTTGAAATCACCACTTCGGGCCAGCGCCACTTTATCCGGCATTCAGAAATCCTTCACGTTGAGGCCAGTGGCAGTTATGCGTGCATTTACAAATCCGACGGGGGCCGCCTCATGGTATCGAAGAACCTGAAGTACGTCGAAAGTCTGATCAACAACAGCAAGTTTGTCAGGGTTCACAACAGCCAGCTCGTCCACTTGAACAAGATCCGTCAGTGCAACTACCGCACGAATTCCATCACCTTGGTCAATGGAAAAGAAATTGCCTTGGCTGTTCGGAAACGCGAGGATTTGCGCCGCCGCATGGCCGAGCTCCTTTCCAACGAAAATGACGGTGGATTTAACGCCGCGGTCGCCTGAATTCGGGATTGACCGCTACAAAACAGGACCGAAGCATGGGTAGGCCGCTACCTTTGTGCCACCATGGCTTCTTCTCCGACTGACATCCGCACGCTCGACACAGAGGGCCTCAAAGACGTGGCTGTGCAACTTGGGCAGCCGGCCTTTCGGGGCAAACAAATTGCCGAATGGCTCTGGACCAAAGGGGCCTCTCGGTTCGAAGACATGACCAACTTGCCGCAAGCTTTTCGGGCTTCGCTCGCTGCAGAATATTTGCTCTCCCCCATTCGGGCTGAAGAAGAGCAAGTCAGCCGCGACGGCACTGTGAAATGTGCCTTCCCCATTGAAACAGGTAAAGTGGTGGAGGGTGTGTTGATCCCCGCCAAGGAAAGGATGACGGCCTGCATCAGCAGCCAGGTGGGGTGCAGTCTTTCTTGCGCGTTCTGCGCCACAGGGAAGCTCAAACTGATGCGGAACCTCACGGCAGGTGAGATTGTGGATCAAGTGCGTCACATTGCGGAATTGGCCGAGCGCCACCATGACCACCGCTTGACGAACATCGTGTACATGGGGATGGGCGAACCCCTCTTGAACTACCGCAATGTTCTAGAGTCTGTTGACCGCATTACGGGCACCCCTGGATTGGGAATGAGCCCCAAACGCATCACCGTTTCAACGGCAGGAATCTCCAAAATGATCCGAAAACTGGGGGACGATGAGGTGCGCTTCAACCTGGCGCTCAGCCTGCATGCCGCACAGGATGAGAAACGCAACCAAATCATGGAAATCAACGAAACCAATGACCTCGCCTCGTTGAGGGATGCATTGGTGTATTTCCACGAAAAAACAGGGAGCCGTGTCACCTTTGAGTACATCTTGCTCGGAGGATTCAATGATGACATTGAAGATGCGCGCGACCTCGCCCGCTTCGCTTCATGCGTTCCGTGCAAGGTGAACCTCATCGAGTACAACCCCATCGATGGCGCAGCCTTCCAGAAAGCGGATCCCGAGCGCACCGACGCTTTCTGCGCCTTCTTGGAAGAAAAGTTCAACATGGTCGTCAATGTCCGCCGCTCTCGTGGCGAGGACATCGATGCTGCTTGTGGACAGCTGGCCAACAAAAACAAGCTGGCCTCAGGCGCTGCCTGAATGTGCTGCTGCAAAGCTTTGGGTGCTCGAAGTGACGCCTCAAGGGCGTCGCAGTTGGGGTTAGTCCAGCTTGAGCACCGCGAGGAATGCTTCCTGAGGGACCTCCACTGAGCCCACTTGGCGCATGCGCTTCTTTCCTTTCTTCTGCTTCTCGAGGAGCTTGCGCTTCCGCGTAATGTCACCGCCATAACACTTGGCCGTCACGTCTTTTCGAACAGGCTTGATGGTTTC
>DDCX01000039.1:8973-12915 GCA_002336475.1 Flavobacteriales bacterium UBA1995 | reverse complement strand
GAAGTAGCGGAACCCCCTACTGTGGAAGTAGGTTCGGTCATGATGATCTGCGCGGGGGACGAACTCGAGATGATGATCGCCGCTCTGGACGATGGTGGCACCCCGCTCACGAATTGGTCCTGGCAGCTTGACGGTGTGGAATTCAGCGATGTGCAAGGGACCGTTCCCTTGACCTTCAGTGACCCTGGAGAATACGTGGTCACAGGAGAAGCGACCAACATCTGCGGAGTCGACACCTCCAACATCTACATCGACGTGGACAGCATTCCGGAGATTGACTTCGAATTGCCTGACCTGCCCGCCTATTGTGCCGGCGACACCTTGCTGGTCATTGCCACTGGCGCCCTTGAATACACCTGGAGCAGCAGCGATGTCATCGTAGGCGACCTGCACTCGCATTGCGTGCCCATCGTCCCACAGACCAACGTTTCCCTCGGGCTCTCTGCCAATTCGGCGAACGGCTGCACGAATACCGCCACCATCGACATTGAAATCGCCCCGCTGCCCGAGGTGGCCATTGTCGTTCCACCTCCCCCCTGTCCAGGCGAGACCGTGACGTTTACGGCGACCCCATCCGGTGGATCCGGCAGCTATGCGCCGCTGCAGTGGTCGGGGTCGGCAGGTGCCGACACAGGAAACCAGTACGAGTGGACAGCGCCTCCCACTGCGGGCAGCGCTTCGGTCGAAGTGACCGTAACCGATGATGTGGGTTGCGACAACAGCAATACTGCTACGCTGATTTCCCTCAACAACCCTGCAGTGGAAGCGGGCGACACCCTCTTCCTGTGCGACAATGATGCCGTGACCGAACCCTTGACCGGATATTCACCCGGGCTGACAGCAGGCGGAGGCAATGGCACATGGAGCGGAACGGGGCTGAACGGAGTGGACAGCTTCACACCGGCGGGTGTCGGCACCTATGAATTGACCTACACCTATGTAGATGCCAATGGATGCAGCGAGGAGGACATCCGAATCGTGGAGGTCGAGGCCTTTGTGCAAGTGGAGGCGGGAAACCCAGTCGAAGCCTGCTTTGGCAATGCGCCCCTCACGGTTACCGACTGGAGCCCGAGTACCGGCGCCTGGTCCGGAACGGGCATCGCAGCCGACGGTACGCTGGACCCGAGCGTGGCGCCGGGCACCTATGTACTGACCTTGGAAAACGGCACGGGCAGTTGCTACTCCACGGACGACAACACCTTCACGGTAAACCCCTTGCCGAGTCCTGCCATCGCTGCACCGGTGGAACTCTGCGAAGGAGAAGCCTTCCAGGCGACCTTATCCGAGCCGAGCGGAGCCAGTGTGACCTGGGACTTCGATGCGACCGCATCCGCCACCATTGACTCTACAGCCGGCGCCATCGACATCGCATTGAGCGGTATGGCCATCTCTGCGGAGGGGTGTGAGGGTGCCGCCTCAGCCAACATCACCGTGCATCCCCTCCCGGTGGTCGATGCTCCTGCCCAAGACGTGCTGTGCGACCAGGCGATTCCCACTTCCCTCACCGGGGCCACACCCATGGACGGGGATTGGAGCGGGCCCGGCGTCACCGATCCCGACGGCACTTTTGTTCCCTCGCTGGCGGGCGCGGGCATCACCACATTAACCTACACCTACACCGATGGGTTCGGATGCACCAATGCCGCGACGGTCGACGTGGAGGTCGTTCAGCCGCAGGAAGCCGAAGCCGGACCGGACTTCAGCATCTGCGACATCGATACCGCCCTCGTCCTCGACGCCTTTGCGCCGACTTCTGGCGGCATCTGGAGTGGCAATGGCGTGACCGACCCGGCCGGTGTCGTGGATGCCGGTCCCCTCCCACCGGGCGATTACACCTTGACTTACACCTTCGGTTCGGGCACGTGCGAGAGCATCGATACCCGTACCCTGGTCGTGCTGCCCCGCCCCGCCATCAACCTCACCGCCTCGGTCACCGCATTGTGCGACGGAGAGGACTTGACCTTCAATGCCACCGTCACCGATGGGCAACCGCCGTACAGCTTTGCGTGGGGCCCGGGGGTCACCGTCGGCACCGAAACGGCCACGACCACATCCGCGGCGACCACCGTCGCAGCCGACGCCGGCTCCACCTTCTCGGCCAGCCTGACGGTGACGGACGCCAATGGCTGCAGTGAAACCGCCACGGTCACCGTCACCGTGTGGAGCCTGCCCACCGTGGACGCCGGAGCGGACGTGCAGTTCTGCGATCAACCCATCCCGGTGGACCTCGGCGGGTTCTCACCGCCGGGCGGNNNNTCACGAAGTGATCTACGCCTTTACCGATGGCAACGGCTGCCAAAACAGCGACACCGCTGTGGTGGAGGTTATCGTTCCTCAGGTGGCCGACGCCGGCCCCGATCTGAGCATCTGCGACATCGACACCGTTTTGGTCCTCGACGGGTTCAGCCCGGTGACCTCGAGCGGGTGGACCGGATCGGGCATGACGGACCCCACCGGAACCGTCGATGCCGGACCGCTGGGACCCGGAAACTACACGTTGACCTACACCATCGGCACGGGAACCTGCGAAAGCGTCGACACGCGCAACTTGGAGGTGCGGCCATTGCCGGCCATTGCACTGTCCGCCGACGATGTGAGCGTGTGCGACGACAGCACGGTGGTGTTCTCGGGCAACCTGTCGGGCGCCACGGCCCCATACGAATGGAGTTGGAATTCAGAAGTGGGTGGAGCCATCGGAACCGGAAGCAGCACCAGCGCGAGTGCAGAAATGGAACTCACCTCCGGCAATACGTTCACCGCGACCCTGACCGCCACGGACGCGACCGGTTGTGTGGCATCGGAAAGCCTCAACGTCGATGTGCTCGCCCTGCCCAACGTGGACGCGGGGGGTGATACCGTCTTCTGCAATACCGACATTCCGGGGGTACTGCTGGGCTTCAGCCCCGGCCTCAACGAAGCGGGCACAGGATACTGGACCGGCCTGGGCGCGGCGGGAGCCGTGGACGCCAGCGGGGTCTACACGCCCGACGTGAGTGGTGTGGGCAGCTTTGATGTGGTGTACACCTATACTGAGGCCGCTACGGGCTGCATCAATGCGGATACCATTGTGGTGGACATCACCGATCCGGTGGACGCCGATGCCGGTGCGGACGAAGTGGTGTGCGACAACGCCGGACCCCTGCAACTCGCCGGATTCTTCCCGACCAGCAATGTCACGTGGAGCGGAAGCGGAGCCGGAGCGGCCGCCCTCCTCGATGCCAGCACAGGCCTCATAGATCCCGCCCTCCTCACACCGGGCGACTACACCTACCTCCTGTCCTATGGAAACGGCACTTGCTACACCGAGGACGAAATGGAGGTCCACGTCGACCCGCTTCCCGCCGTCTCGACCACCGGAACGGACATCTTCTGCGGCAACGATGGCGCCATCGCCCTGTCGCCGCCAAACCCGCTGGGGGGCACGTGGGAAGGCCCGGGAGCGGATGGAACCGGGGGATTCCAGACCGATGACGCCGCTACGGGTCCCGGCACCTACAACCTCATCTATTGGTACGAGGATCCCACCACAGGATGCCGCGACACCGCGGACCACGTGGTGACCGTTCAGGAAATCCCCACTGTCGACGCCGGTGCCGACACCACCTTCTGCAACCAGCCGATCGACGGAACCCTGCTCAATTTCTCGCCCGGCCTCACGCAGGGAGGAACGGGAAGCTGGTCGGGCCTCGGCGCCTTTGCCCCTGCGGTTTCGCCCGACGGCATCATCGACCCAAGCGGCAGTGGAGCGGGCAGCTTCACCGCCGTCTACACCTTTACGTCCAGCGCCACGGGCTGCACGAACAACGCCTCCATCGCGGTGGACATCGCCGAGCCCCTTGTCGCCGATGCCGGTCCCGACCTCGTCGCCTGCGACAACGCCTTCCCCCTGCAGCCCAGCGGCTTTTTCCCCACGGCCGACATCGATTGGGCCGGCACCTCGCC
>DDCX01000039.1:1254-8902 GCA_002336475.1 Flavobacteriales bacterium UBA1995 | reverse complement strand
CTACCTGCTCTCCTACGGCATCGGTACCTGCTACACGGAAGACGAGATGGAACTGACCATCGACCCTCTGCCCGTGCTTGACCTCGCTTCCCCCGACGCCTTCTGCAACAACCTCGGCACCGTCACCCTGACCGCCGCCACCCCTCTGGGCGGAACGTGGTACGGCAACGGCGTCCTGGACCCCGCCACCGGCACGTTTGCCAGCGGCATCGCCCCGGGCGCCTACAACCCGGCCTACTGGTTCGAAGACCCGGCGACGGGTTGCCGCGACACCATCGTCCACGCCGTTACCATCCACCCCGTGCCGGTAGCCGCCTTTGCGGCCGACACCCTGGGCTGCTCCAACCTCGACCTTCCCTTGGAGAACCTGAGTACAGGAAGCACCGGCCAAGATTGGGACCTCGGCGGCGTTGGCACCTCTAGCGCATATGCGCCGGCTTTCACCTATCCCGGCGACGGCACGTACACCATCATCCTGGAGGCCTACAACGAATTCGGGTGCGTGGACACCACCAATCAGGAGGTCACCATCACCCACCCGCCGACAGCCGATCTCCTGCTCTCGCCCGACTCCGGTTGTGCTCCCCTCGACGTGCAATTCGCCAACCTGAGCGACGCGCCCTACGGCACCTTCACTTGGGATGTCAACGGGAACGGCTTCATCGGAGAGGCACCACCCGCGCTGAATTTCACGCAAGGCGACAGCATCGTGGACTACGCCGTGAGCCTCACCGCGACGAACCTGTGCGGAAGCGATGTCGTGAACGACGCCATCGTCGTTTACCCTACCCCCGTCATGGTCTTCGCCTTTGAGGAGGACACCGTTTGTTCGCCGTTCGAGATGAACATCATGAACGCCTCTGTGGGCCTTCCCGACGACGTCACTTGGGATTTCGGAGACGGAACCGGCTACGTGGGAACCGATCCGCCAGACCACTGGTACGCCGTCGACACCGTTGAGCAGGTGTTTACCGTAACGCTCATCGGGGTCAACCAATGCGGAGCGGATACCGCCACAGGCGACGTACTTGTCGTGCCAAACCAAGTCGAGGCCTTCTTCACGTTAAGCACCCCGGACGGATGCGCTCCACTCTCGCTAACCGTAGAAGACTTCAGCAGTGCCACCACCGCCATCAGCTACGACTTTGACAATGGTGATTTCGCGGCCACCCCTGACGCCACCACAAGCTTCAGCGACCCTGGCACTTACACCATCACCCAATTCGTGACCAACGGCTGCAGCTACGATACACTGCAGTTGCCCGTAACCGTCCACCCCATTCCGTCGGCCACCATCGCCGTTGAAGACCCGTCAGCGTGCGTCGGAGCTCCTTTTGCCTTTTCGGCCACGAGCGACAACCCTGGCAATGCCGACTGGGTTTTCGGCGACGGCGCCACCAGTGCAGGCCTAGAAACGGCCCACACTTACGCAATGCCTGGCACGTATACAGTCACCTTCTCGACCGAAGCACCGCTGACAGGCTGTACCGCCGAGTCCAGCCTCGAAGTCGATGTCTTCCCGAACCCCGTCGCCACCATAGACCTGGACGACGGCCTTGGGTGCGCTCCATTTAGTGTTACACTAAACAACACCTCCTCTGGCAGCCTCTTCCAAACCTGGGACTTCGGTGACGGCAGCGAGCCCGGGTTCCAGACCGCCCCCACCCACATCTTTGCCAACAACGGCCTTGAACCGGTGCAGTATACCGTGACCCTCATCTCAGAGAGCGACCAATTGTGCACCGATACAGTGCAAGCGGAGATCACAGTGCTGCCCACTCCGGTGGCCGACTTTGCCCTCGAAGATGTCGAAAGCTGCTTCTTCCCGGTGGACATCGTTACCGAGAATCTGAGCATCGGTTCCATCAACCACAACTGGTCCATCAATGGCGGCGGCGAGATCACGAACCCGGCCCCCACCTTCACAGCCGATGCGGTAGGCACCTACACCGTTTCGCTTACAGCCACCAATAGCTATGCCTGTGCGGATTTGGCCGAAAACGAATTCACCGTCCACCTCGCCCCCACCGCCAACCTCTCCGCCAATCCCCGCATTGGTTGCAACCCCCTTTCCGTCGACTTTCAGAACCTCAGTTCGTACAGCCAGTCCACCTCCCTCTACATTGAGGGCATCTACGATGGACCACTCCCCACAGAAGGACTGATCATCGACCAAGTCGGAACCTTCGAGTCGTACATCGTAGCCACCAGTCCTGAAGGCTGTACCGATACACTTGCCCTCGCCGAGGACTTTACCGTGCATCCCGTCCCTTTGGCCGACTTCTCCTATCTCCCGCTCGCCGCTTCGCCGGAAAACACCTCTTTCCAGTTCTCCAACGAAAGCAACACAGCCTTTGCGACAAACTGGACATTTGGCGATGGCAATGGCAGCTTCATTCCAGACCCCCTCCACCGCTATGATGAACCAGGGGAATACCAAGTGGCGCTCAATGTTCAGAATGAGTTTGGATGCTCTGACATTGTGGTCGACCTGATCGTGATTGACGACAAAATTTCAGTTTTTGTCCCCAATGCTTTCACCCCTGCAAGCAATGGATATGGAGATGGCATCAATGACGGGTTCAAACCCATCATTCGCGGAGTTAACCTCATCCAGCGCTACAAATTCCAAGTCTTCGACCGGTGGGGCTCTGTCGTGTTTGAAACCAAAGACTACGATGAATTCTGGAAGGGTGACGTAGACCGTGGGCAATACGATGAGTTCGACTATTTCGCCCAAAACGAGGTGTTCAACTGGAAAGTAACTCTGACGCTGAGTGGCGAAGAGCCTGACGAAGTCGAAACGACAAACCCATTCTGCACTGGCCCGAGGCAATTCTGCGGCCACGTGACATTGGTGCGTTAATGGGCCCGCCATCTGATGCCACCTTGGCACTGAGGGACTCCATGGCTTGGGAGGCGCAGCCTCACCGAATAAGGTGGGCGGGGACATGGTTCCACATGACCATCCTATTTTGCTGTCATGTCGAAGCAAGAAAAAGGCGGGATGCGCAGCGCGTTCCACTACATCGTCGAGTTTGCTGTGATCCTACTGGGCATCACAGTGTCGGTCACCATCGAAAAGAACAATGCGCACCAGTACAAGGAGAGCGTCAAGAACCAAAGCCTGTCGCGCATCCTGACCAACATCCAAACCGACAGCCTCGACTTTGAATTCAACATCGCGGTGCACGCACCCGCCTCGGCTTCTTGTGCATGGATCACAGAGCAGCGGAGCACGTTTGCAGAACAGCATCCAGACTCCATAGGCAAGCACTGCTCCATGTGCTTGATGGCACAAACCGTCTTCGTGGACAACCAAGAGGAATACCGGACACTTCAGAATTCTGGACTCATGGAGTTGATCGAAAACGACACCCTGGCGCGGGCGTTGCAATCCAAATACGTCCAGCATGAATTCTTGCGCAAAATCGAGAGCGTCATCGCCGAGATGGCCAAGAGCCAAGAAGAATTTTACTTCCAAAACATGACCTCCACAGATTCAATGGAGCCCTTTATGGGCTACGTGAAACTGCGAACGTGGAATGGAACTGCACCCGACAATGCTTTTTTCGAGCGCTGCAGCGACATTGGCTTTTGGCACCGTTCATATGCCGACCGCATGGACAGGCGCATGGGGTACGATGCGCGACTCACACAGTGGATCCGGGACGAAATCGGCAACATAGAGTAGCGGTGCGCCGCTGTGGGAGGTCAGCAACCACCGCCCTCATAATGGATGTACATCTTGGTCCCGTCGGAAGAACGCTCGGTGAAGAAGCTCTCGCTCATCTCCGAGAAGTTGACATAGAAGGACAACGGCCCGATGCTCAAACTTTCAAAGCTCAGGGCGCTTAAGAATCGCAAGAGGTTGTTGGACACCACATAGAACTCATCGGGGGTCCCAAGGGGCACTTCTACGGTGACCCCAAATTGGTATTTACCATCGTACCAATGCTTGACCACGACCCCGTCGTCATAGCCCCGGAACGTCTTCACAGCCATGCCTTCCTCACGCTGCTCGACCTCGACCTTTTCCTCCCACAAAAGCGCGGCATCCGCTCTCTGAAACCGGCCTTTTGGAGCAGGTTCAGTAGATGGAGCTGGAGCCACATAAAAGGCTGCAAAATCAAAAGGAGGACCCGGGCTTAACAGCCCTTGAAACACATAGCCTTCTCCCCCTTCAAAAGACACCTTGACAAAAGGCGCAGAGAGCGTGTATGCCGGCAACTCCAGACGCTTGCTTTTGGCACTAAAACTCAGATCGAAATTTAATTCTACATCCAGGTCTTCATCCCCAGCGCTGAGCAAATCAACCGCCTCGCCCCACTGAAGTTGCCCCACCACTTCACTCCCTTGACGCGGCTCCGACCGAACGTTCAGTGGAACCCAACAATTGGAGTAGCGCGCCGTCTCAGATGCCGCCGACCGGGGACTCCTCCGCGTCTGACTGCGCTTCCAAACACGGCGCAATTCTTGAACGGGCTCACCATCCTCACATTCAGAAACGGTCTGAATCAATGCACTACCCTCCAAAAAAAACGCATGGCGGGTGACAACAACTGGACCAAAGTCCCCGCGGGCACCCCGCTCCAAAAGCAAGGTATCCGACGTGTTTTGGATCAACGCGGCATAGCTGCACATGCAACATTCCAAGCTCCGTTCCACCTCCCACTGCACACCTTCTGCAGGTGGAGCATAGTTGATGCCTTGAAATAGAAAAGAAGTGGGAGCCTCTGCCCCTCCGTATCTGCTGTTTTTTGCCGTGGCTTGCAAAAAACTCAGCTCCTCTTGGCCACTCACCCACTTGGAATAGAGGTGCTTTTCTAAAAAAGTCTCTTGGGCCGCAAACGGGACAGAAAAACCCATGAGTAACACAAAAACCAGTACCGTTGTCTCTTTGAACATGACCGTCAAACTTAGGGTGCATGGAACACAAAAAGCCAACGCTATAATCCCAACAATCAGTGCGCTGCGGAGGAAATTCACATTAACTTCAAGTAGCGAATTCAACTTCAGATGGCCGTATTTCCCCCACTCACCCGCTCCCGAAAACCAGCGCACCCCAACAGCCATGGCGGCGTTACGGCTGTGGTGGCGGTCCTCTGCAGCCTCATCTGTGCGCTCAGCCTACAACCCGGAGTGCAGGCCCAAGAACCCGTAAGCCAGGCATCGTACTTGACATTGAAGGAAGACGGCGGGAATTTCTATGAAATCAAAGCGGCCTTTGAGGCCTATTGGGAGGGGCGCGAAATCCAAAAAGGTGCCGGCTACAAGCCGTTTCGCCGCTGGATGCACCAGATGGAACCGCGGGTTTACCCTTCGGGCAAAATGCCCCTTTCTACCGAACCGTGGAACGTACCCCGCCTCTACACGCCACCTGCTGCCAACCAAGTGGAAGACGTCTGGGAATCCCTCGGTCCAGTGTCCAGGCCTGCCGCCGGACCGCATGCCTATGCAGGAGGTGTAGGCAGGATCAACAAGGTCCGCGTCGACCCCACCAATTCCAACACCTACTTCGCCTGCGCACCCGGAGGCGGAATCTGGAAGTCCACCAATGCTGGCGGCAACTGGGACCTCTTGTTTCCCGACGAAACCGACGAGGTGCCCATCATCGGCTTTACCGACATCGCCATTGACCCGAACAATGCCAATGTGATGTACGCTGCTGCAGGAGACGACGACGGCGGAAACACTTTTGGTTTGGGGGTCCTTAAAACCACCGACGGCGGCGACAATTGGTCCGTTTCATACGACCCCGCGGGAGAGGGCAACTTCACCATCGGCCGGATGTTGATCTCGCCCAACAACAGCAACCTCATCGTGGCCGCTGCCCGCTATGGCATGCTGGTCACGACCGACGCCGGAGCCAACTGGAGTTACGGTTCAGGCACCAGTGGCATCCGCTTTCGGGACGTCGAGTTCCACCCCACCAACCCTGACATCGTCTACGGTTCTTCCAACACCGGGTTTTTCCGGTCCACCAACGGCGGACAGTCTTGGACGGAGGTCAGCTTGCCTTCGAGCGCGGCCAACATGAACCGCAATTGCATCGCCGTAACGCCCGGTGCCCCCGACCGCATTTACATGATGGCCAGCGCCAGCGAAGGCAGCAGCTTCTTGGACTTCTATGTGAGCCAAGATGCCGGGGTCACCTGGACCACCGTTTCCGACGAAAGCACCTCGAACATGCTGGGGTATTCCCCCACGGGCAGCGACAACTCTGGCCAAGGCTGGTACGACCTGTGCATCGCCGCCCATCCCACCCAACCCGATGTCGTGATGATCGCCGGCGTCAACATCTGGAAATCCACCGATGGCGGAAACAGCTGGGTGTGCAGCTCCCATTGGGTCGGTGCTGAGGGATTGGCAGAAGTGCATGCCGACATCCACGGCCTCACCTTCGAAGACAACACCTTTATAGTCGCCTGCGATGGTGGCGTCTACTCCTCTACAGACCAAGGGGTCAGCTACAGCGACATCACCAACGGAATGAGCATCAGCCAGATGTATCAAATTGGTGTGGGACAGGACCAGGCAGGTCAAGTCGGAGCGGGTCTGCAAGACAACGGCACCATCCTGCTCGATGGAGGCAACTGGGAGGACATGCGCGGTGCCGATGGCTTTGAAGTTTACGTTAGCGAGAACTCCGACTACGATGGCGGGCGGCTCTTCTATGGCTCCTATCAATTGGGGTCTTTCTACCGCATTGATTCCAACAACAACTTCTCCGACATTGTGGGCGGCGGGGGCACAGGAGCCGACGCGGGAGGCAACTGGGAAACCCCGTTCATCAAGGATCCCAGCAATGACGCGGTCCTTTATTTGGGCAAAGACGGCGTGTTCAAATCCACCGATTTCGGCAACTCTTGGAGTGCACTGGGCGGCCCTGGTGCGGGCAACCTCAACAACATCGCAGTGGCGTGGACCAACACCGACCGCATGTACATTTCCAAAGAGGGAAGCTTGTGGACCACAGGAGATGGCGGCAGCAACTGGAACGCCGTGAGTGGGCTTCCCAACGCCTTCATCACCGACATTCAAATCGACCCTGCCAACGCCAACCGGGTCTTCGTTTCCCTGTCGTCCTACTTGGGCGACAAAGTCTTTGTGTCTGCCGACGCCGGCGGGAGCTGGAACGCCATGAGCACGGGGTTGCCCGACGTGCCGGTGCACTGCCTGGCCTACAACATCGGAACCACCGACGAAATCTATGCCGGCACCGACATTGGGGTCTTCGCCTGGAACGGCATCGCATGGGAAGACTTCAACATCGGCCTGCCCAACGTGGAAGTGTTTGACCTGGAAATTCAGGAGACCCAAAACACGCTGTACGCGGGCACCTATGGGCGCGGGATGTGGAAGGCCGACATCGGTCCCGAAGAAGGCTGCACGGATGCCGAAGCGTGCAACTACAACCCCACCGCCATCATCGACAATGGCAGCTGCACCACGTTGGACTTGTGCGGCGTGTGCGGGGGTGACGACAGCAGTTGCAGTGGGTGCACCAA
Organism: Flavobacteriales bacterium UBA1995; assembly: GCA_002336475.1. Lineage (GTDB taxonomy): Bacteria > Bacteroidota > Bacteroidia > Flavobacteriales_D > Sanyastnellaceae > UBA8752. The sequence goes on along the minus strand of DDCX01000039.1, from coordinate 1,391 downwards.
CGACGCTGCCTGCAACTACGACAGCCAAGCCACCATCGACGATGGGACGTGCGTGTTAGAATACCCCCAATCGGTGGTGGTAACCATCAACACCGACAACTATCCCGGAGAAACCACCTGGACGATCACCGATGCCG
>DDCX01000039.1:0-1195 GCA_002336475.1 Flavobacteriales bacterium UBA1995 | reverse complement strand
GTTCTCTCGGGCGGGGAGTTTGCCTTCTCCACCTCCGGAACGTTTTGTTTGGATCCCAACCCCCTGGTCATTCCCGGCTGCACCAATCCTGACGCCGACAACTACGACCCTGACGCCACGACCGACGACGGCAGCTGCACGGTGGCCTGCACGGGCGACTTCAACGGAAACGGCATCATCGAAGTCAGCGATGTCTTGGTCACCTTGAGCGAATTTGGGTGCCTGTCTTTGTGTCTGGCCGACCTCGATGGCGACGGCATCGTGGGCGTTACCGACGTGCTGTTCCTACTCGGGCAGTTCGGAGATCCTTGCCCATAACAGACACCCGCAGACTGGTCGGAGTCAGGACCGACGGGGCGTCCGTCCGGGCAATCAGTTGTTGCGTTGCTCTGGGCAGCGGAAGCGGCCAGTATCAAAACCGCGCCGGGCGAGGTGCTTGGTGGCCCGCCCTTTGACGCGCTCTCGCCAGCGCCGAAACGAACCCGGTTTGAGTTCGCGGCGCATGATTTGACGCACGTCGTTTTCTTTGAGCCCAAACTGCATTTCAATCGCCTCGAAGGGCGTGCGGTCTTCCCATGCCATGCCGATGATGCGGTCGGTGTCTTCCGGGGTCAATTCGGGGGTCATAGCGGTATGACAATCCCCGCAGCAGCAGGTTCTCCGACGCCGCGCAAAAGCATTCAAAAGTCACCTTCACCCATGACGATCGTCATCGACAAAGTGTGAAAGGCGCCCCTCCTTGTGGCCACTGTTTTGCCCATCGAACCGCCTTGCCATGACACAACCCATTCCCTCCGCATCCGATGCTTCGGCCTCCTTGGCCCCCTCAACGGCCCCCAGCACCGCGACCCATGACCGCACCGTGGACATGCGCAGTCCGTATTTCTTCAAGCTGGACCACAAGGCTCCGGCCCTCCCCACCCGTCCCGGCACCGTCATCTTGGACATAGAAGACGGCGTCTGCACCTGCGACAAGGCCCCCCGGCGCAAGGCCATCCAAGCCGTTCTCGCCCAACCCATGCCCGCAGGGGTCCAGGTCCTCGTGCGCTGCCACGGCATGGACGACGCCGGCGGGCTGCTGCTCGACCTCGACGAAGTCGCCCATCCCGCCCTCAGCGGGTTCATATTGCCGATGTCGAGCAGGGTAGACGAAGTCGAAGCCTTTGACGACCTCCTGACCAACAAAGAAGAAGAG
>DDCX01000019.1:9501-27842 GCA_002336475.1 Flavobacteriales bacterium UBA1995 | reverse complement strand
GCGACAGGGACGTCCTGTTGCCTTTCCTTTTCCAACCCACCCCCCATGTTTAAGCACCTGAAGCAGGACCTTCCTGCCTCCCTCGTTGTATTTCTTGTCGCACTGCCCCTTTGCCTCGGCATCGCCCTGGCATCCGGTGCGCCCCCCTTGGCCGGCCTGATCGCCGGCATCCTTGGCGGCCTCGTGGTCGCCCCCATCTCCGGCAGTGCGGTCGGTGTGTCGGGTCCCGCTGCGGGCCTCGCCGTGATCGTCCTCAACGGCATCAACAGCCTGCCTTCCTATGAAGTGTTCTTGATGGCCGTGGTGATCGGCGGCCTCGTTCAGCTCGCACTGGGCGCGCTCAAAGCCGGTGTTATCGGATTGTATTTCCCTTCCAGCGTTATCCAAGGCATGCTGGCTGCCATCGGCATCATCATCTTTTTGAAGCAAGTGCCCCACGCCTTCGGTTACGCTGGCGTCGAAGGGGTCGATGGCTTCATCGACGGCCTCAGCCACATCACACCGACCGCCATGCTGATCGCGGCGACCGGTCTGGGCATTGTCATCCTCTGGGACCGTCCCTTCATGAAGAACCAGGCCTTCACCAAGATTCTGCCGGGCTCTCTCGCTGCAGTGTTGGCTGGTGTCGGCATCCACCTCGCCACCCGCGGAGACGGCGGCCTCTCGGCGGCTCAGCTGGTGCAGCTTCCCGTTCTTCAACCCGAAGAGTGGGGTTCGCTGATCACCTTGCCCGATTTCAGTGCCATCGGCAACGGAGCGGTCTGGACCCTCGGTGTCACCATTGCCATCGTCGCCAGCTTGGAGACGCTGCTTTGCGTGGAGGCCACCGACAAGATCGACCCCGAAAAGCGCATCACACCGACCAACCGCGAGCTCATCGCACAGGGCATAGGCAACACCGTCAGCGGTCTCATCGGCGGCTTGCCCATCACGCAGGTCATCGTCCGCTCCTCAGCCAACATCCAGACGGGCAATGCCACCAAGATGAGCGCCATCCTTCACGGTGCGTGGTTGCTCATCTTGTTCTTGCTGGTTCCACAGGTGCTCAACCTGATTCCACTCGCCAGCCTCGCCGCTGTGCTCTTTGTGGTGGGCTACAAGCTCGCCAAGCCTGCCAACTTTAAGAAGATGTACGCCAAGGGCCTTCGCCAATTCGTGCCGTTTGTGGTCACCATCCTCGCGATTTACTTCACGGATTTGCTGGTCGGCATCGGCATCGGACTGGTCGTGGCCATCCTGAGCATCCTGCTCGACCACTACCAGCATCCTTTTGTGGGATACCGTTACGAGGAAGGTGAGGGTGCCGGCGGGGTGTACCACTTCGACCTCAGCGAGGACATGACTTTCCTTCACAAAGCGGGGCTGCGCCAGGCGTTGATCCGGGTCAAGCCAGGAGGTCACGTCGTACTCGACGCTTCGACCACGCTCCGCATGGACGCGGATGTGCGAGAGGTCATTGAGGACTTCCAGTCCCGTGCTGCAGAGCACGACATCTCCTTGGAGATTCTGTCTCCCGACGACGCTGAGGTGACGTGGTTGCTGCGTGATTACAATAAGCAGGCGAGCTGATAGGCAATCTTCAAAGGTTGCCGTATCTTCGCCGCCCGCTCGGGATATGGCCCAGTTGGTAAGGCGCCTGCTTTGGGAGCAGGAGACCGCAGGTTCGAGTCCTGCTATCCCGACACAAAAGACCTCCTTCGGGAGGTCTTTTTGTTTTCCCCGCCTTGAATTGGATTACTGCAGCCCAGATTCAGACATTGAATGGAGGCGGCTCAAGATCTTACCGGTATGAATTCAATGATGATTTTCGCGGTCATGGCGCTGTTGTTGCCCATTCTGGTCATCTATAACCGCCGCAAGAAGAAGTAGGCGCTGGCTGGCCGCGCTTGGAGAAAGTGGGGGAGCACCTACCTTGAGGGGTGCCAAAGAGCAAGCATATGCGTTGGGTCCACCGGGCTTTGGCCCGTGCAGCGGCCCTCACGGGCCGTGAAGGGGACGTCGAGAAAACGGAGCAATGGGCCCAACATTGGGAGCGCACTGCCCGGTTGTCTGGGATGCCACGGCGCGATGCGCTGAAGGCCATGGGCGCGCTGGCAGCGCTGCCGTTGGTGGCCAGTGCAGGGTGCAGCAAGGAGCGCAGATTGGCCAACACGACCGCAGCGGTTGTAGGGGGCGGGCTAGCCGGTTTGACCGCCGCATTGCGCCTGCAGGATAAAGGAATGTCCCCTGTGCTCTACGAAGCTTCGGATCGGTTTGGGGGACGTGCCAAGACTGTGGAAGGTGTCCTTCCCGGAGGCAAGACCTTTGAGGCGGGGGGAGAATTTATCGACCAAGGGCACGGATGGATGCTCAGCCTGGTTGATCGTTTCGGGCTTGGCCTGGACGATTTGGAAACTTCTGAACTTGATGGCCTGCGCTACCTCTTTGATGGCGAGGAGTTGGACATGGATCAGCTTGTGGAATTGACGGCGCCTTATCTGCCCATCTTCTTGTCCGATGCCGCAGGGCTGGAAGCGGATTACGACGCCAAGGCGCCGGTATTGGATGCACTGACTTGCACAGAATACTGGGATTCCCTGGGCGTTTCCGGTGTTTTTAGGGCGGTGCTCGAAATGGCCATGTTGACGGAGTTTGGACAGCCTGCCGCCCAGATTTCAGCCTTGCACTTTGTGGAGGACCTGCCGCAGGTTCACGATGGCACGGCCGCTTCTGACGGTGTGGAGCGCTACAAGCTGAGCGGGGGAACCCAATCTTTGGTGGAGCCAATGGTCGCCGCCTTGGGCGGCACAACAGGTGGGCAACTTGTGACCGGCGCGCGGCTTGCGGTGGTCCGCCGTCAAGGCCGAGGCTTTGTGCTGGAGTTCGATGGCATGGATGCCGTTGAGGTGGACATCGTATTGCTGGGCTTGCCCCTGCCGGCGCTGAGGCAAGTGCAGTTCCAAGGGGTGGACCTGCCCACAAGCCTGGAGACTTTCATTGAGGCGGCTGGCATGGGCGTGCACGCCAAAATCGTGGCCGGATTCAATGGCACGCCTTGGCGGGATGCCGGCTTCGATGGAGAAGTCCTTTCCAATGCCGGTTTGCAGACCTGCTGGGACAGCAACCCGCTCCAACAGGGTGACGGGTCATTGACCTTTTTGCTGGGCGGGGCGGCGGCAGCAGCGACCGATCCAAATGCTGCAGAAGCCATGGCCAACACCTTCACCTCGCAAACAGCGCCATTGTTCCCCGGGCTGTCCAGTGCGCGCAATGGAACAGCTTGGGCCATCAACTGGGCTCAGGAATCGGGTTATGGGGGCAGTTACAGTTGCTTCAACCGCGGCCAATACACGGCAGCGATGGACCACCTGTACTTTGAAGGAGATGAGGAAGAGCGGCAAGTCGCTTTCGTTCGCAACCTCGGGTTCATTGGAGAAGCGTTCAGTGGCGACTATTGGGGGTACATGGAAGGTGCCGTGCAGACCGGTTGGCTCGCAGCCCAGCACGTGGTCGACGAACTTGTGTAAACCAAAAAAGGGCGGCCGAAGCCACCCTTTCTTTTCAGGCATATGTGTCGCTATTGGCCGCGGCTTTTCAGGAAGAAAAGGAGGGCAAATAAGCTGCTGATCGCCAAGTTGCCCAAAGCAGTGGCTCCGCCCGTCACTCCGGTTGCAACATGGTAGCCGATGATGGCAACCCACATGAATTCGGCCAAGGCGTAAACCTTGCCAAAGGCGGCGAGGTTGTCACCCGCAAGGTCCACCGTCTTCCAAGCAATCATGCCGAAGATGAGAAAGGTGACCCCCATAAATTGACCCAAGGTGTGCATGTCTGTGGTGACATCAAATTCGGCCATGGCCATGAACGAGTCGGTCATGAAAAGGGCCATGAGCCCATTGACAATGAGAACCGCCGCGGATGCGCGGAATACCATAGAAAGTGACATGGTGGATTATTTGTTGGTGGGCGGGTTTTGGCCAGAGGCCACCATCGCGATGCGCATCAACATGATGACGGCCAGGATGCCGTGAAACAAGCCGAGCAGTTGCGGGAATGCAGGCATGGAGAGCACAAGCCACACAGAAGTCGCGTTGATGATGAAGATGGTGGTGGTGATCCTCAATGCCATGGTCTTGATCGCGGGGTCATTGAAGTTGACATCACTCGGCACTACAGGGTACATGATGATGGTTTGACACAAGAAGATGCCAATCGACATGATCTCGACCAGGCCTCCTTCGTACATGACCTCTCCGGCCATGTAGCCCATCAAATTGAAGGTGACGATCATGCCTCCAAAAAGGAAGTATCCGAGTCTCACCAAGAGGGGGTTGCGTCGTACAACGCCAAAAACGGACAGTGCCGTAAAGGTTCCAGCCAAGATGACCGGAATGAGCATTTCATTCTCCATCAGTAAGGGTTTGTGACGCAGGGCGCCGCGGTTTGATTTTGACCCAAGTTCCTGATTTGGAACATGTGATGAGAAGCTCATGGTAAGAGTTTTCCTACAAGCCGTGTGGGCGGTTACCTTCGGGCCATGAGATGGACGCTGCCCTTGGTTTTGTTTCCCTGCTTGGCCGTGGCCCAGGTCGTGCCAGAATCGTCCAGCTACAATGCGGATGTGGTGTGGGAAAGCACCTTTACGCAAGGCCCCGCAGGCAAGGTGAACCGCGGTGTGGCCGACAGCGAGGGGCACATCGGTTTGGTATTTATGCCCGATGACATGAGCCGGGTGCACCGGGTCAATGGAGAAACCGGAGCGCTGATGTGGACCCGCACGATCGAGGGTACTGCAGGTTTTGGAATTGCGGTGTACGAGGCGCCAGATGGACCGGATTATATCGTGACCGGAGGATCGGGCAGCAGCCAAGAACGCTGGATGGCCCGACTGGACGGGGGAGATGGCAGCATCGTGTGGTCCCAGACTTATGACGCGCCTGGGGGAGTGGGGAGCTACGATGGCATCCGAATGGCGGTAGAGGGGGCCGATGGCTACCTCTACGGCGCCGGTTTTGTGGGTGGAGATGAGGCGGGGACCATCTTCGTTGTGTACGGAGGAGCGGGCAATGTGGTCAAGATCGACCCTATCGACGGAGCCCTGGTGTGGTCCGAAAATGTGCCCGGCTCTGAGTATGTCCTGGCGGTTGCTGAAGCCGGTGGAATGATGTATGCCGCCACTGCCGAATGGGACGAAGACCTGGGCATCTCCGCTATGGGAATGGACGGTAGCCTGCTGTGGCAAGAAAGCCTCTCCGGCACAGGCGATGTCATTCCTTATGATTTGGCCACCGATGGCAGCCACCTCTATTACGGCGGTCACAGAGGGCGTCCTGGCGCTGGAGATCCCTTCGACTTCAGCTGCATCAAGGCCAACCTCGATGGACAAGTGGAGTGGATCGGCCACTATGCAAACCCCCGTGGATACAGCCTCTCACACATCCGCAATGAGTTGTACGGAGTAAAAGCAGATGCCTCAGGGATTTACCTTTTTGGGGGGACAGGGGATGAGAGCGGTTACAGCGAGCAGCTTCCTCCCTATGAGTCCTCAGATGTTTGGAACGGATGGGCGCTCAAGGTGGATGGCAACGGTGACATTCTGAACAGTGCCGTCTTCTGCCAAGATGGGGTGAACACGGCCACAGAATACGGTTGTCTGGTAGATGGCGGTTATGTCCTGTTCAACGATACCGATGCCGGTGGCGACACAGAAGTAGGGGTCATGCGCATCTCTGAACCCCAAGTGAATGGGATTTCTGCTGTGCCTTCTAGCCCGGGCCTTGTCCAGGTGATGCACCAGCAGGGGCAGCAGATCCTCTGTGCTTCACAGCCTGTGCGGTGCTCCATCCTCGATGCATCTGGCAGGACCTTGTGGTCGGGTGGCCTCGAAGGGGAGATGACATTGCCCCGGTTCGGACCTGGCCTACTGATCGTGCTCGTCGCGTCCTCGGATGCCTCCGAAGTCCACAGATTTACCCAGCCGTAACCTCTTGAATTTCAATTTACAAACCCCATAAGTCAACCCAAATCAACACAACCCATGAAACATTTTGCTTTCCTTCTGCCTGCCCTCTTGCTGGTGGCTTGCACACCGCCCGCCGAAGGCGGATCCTCTCAAGCGGACGCCATCTTCGAGAAAAACTCCGAGACCGCAATGGCCCTCATTCGCGATTTCGACAATGAAGACATTGCTGCCGTCCGGTCCCACTTCGCGGATACGGCCCAGTGGCGGCCTTCTGCGTTCGGCAAGACAGAACCTTCCTTCCTCGAGGAAAAGGTCAGTGGCTGGGAAGGGGCTTTTGCCAAGTACGACTTTGACCTGGTGACCGAGGATGTGCAATTGTTGCCCGGCGTCAATGCCGATACGAAGGAGCCCGACGGTTCCGTCCGCGTTTATTTCGACTGGGAGGCGGCGATTCCAGCCACCGATTCTACAGAGCGCAAGGCTGTGACCATCAAATACTACGAGAGTTGGGATTTTGACGCAGACGGCAAAATTTGGCTCACCCAGATTTTCGGTGACGTGACCGCGGCCATGCAGGCCCTGAATGACATGTGATCCGAGCAATCACGCGGTAAAAAAAAAGCGGGCTTAGGTCCGCTTTTTTTGTAGCCATAAATGGCCGTCCAGACCATCAAGGGACGGGCGAAATTCAAGGGTCCGCCAGTGTCACAAGGTGCTTGGTTATGCCCGCTGTGCAGAGGCCTGGCGTTGTCTGCGGTAGAGCCAAGGCCCGCCCACCACAGTCCACATCAAAATGAGCACCCAAAATGCGATGAAATAAGGGTCGTTGGCATCCGTGTTGTGAAAGTCCAAGACCGTAAAGACGACCGCTTCCATGATCATTTCAGCCCAGAAAAGCAGGTGAAACCCCAAGGTCCAATTCATCAGGAACGCGCTCCATGGGCGCCGGAAGCGGAGCAATTGGGTCCGCAACACCAGGTATCCGCCAATCGCCAGGACCAAGAGGTAGGGCATAAACCCATCGACATGGGAGGCCTGCATCAATTCGTGTGGCACCATGAAAATCACGAGTGCCATGAGGTTCAAGAAGGCAAACCCGCCCAGCCAAATCACGGTGCGCATGCTGCAACCTAGCAAGGACTGTTCTTCTTTTCAAATAAAAAAGGCCGGCATAAAGCCGGCCTTTTTCGGTATCGTAATCCCACTAGGTGGGCAGTGTTTGCGGTATTCGCAGGGACTTAACAGGCCTCAGAGGACCTGAACGTTGACAGCATTGAGGCCCTTGGGACCTTCTTTGATGTCGAAACTGACTGATGTGCCGTCGGCGATATCGCCTGTGACTGCTTTGATGTGAACGAAGACATCTTTGGACCCGTCATCGGGAGTGATGAAGCCGTAGCCCTTGTCGTCGTTGAAGAATTTAACTGTGCCCTGCATGGGTAAAACTTATAAAATGAGCCGCGAATCTAAGTGTAGAAGTCATTCGTTCAACATTTAACCCCATAAATCACAGATAACATCTTAGAATGGGGTCTTGGATGGCTTGTTTTGGCGGCCCTGATGGAATTAAATTCACTGTCGTGAAGAACGCTCAAAGCCCCGGACGGCATGGTTGGTTGGTGTTGCTGATGGCGTTTGCTGTGATAGGGCAACCATTGGCTCAAATTCAAATCGCAGAAATCGATGCCGTTGGTGACCTGACAGACGGGTTGGGCCGAGGAGAGGATTGGATCGAGTTGGTCAATGTTGGCGAAGGCACTCAGGCATTGGGCAGTCTTCGGTTGTCAGATGACCCTCAAGATTGGAGCCAATGGAGCCTGCCCAATGTCAATCTTGCTCCCCAAGAGAGGTTGGTGGTGTGGTGTTCTGGAAGGGATGTCGGTGCCGTGGACCATTGGGAGTGTCCAGCAGACGACGAAGACCTCTGGCGTTATTGGGTGCCTAACCAGGCGCTAGACTCCGATTGGCGGACGCTCAATTTTGATGATTCTGCTTGGCAGGCAGGTCCTGGAAGCATTGGTTACGGCGATGGGGACGACGCCACCGTCATCAATGGCGGTGTCGTCTTCATGCGCAGGTCTTTTAATGTCGTCAACCTCGAGGAGCTGGTGCATGGCCATTTGGCGATGGATTACGACGATGGTTATGTCGCGTTCCTCAACGGGCGCGAGTTGTCGCGTTCTTCGACCATGAATGACGTGTCGGTGGCGCACAATGCATCTTCTAATGGACTGCATGAAGCGGTGTTGTACTCCGGGGGTATTCCCGAGTCCGTCCCCTTCGATCCCCGCGAATGGTTGGTCGAGGGCACCAATGTTCTGGCGGTTCAGGTTCACAACGAGAACGCCAATTCTTCGGACCTCACTGCCCGCCCATTTCTGGCATTGGCTCGGTCTGCGCCGACACCGGTTCCCTTTGGTATCCTTCCCGATTGGTGGGAGCCTGCTGCCCCAGAATACCACACGAATTTCAAGCTCAAGCCCGGAGAACCTGTGATTTTGTCCAACGCCTCCGGAAGCCTGCTGGACCTCGCGAGCTTGCCCACAGAGTTGAGGGCTGGTGTGACGATGGGAAGGGCAGAGGGGGCTTCTGATTGGTGCTTTTTCACTTCACCATCCCCGGGCAGCGCCAACCTTTCCAGCTGTCTTTCACATGTGGCACCTGCGCCCGTGGTTGAACCGGCATCCGGTTGGTACGCAGCATCTACGGTGACGGCAAGCCCTGGACAACCTTCTGGGCCTCCCGGGCAGACTTTGCCTCCTGTGACCCTGCGCTTCACGGTGGACGGTTCCGAGCCCACCCCTTCCTCCAGTGTGTTTACAGGCTTTTGGAATCCAGTGGAGACATCTGTTCTGAGCATCAAGGCTTTTGGAGAAGGGATGGTACCCAGCGAAACGGTGGACCGCATTTACTTCCTCGATGAACCTTCCACTGGCTTGGAAAAGGTGAGCATATATACCCACCCCGATCACCTCTGGGATTGGAACACCGGCATCTATGTCTCTGGCCCCAATGCTGGGCAAGACTATCCCTTCTTTGGGTCCAACTTCTGGCAGCCCTGGTCTCGTGAGAGCCGATTGACCTGGTTCGATGGCACAGGAAGTCCAGTAGCCGAGGCGCGACTGGACCTCGAGATTCATGGGGGGTGGTCACGTGCTGAAGCACAGCGGTCCTTCAGGCTGGACTTCAAAAAGCGCTATACAGGGCCGTTGCAACACACTGTTTTTGCCTCTAAGCCTTCGATCGAAAAATTCGGAAATCTGAACCTCCGCAACGGAGGGCAAGCCTCTTGGGAAAACAAATTCCAGGATGCCTTTTACGGTGAGTTGGCGCTGGAAACCCATGTTGTGGCCTCGGGATGGCGGCCTGTAGAGGTGTACCTCAATGGGGAGTATTGGGGCGTATACGGGGCCAGAGAAAAGGCAGACGAGCAGTTTGTTGAAGACAACTTCGGTTGGGATGACAATGCAGTGGACCTTGTCAGTGCATTCGCCTCGCTCAATGGAGGTCCCAGTGCGTTTGAGGCGACGGTCGACCCATTGTTGGAGCTTCCAGACGGATCGGGGTCTTTCCATGATGCGTTTGAGCAGAATTTTGATGTGGCCTCGTACATCGACTACCACATCTTCGAAATCCATGGCCAAAATGTCGATTGGATTGCAGCACCTTGGGGCCAGAACAATGTCAAGTTTTTCCGAGCCAATACTGGGGATGGCTTGTGGCGTCCGATGCTCTATGATACGGACGCTTGCTTTGGAGCTTGGGGCACCAGCCCTTACGATAACTACCTGAATTTGACGCTCAATCCACCTTACCAGTCCCGCTTTACCGACCTCTTTAAAAAGGTGATGGCGGATGGCGATTACCAATGTCGTTTTGCAACCCGGACCTGTGATCTTTTGGAGACCACCTTTAGCGAAGATGTCTTCGATGCACGCCTGTCCATGACGGCAGCCAACATGGCGCCGGCCATGGTACACCACATCGAAATGTGGGAGTCGCCGGCTTCGATGTCCTATTGGCAACAGCGCATAGAACACATGCGCAATCACAATGAAATCAGGGCTACTCCTGAGCGCACCCAGGTCCGGGATGAGTTTGGTTACAGTGACCCAGAACTATTGACAGTCAGCTGGTCACCTCCATTCGGCGGCGAGGTTACGGTCAATGAAATGGAAGGCCTAGGTTCAGGTTGGGATGGCGAATACTTCGGTGAGTGCCCGGTTCGCATCGCAGCCATACCGGGCACAGGATTTGGGTTTCTCGGATGGCAAAGCAACTACCACATTGACATGGGGTGGGTCGATGCCAATGAGCCCTTTGTAGAGGTTTCATTGGAAGAGGACGATCAGTTCTTTGCCATCTTCGGCCCTTGTTTGGATGGGGTTGAATTGTCCATTCAATCCACAGGTAGCGGGTTTTTAGCTCTGGTTGCTGGGGGCGGGCAGCCACTGGACTTCGCATGGTACCTTGATGGGGTGTTGGTGGGAGAAGACAATGTGTTTGTCCCATCCGCCCCAGGCACTTACATGCTCACGGCCACCGATGGAAGTTGCACGCTGGTGAGCGAAGCGCTCAACTGGCCTTCCGATGGTGATGAGGTAATCCTCAGTGTTGCGGACCCCCTCCCCGAAGAGGAGATGCCGAATCTGGGGGTCTCTCCCAACCCGGTGTCTAGTGCCACCGTCGTTACCGGTCAGGGGGTGGGCGATTTGACGGTTTCAGATGCTGCTGGACGCACGGTTTTTTCTGCCCAAAACGTCATGCTCCCCTTTGTGTTGGATGCGGGGCAGTGGTCTCCGGGAGTCTATGCGGTGCGTTTTATATCTGGCCAAAACCAGCAATTGACACGGCTGGTGAAGCGCTGAGAGCGTGAGAAGTTGACGGTTCTCATGGTGGCTCATGACTTTCGTCATCGCCCATTTGTGGATTCTTCCCACATTGTAAGGGTCAACACCTTGCCATGTCAAATTCTCAGCTTCACTACGACGTCATCATTGCGGGTTCCGGAATTTACGGAACATCAATGGCCAGCATTTTGGCCAAAGAGGGCCTGAAAGTGCTGATCATAGAGCGAGGGAAGCACCCCCGGTTTGCCCTGGGAGAGGCGCTCTTGCCCCAAAGTGCCATCTGGCCATTTATCATTGGTGAGCGCTTCGGCATTCCGGAAATCGGGCACCTGAGCCACGCCGACAGGATTGTAGACCACATTACACCGAGCTGCGGTTTAAAGCACAGCATTGGCTTTGCGCACCATACCGAAGGACAGCCTTTGTCCAATGACCGCATGCATCAATTGGTGCCGCCACATTTGCCCTTTTACAGCGAGAGTCACCTCTACCGAGAAGAAGTCGATCAGTTCCTGCTCAATGCAGCGATCGAATATGGTGCGGATTATGTCGAGGAAACCCCCATCAATGACGTGAACATCACGGCTGAGGGCGTGGTGGTGTCCAGTCCAACTGCCGACTACAGCAGCGATTACTATGTGGATGCATCAGGCCGTGGGTCGCGGCTGGTTCAGAAAATGGGCTACCGCGATGGGGCTCCAGAGGCCCAGACGCACAGCCGCGCAATTTTTGCTCATGTCGAGGGTCTGCAGCCTTTTGACAACCTCCACGCCTCACCTTCTCAAGGAAGGAAATGGCATGAAGGCACCCTGCACCACATGTTTGAAGGGGGGTGGATGTGGGTGATTCCGTTTGACAACTTCAACCGATCAGAATCGCGGAAGGCCAGCGTAGGCCTAATGTTGGATCCCCGGGTCTATCCTGAAGACAGCACGGTGTCGGCCGAACAAGAGTTCCGCAGCTTTATCGCACGGTTTCCCGACATCGAAGCTCATCTAGAAGGCATCGAAGTCACCATGCCATTCACGCGAACAAGCCGATTGCAATACGCTTCGCGCCAATCTGTTGGAGAGCGTCATTTCACCGCCCCATCCACTTTTGGCTTCATTGATCCTCTGTACTCGAACGGCCTGATCCACACCTTCGAAAGCGTCTATTACGGAGCGCGCCACCTGTTGTCCGCATTTGGAAAAGCAGACGGACCCGTGCGAAAAGGAGATTTCTCTACCGCAGCATTTTCCAAGATGGAGGTCTTGCACCGCACCCAGTGGAAGCAATCAGACGGCACCATTTCACGGGCGTACGCGGCCATGGGGAAATTCGAGACGTGGAACGCTTGGACGCAGTATTGGCTGGCCCAGATCCTGTTTGGTGACCTGTGGCTGCAGCGCGCTTGCTTCCGGTACTTCGAACAAGGAGATGTGGCTCATTTTGACGCGTTCCTCGATGAGATGAGGCCCGGTGATCACGCACCTTTTGCCAAGGACAAAGAAGCGCTGTTGCAAGATTTCGGCGCATTGTTGGATGTCAATGATCAAGGCATGGTAGACCCTGGGGAAGCGATGCTCAGCCGCTTGGCGGAAGAGTCGTGGTTGCCAAGGCATGTCTACGATTGGGGAGCCTCGGAAGCCCGCCATGTAGATTTCTCGAGAGAGGAGGTGGTGGGCGCTTTGTTGGGCTGGGGGTTTGAGTCCTCACCTGAGCACCTGCGCGCCCATCTCTTTGACTTCAAACTCCCCGCTACAGCTTGATGCGAGGTGGAGCGCGACGCTGATTGCGGTCAGCCTGTAATGTGTAACCTAAAAGGTGGCGCGTGCGTACAGGATGCACAATCCACCTTCCGATGTTGCTCTCTACGATTTTCGATGCGTACCTCTTTTTTGGCTTGATTTCGGTTGCCCATTGGGGAGCAATGGCCTTGTGCCGGTCATTGGGGTTCAGGCCTACGGGAATTCCACATTGAGTGCCCAATGGGCAGCGCCCACCCCTGAAGTGGAGTGGGCGCAGTCTCTGGGGGCCGTGGGGTTGATGACCCCGTTCAGGGCGTTAAAGTGTCGCTGTTCCTGAGAGAGGAGCCAGCATTTCGGCGAAATGCACATTCTCGTAGCGGGCGTCATAAACCACCTTTCCATTGTGATCTCTGATGACGAGGTGGACAAAGCGTCCGTATTCGTTGAGGGTTTCTCGGTGCAGGGTTGCGCGCAACACACCATGGCGGTACACAAAGTCAGGGGCCAGTTTTCGGTGGGTCCGGTATTTGCGCTTGATCTTGAGTGGATTGACAAATTCCAAGTTGCCCTGTCCCGAGAGTATTTCGGCAGCTTGAGCCACAGATTGTTTGGGATGCACTCCGGTGACCGATGTGAGCACCACCGCCCTGTAATCGTGGAGTCGGTCCGTGAGGTTGTCCAATTTGACATCAGCCCTGCGGTGCTCCCATTCGCGTTGCTTGGCCTCACTCAAAATGGCCTGTTTGTTGGCCCTCACCCGCTCTTGCTCCTCACGGATCAGTGCGCGTTGCGCTTGAAGGGTTCGTGTGGCCGCTTGCGCGCGGCGTGCATTGGCTTCGAGCAGACGCGCCTCGGCGTCCATCATGCGCCTTGCTTCTCGAGATGGCTCACAATCATGTTGCTCGCATTCGCCGAGGCAGGCCGAGGCAGGATCTGGGGCATTGGGCCTTTCCAGGGTGGGTTGGGCGAAGGAGGGGCTGGTCATGACCGCAGCCGCGAAAAGAGCAAGGGGAAATTGGAATCGCATCATGGTGCTGTTGTATTTGTGAACGTACAAGTAGAAACAAGCATCGTGCCAAACACAAGGGGAGTCTACCTTCGCTCCCAATGGCCGTGCCCAGTCGCTCCGTAGGTGTCCAAGATTTTCTGGAGGGGTCCCGTGAAAAAGGGGCGCTGTTGTTGGATGCCCGATCTCCGGGAGAATTCGCTGAAGCACACATCCCCGGGGCGGTATCATTCCCACTCTTTGACGATGCCGAACGCGCGGAAGTCGGGACCATGTACAAACAGGAAGGCCGCGAAATGGCCGTTGAGCGCGGTTTAGAATTCATCGGTCCCCGCATGGCTGATATGGTGCGTTCGGCCAAAGCTTTGTTTGCAGAACAGCCAGACCGCCGTCCCATTCACATGTATTGCTGGCGGGGCGGGATGCGCAGTGGATCGCTCAGCTGGCTGCTGAGGACAGCGGGAATGCCAGTGGTGCTGCTTGAAGGCGGCTACAAAGCATATAAGCAGACTTTGCCCGCTTTGATGGGGCAAGAGTGGCCATTGGTGCGTGTTGGTGGATACACCGGGTCAGCCAAGACTGCCGTGCTCCAAGCCTTGGCTGAGGCTGGTGAGCAGACCGTTGACCTAGAGGGGTTGGCGCGGCACTTCGGGTCCGCCTTTGGCAATTTGAACCGCCACGACCAGCCCACATCGGAGCACTTCCGCAACCTGCTCGCGGAATGCCTCGTGGGCTTAGATCCCACAAGGCGCATTTGGGTCGAAAATGAAAGCCGCAAAATTGGAAAGGTGCATGTGCCCGAGCCTTTTTACAAGCGGATGATCGCGTGTCCCGCGCTGGAGATGCTGAGGAGCACCCAGGACCGGGTCGACCATTTGGTAGGGATGTACGGCGCTTATGACACGGCGCTTCTTCACCAAGCCTTTGAAGCCATTCGGTCCGAGCTGGGTGGTGCAGAAACGACCGAGGCGTTGGCGGCACTCCAGCAGGATGATTTGGCGACGGCAGCTCGGATTGCCTTGGATTACTACGACCGGACTTACGAGCACGGGTTGCAAAAAAGAGCGGGGGACAACCGGTACCCTGTGGAAGCCCAAGGCTTGCCGGTTACAGAATGTGCCCAGCGGCTCATGGACGCTGCAGACCGCATGGGTCTCTGACCCACCTTTGCGGACATGGAGCAGCAAGAAGTGAAGTTGACACAGTACAGCCATGGAGCGGGCTGTGGTTGCAAAATTGCACCGGGTGTGCTGGATCAAATCTTAGGGCAATTGGGCGTCCAGGCGGACGATCCAAAGTTGATTGTCGGTCACGGCGCCCGCGACGATGCTGCGGTGTACGATTTGGGCGATGGGACGGCCGCTGTGTCCACCACCGACTTCTTCATGCCCATTGTAGATGACCCCCACACTTTTGGCCGCATCGCAGCCGCCAATGCCATCAGCGACATCTACGCCATGGGCGGCACTCCCCTGATGGCCATCGCCATACTCGGCTGGCCTGTTGACAAGCTTTCTCCCGAAGTGGCTGGCCAGGTGCTCGAAGGGGGGCGTTCGGTATGCGCAGAGGCGGGTATACCGCTGGCTGGCGGGCACAGCATTGACAGTCCTGAGCCCATTTTTGGTCTGGCTGTGACAGGCCGCGTCGAGATTGCCAAACTCAAGAAAAACGGAGGCGCGTTGGCAGGCGACCGGCTCTACCTCACCAAGCCATTGGGGGTGGGCATGGTCACCACCGCTCAAAAGAAAGGGCTCGTGGAAGCACCACACCTCGATGCGGCTTCGCGCAACATGACCCAACTTAACAAGGTTGGTGCGGCTTTAGGGCAGATTGACGGGGTTCACGCCATGACCGATGTCACGGGCTTTGGATTGGCGGGGCATGGATTAGAAATGGCGCGCGCCACTGGAGTCGAGCTCGTGGTTGATGGGGCGCAACTCCCGACTTTGGACCGTTCGGCCTTGGAGGGGTATCATGCAGCGGGCTGCATTCCCGGAGGCACGCGGCGCAATTTTGCGAGCTACGGCCAAGACCTCATCCTCGAAGGTGCTTCGGATTTCGTTCGGGACCTCGTGTGTGATCCCCAAACCAGCGGTGGTTTGCTCCTTTCAGCCTCTCCGGATTCGGTGGGTGACGTTGAGGCCGTACTCATCGAATTCGGTTTGCATGCCCAGTCCATCGGCACAGTGGTCCCCGGTCAGGGCCACCTCAGGGTGCGGGGCTGATACTTCGGGCTCGGACCATCTCAGTCTGGAGACATGGCCCAAGTCAGCGGGTTCGGGCAGTCACCCAACCCTCGAGGACCGCGATGTGCGGCAATGTCCCTGCCAGCAGAAAGCTCAACGCGGCCCGTTCCCGGAGCACGCCGTCTGATGCGAGCCAAAGAATCACCCCCGCCATGGCGGCGAAGGCGAAGCTGAGGGGAAGGCTCTTCACATAAAATTGAGGAAATGCGCGCGCAACACTTTGCCGGTGCTGGAATTCTTCGAAAAAAGCTTCCCGGGAATGGCCCAGGGCGAAATACAGTGCGAATGCGAGGAGGAGGTCCCGCACCAGCCAGGCGAGCAGGACACTGGCCACAACCAGCATGCCATTTCGCCATGTGCGGTTGAGCACGAGTCCGAGAAAGAGGGCGGCACCGCTGGCCAGTTTGAGCGGCAGCAATTTGTCTCCGAAGCCGGTGTCAAGGTGCCAGCCGAAGTCCTGCAGAACACCGATGGCGTCGGGTCGGGTGACCAACGGGGCGAGCAAAGAAAGGCCAAGGGTCAGGCCGGACAGGTGGTCCGGTGAAGGCCGTTTTCCGCGCATGGCATCGACCCTGAGGTGTGACATGCCAAAATGGTAGGCACTGACCAGAAGAAACACGCCCAGCATCAGTTCTGGAGCAGTCTCAAAGGCGACCCAAGCCACTCCGATACCCGCGATATAGGGGAGGACAAAAGACTGGCGAAGAGGCCCTTCTGGGTCCCCATGCATGTGGGAATGCAGTATGTGGTCCAAGGCGCCATGCTGGATGCCAATAACAGCGATCAGAACAATGGCGAGGGGCAACTGGAGGTCTGGAGCCCAATGCCAGAGTGCCTCGCTCATGAGAGCACCAGCCGCCAAAAGACCGAGGGTCCACCTCCGCACCTTGACTGCATTCTTGAATGTGCCTGCCCCAATCATGGGGCAAAGAAAAGGCCCACCCCCGAGAAGGGGTGGGCCAGTTTTCCTTGCTTTCGTTTCGGAGAGATCAGCCCTTAGAGCTGTCCTTGATGGCCAAAGCGTAAATCACGAGACCGAAACCGATCTTGTTGATGGCATCACCAATGTTGTAGATGACGTCCATGTCGAGGTTGAAAAGCCCCTGGTACCATTGTCCGCCACCGAAGTCTCCGGTTCCGGCCATGTAACCAATGGGGTAAATCGCCCAACCGGCCAGCACGAACCAACCGAGCCACTTGTTGGCTTCAGCTACGGCTCCACCAGCATTGGCAGCCAACTGCTTTACTTCACCGAACCAAACGAGGTAAACGATGTAGAAGTAAGCAATACCTGAGAAAAGACCCCAGAGCCAAGCGTTGCTTTGGTCCAATGCCTCACCCCAGTAACCTGTAACCAACATGATCACAGATGCGAAGATCAACTTCCACATCAGTCCCATGGTGCCACCGGCTTTCTTGGTGATCAGGTAAAACTCCACGCACATCAACGGAACCGTCAGTGTCCAGTCCACATAGCGGAAAGCAATGGGGCTGTCACCTGTGGCCAGGTAGTAATCGCGCATGTAGTAGTAGTGCACGAAAGCGATAAATGTGATGATGCCACTAATGAGCAGTGACGTCCTCCATTTTTTGTCTACGCTGCCCATTTCGAGGAAGAAAAAGACAGATGCGGCCATCATGGCCATGCAACCGACGAAGAAGGTGAAACTTGTCAGGCTGTCAAAGTGCTCACTCATGTAAAGCGAAGCATCGGCTAGAATTAAAGAAAGGTTCATTTGTTGTGTATGGTTTTGAACGTGTTCAACGTACACACCAAAACCAAAGGGAAGCCCCCTTGTTCAAGAAAATTGCAAAAAAAGTGAACGTAATAACCTGAGCAGCGATTGATGAGCTTGTTAATCAAAGGTTTGCAGGGTTGAAAAAATTTTGTGCATGGGAAGTCCCATAACGGTGTAAAAGCTTCCATTTAGGGAATGGATGCCACAGGCTCCGATCAAATCTTGAGCGCCATAGGCCCCAGCTTTGTCGAAAGGTTGGTGGTGTTCGATGTAATGATGAATGAAATCGTCGCTAAGATGTACGAATGACACGGTCACTGTGTCGTGGTCTGTTTTGAGTACATCGGTCTGTCGCCCGTCTACGATGGTGAATCCCGTTGTCACCTCGTGCGTTCTTCCCGATAAAGCGCGGATCATCCGAAAGGCCTCTTCTGGTGAGGCTGGCTTTTCCAAGGTCTGGCCATCCAATTGAACCACAGTGTCACTGGTGATGAGAATCTCCTCTGGAGAAAGGGTGGAAACAGCAGCTCTTGCTTTGAGTTCACTCAAGAACCTCGGAATGTCTGGGCCGGTGATTTCTTTCGGGTAGATTTCATCGGCCCCAATAGGGCGGACTTCAAAAGGAATGCCCAGCATGCCAATGAGTTGCTTGCGCCGGGGAGATGCACTGGCTAAGACCAGTTTACGATGCCGAAGTCCGGGCAAAAGCGAGAGGGCAGAAGGGGAGTCTGGGGTAAATAACATGAGAAGCGTTTAACAACGGTGCAAAACAACAGCCTTCCAGTGGATGCGTTCATGTGAAAGGCAGAAACCACAGGCGTAATTTCGC
>DDCX01000019.1:4165-9487 GCA_002336475.1 Flavobacteriales bacterium UBA1995 | reverse complement strand
GAAATCAAGCCTTGGAACGGGGACTGGAAGGCCCTCTTGGATACCGCTCCTCAGGACGATGCACTCGGCCGGGTTTGGAAGGGTGTGATCTTGTCCGGCAGTCCGCACAGCGTGCGTGATGCCAATGCCCCAGCGCCTGAATTGGAGGGAGTGCGTGGGAATTGGCCTGTGCTCGGGGTGTGTTTCGGAGCCCAATGGCTGGCCCAAGATGCTGGAGGGCTGGTAGAGGCCAGCGACAGCAGGGAATACGGCAGGGCTCATCTGAACCACATCGACAGTTCTGACCGCCTCTTTCAGGGGATGACCGAAGGAAAGCAAGTCTGGATGAGCCACGGGGATACAATCCAGTCGATCGGAGATCAAGCCCGGGTGACCTGTTCTACACAGGATGTAAAGTTTGCAGGATTCGCCTTTGATGAGGAGCCCACCTGGGGCATTCAATTTCATCCCGAGGTGTACCACAGTGAAGAAGGGCTCACGCTTTTGCGCAATTATGTCCACAGCATCTGTGGCTGCGCAGCAGATTGGACCCCGGCACACTTTGTGGATTCCACGGTTGAAGAGCTCAAAGCGCAACTGGGAGATGACCCCGTGGTGCTCGGTTTGAGCGGAGGAGTCGACTCCAGTGTCGCAGCGATGCTCTTGCACAGGGCCATTGGTGACCGCCTTTTCTGCATTTTCGTGGACAACGGACTGCTGCGCAAGCACGAGTTTGAAGAAGTGCTCGAAGGGTATGAAGGCCTGGGGCTCAACGTCAAAGGCGTTCGGTCTGCTGACCGCTTTTACGCGGCCTTATCCGGAGTTTCAGACCCAGAGGGCAAGCGCAAGGCCATCGGAGCCACATTCATCGACGTGTTCGACCACGAAAGTGGCTTACTCGACGGTGTAAAGTGGTTGGGGCAAGGGACCATTTATCCCGATGTCATCGAAAGCGTGTCGGCCACGGGAGGCCCAAGCGCCACCATCAAGTCCCATCACAATGTGGGGGGCTTGCCCGATTACATGAAGTTGCAAGTGGTGGAACCGCTGCGCATGTTGTTCAAGGATGAGGTGCGCAGGGTGGGCCGCGAAATGGGCATGTCACAGGAATTGCTGGGCCGTCACCCCTTCCCGGGGCCAGGGCTCGGCATACGCATCCTGGGAGAAGTCACCCCAGACAAGGTGAGGCTGCTGCAGGATGCCGATCGCATTTGGACCGACAAGTTGCGCGAGCACGGTCACTACGACCGGGTCTGGCAAGCCGGTACCATTTTGCTGCCCGTTCAAAGCGTGGGGGTGATGGGCGACGAGCGCACCTATGAGCAAGCTGTGGCCTTGCGCGCAGTGACGTCAACCGATGGCATGACGGCCGACTGGGTGGATTTCCCCCATGCATTTTTGGCCGAAGTGTCCAATGCCATCATCAACAAAGTGCGGGGAATCAACAGGGTGGTCTATGACATTTCTTCCAAGCCGCCCGCAACGATAGAATGGGAATGATGCGCCTCCTCCAACGCCTGTGCTTTTTGTTGAGTGCGATGCTCCTGTTTGTTGAGGTTGCTGCCCAACCACAGGCGACACATAAGGTGCTGCGCAAGGAGACGGCCTATGGGATTGCACGGACCTATGGGGTGGACCTGAATGCGCTGTTTGAATTAAACCCATGGGCAGAATCGGGCATCCGCAAAGGAGATGTGCTCCGCCTTCCTCAGGCTCCCCGTGCGACAGATGTGGCCAAACCTGAAGTGTCTCCGGGAGTTCAGATCTCACAGGAGGCGCAAGACAGCTTGCCTGGCACAGCGGTAGAACCTGAGTCCGGGCAGCAAGGGGTGGGGGTAGATGAGGTCTTCGGAGCGGTAGATGCCATTTCGAGGGCACGGCCCTTTCCGCCAACTTGGTCATTGGATACGGTAAGGATCGCCGTCTTTTTGCCGTTTTTTTCTGGACGAGACAGCTTGAGCCGTCAGGAAGCGCGCTTGCGTGAAATTGCAGAGGATTGTGCAGCGGGCATCCGTTTGGCATTGGACGACGACCAGCGCCTAGGCGCCCATCTCGAAGTGCGCTTTTTGGACACAGGCAGGGACACCTCTGGAGGGCTGATGTGCAGTCCTCAAGACCTCGAAGGGCTCAACGGTCCCGTTCACATTGCCATGGGGCCATTGAAGCGCTCTCAGTTTTTCGAGGTTCGCACTTGGCCGGGGATGGAAGGAGCGGTGCATGTAGCACTAACGGATTTGGGCGCGCGGCTGGCCGCAGGGAGGCCAGGTGTTTTGATGCCTTATTCCCAAGTTGCAAAGCGCATGGAGGTGCTGGCTCAGCATGTGGCATTGCAGCACCGTGGCGAACGTGTGTTGCTTTTGGTAACTGGAGATATCCGCAATTTGGATGCTGAATCTGCATTCCGAGAGGCTTGGAGCCACCAGGCTGCCGCAGACAGCCTATTGGTATTGAGCGAAGTCGAGGTCGCCTCTCGCGGCTTGGGGACCTTGAGGGATTCCCTGACAGACGTCAGAAGGAACATCCTTGTCGTGCCGGGTGGAAAGGCCAACCGTTCGTTTGCGGGGGTGTTGCAGACCGAGATTCAGTTGGGTGACTCACTAGATTTTGTGGTTTACGCGGACGGAGATTGGAAGAAGTTTGACTTTTTGGACGCGGATTTGCGCGAGCGGGTGGGCTTTACCGTGGTCGATGGGGGAGGTGCCTTGCCTGATTCGTCCTTCTTTGGCGCCTTAGATTCTTCTCATTTTTGCCTGGCGCGCCAGTTGTCTAAGCTCAGGGGAGGCCCTGCCGGTGGTTACGGTTGGATGTCGTTCGATGTCCTCAGGGATGCATTGAATTGGACTTTGGCGCACGGACCAGAATGGCCGGTTGTGTTGGCCCAAGGAGGCCGCCCCTTGCGCACATGGAACATTCCGGAAAATGGTCAGTTCACCTTCGAATGGCAGGCCGCCGAAGGAAGTGGCGGTGGGCTTGTCAATGGAGCTGTGAGGTTGATGCGTCAAGAAGACTTCAAGTGGGTGGAGCTCAATCCGTCAGAAATGGGTGTGCCAGTAAAAAATAACGAGCATTGATGTTGGATTCTGATTTTCTATCCAAGGTCCAACGGTCCTTTCGTGTTGTTCAGGACGAGCAGGTCGCGGCACTCATGGAATTTGATGCGGAAGCGTCACTGACACGCGACCATTGGGAGCGTGCGGATGGAGGAGGTGGAGACACCCGCATCCTCAAAGAGGGCAGGGTCATAGAGAAAGGAGGTCTCAACTTTTCTGCTGTGGAAGGGGCAGTGACGCCTGCACTTGCCCAACAATTGGACACCTCTGCTACACGGTTTGCGGCAACAGGTGTTTCGAGCGTGTTGCATCCTGGCAATCCCCATGTGCCCATCATCCACATGAACGTGCGGTATTTTACCCTCGACGATGGGACGTGGTGGTTTGGCGGAGGCATCGACCTGACACCGCATTTCGTCGTTCCCGCCGAAGCCAAGGCTTTTCACAGCGATCTCAAGGCCATTTGTGACCGCCATGCAGTGGCCGATTACAGCGCCTTCAAGCCTTGGGCGGATCGTTATTTCAGCATTCCGCATCGCGAAGAGTCTCGCGGCGTTGGGGGCATCTTTTTTGATCACATGGGCCGCGAAGGCCAAGTAAACCGCGAAGAGGCTTTGGCGTTCTGCTTGGACCTATCCGGACATTATGCCGCCATATACAAGGAGCGCGCTGCACCTTTTGTGCAGAGTTTTGTCCATGCCGATGACATGCATTGGCAAGGTTTGCGGAGGGGGCGTTACGTAGAGTTCAATTTGGTCCACGACAGGGGTACCCGTTTCGGGCTGGTGTCTGGCGGACGCACCGAGAGCATTCTCATGAGCATGCCTCCTCGTGGGCATTGGGAGTACGATCATGAGCCCCCTGAGGGTTCTCCACAAGCCGAAACCCTTGGGTGGCTTAAAAAGGGCGTGGAAGGCGTCGACTGGCTCGGCCAGTAATCAGGGGATCCCGATGTACTTGTGGGTTTGGAGGCTGATGCGCCATCCGGGCTTTGTGGCGATCCAAGACAAGATCCAAAATGTGGCCTCATCGCGCTTGTCCCACTCTGGCTGCAGAAACAATGAGCAGTCTGGACGTAACCTAGCCGCATGTTCTGCAGCCCAGTCCATGTCGCTGCGGTGGAACACGACCACTTTGAGCTCGTCGGCCCGTGGGTAGACGTCTTCCCGGCACGCCTTGAATTTCTTTGGGCTGAGGGTGACCCAATCCCAGTCCCCTGTCAGTGCGTGCGCTCCGCTGGTTTCGATGTGGGTCTTGAGGCCAGCTTGGTGCAAGGCCGCAGTCAAGGGCGCGAGGTCGTGCATGGCAGGCTCGCCACCGGTGACGACCACGATTTTTCGTCCACTGTCGACGGCGGCCGATACGATGTCCTCTAAGCTCTGTTTCGGGTGAGCGTCCACATCCCAACTCTCTTTAACGTCGCACCAGACGCAACCGACGTCACATCCACCGAGCCTTAAAAACCAACTCGGGGTACCGGAGTGCGCTCCTTCGCCCTGCACGGTGGCGAAGGCCTCCATTACGGGGTAGGAGACCTTGTTCATGCCAAGCGGCCGAAGAGGTCAAATTCAGTGGCGGACTCAATGGTCACGTCGGCAAAGTCGCCGAGACGGACATAGGTGTCCTCTCCAGCTTCCACACGGACTTCGCAGTCCACGTCGGGGCTGTCGAATTGGGTGCGGCCGATAAAGACCCCGGCATCGTTCCGGTCGAATAGCACCCTGAAGGTCTTGCCAACCTTGGCTGCATTCAGTTCTGCACTGATCCCGGCTTGCAGCGACATCACTTCTTCTACGCGGCGGCGCTTCACGTCCTCAGGGACGTCGTCCTCCATGTTGTAGGCGTGGGTGTCTTCCTCGTGGCTGTATGTGAAGCATCCCAAGCGGTCGAAGCGGCTTTCGGCCACCCAGTCCAGCATCTCCTTGTGGTCTTCTTCTGTCTCGCCCGGGAATCCGCAGATGAGCGTCGTACGTATCGCGATATCGGGAATCCGTGAACGGATGTCAGCGAGCAGCTTGGCTGTCTTCTCGCGGGTGATGCCGCGGCGCATGTTCTTGAGCACCTGGTCAGCTCCATGCTGCAGGGGCATGTCCAAGTAGTGGCAGACGTTGGGCTTTTCTGCCATGACATCAAGCACGTCCATAGGAAAGCCGCTTGGAAAGGCGTAATGGAGGCGGATCCAATCAATGCCTTCAACAGCACTCAACGCGTCCACAAGGGGGGCCAGGCGGCGCTCCTTGTAGAGGTCGAGGCCGTAATACGTCAAGTCTTGTGCAATCAGGATGAGTTCCTT
>DDCX01000019.1:150-4068 GCA_002336475.1 Flavobacteriales bacterium UBA1995 | reverse complement strand
TAGGCGTAGTGCTGGGGTGTAGAAAGCAAGCGCTCACCTACAAGTTCTTTGCGGTAGTCCGCATTGAGCGTCTTCAGCAGCTTGGGGAGTTCCCTTGTGCCGAAATACGCATCTACATCTGGAATTTCCTGTTCCAATTCGTCGCGGTAACGCTCACTCAGGCAACCGGTCACATATACGCGCTCCACACGACCATCTTGCTTGGCATCCGCAAACTGAAGGATCGTTTCGATGCTCTGCTGCTTGGCACTTTCGATGAAGCCGCAAGTGTTGATGATGACCACAGGTGCGGCATCCACTGGAGTGTCGTGGGTCACATCAAAGTCATTGGCCTCGAGCTGGCGCATGAGGACCTCGGAGTCAAATGTGTTTTTGGCGCAACCAAGGGTGACCACATGGGCCCGGCGGCGAGAAGAAGTGCGCGCCCTCATGATGCGGCGTTTTCAGGCCCGAAGGATACGGGCAACAATGAGTCGACGAATTCCATGGCGTTGAATACTTGAAGGTCTTCGGGCTGTTCACCGACGCCAATAAAGCGCACGGGGATCTTGAATTCCTCGGCGATGCCGATCACAACACCTCCGCGTGCCGTTCCATCGAGTTTGGTCAGCACGAGGCCAGACACCTCTGTGGCAGCAGTGAATTGCTTGGCTTGCTCTATGGCATTCTGGCCTGTAGAGCCATCTAGAACGAGCAGCACTTCGTGGGGGACACCGGGGGCAATTTTCTGCATCACCCGCTTGATTTTGGACAGCTCGTCCATCAGGTGCTTTTTGTTGTGGAGGCGTCCTGCAGTATCGATCAAGACGACGTCGTGCCCCTTGGCTACTGCGCTTTGGACGGCGTCGAATGCCACGGCTGCGGGGTCGGCATCTTGGCCTTGTGACACAAAGTGCGCGCCGGATCGCTCAGCCCACACTTGAAGCTGGTCGACAGCTGCAGCCCTAAAGGTGTCCGCAGCCCCCACCGTGACCTTGAGTCCGCGGGCGGCAAATTGATGGCAGAGTTTGCCAATGGTGGTGGTTTTCCCCACGCCATTGACCCCTACGATCAAAAACACATAAGGTCCCTCTGTGGCAGGTATGGACAGGTCCGTGGGTTGGTTGCCGCGGTTGTTCTCCAGCATGCCCACAATCTCCTCGCGCAACATGGGGAGCAGCAGGTCTACCGATTTGGAAGAGGCACGGGAGGTCCGGTCTTCGATGCGTTCTATGATGCGGGTAGTGGTCTTGACCCCAATGTCACTGGTGATCAGTGCTTCTTCTAACTCCTCGAGGACGTCCGCATCGATGTCCTTTTTGCCCATGACCGCGCGGGACAGTTTTTCCAGTACCCCGCGTTTCGTGCGGGCCAAACCCCGGTCGAGGGTTTCCTTCTTTTCCGAGCTGAAGAGCTTCTTGAAGAATGACATGCGTCTAAGGTAGGGGGTGAATGCAACGAGGGCCGGCTTCTCGGGTATGGAAGACGGCCCTCGGGGTGCCCATTGGGGCAAAGGGATGGTGCGAACTCAGTTAGCGAACCAAGCCTTAATGTTGTCGTTGTGCACGACTTCTTGACGGAAAGCGTACGCCCCAGACTTGGGACTCTTGTACATTTTGATGCACATGGTGTGCTGCTTTCCACCTCCTTTCTGCAGCGATGCAACGGTCTTCTTAGCCATAGTTTCTCAGATTGGGGGTTATTTGATTTCCTTATGCACCGTCATCTTCCGGAGAATTGGATTGAATTTCTTCAACTCAATCCGCTCGGGAGTGTTCTTCCGGTTTTTGGTCGTCACATATCGTGACGTTCCAGACATGCCGGATTCTTTGTGCTCGGTGCACTCGAGGATTACTTGTACGCGGTTACCTTTCTTCGCCATGCTCAGGGAAAATGGAGGGCAAAGATAGGTATTTCTCCCTCCCATTCCTCTTGTGAATAAGCAAGGTCGACACTTCTCGTTGGATTAGGTGTCCAACCTAATTTCGAAATGATGTCACCACGAGCCTCAGTACCCCGTAAATCAAGGAAGTCCAACGCTAAGAGTGCGCCGAGGAACCGGCGTCTTGACCAAGAAGAATTGGTCAGTGCAGCGAAGGTGGCCTCGAAATCGACCCGAAAAAAGGGGGCTGGAAAGGCCGCGGGACGGAAATCTGGCGCCACGCGACGGGAGCAAAGAGCAGAAGAACGCCGTTTGAGGATGGAAGAGCGGGATGCACGGCGCATCGAACGCAAGGAGCTCTGGCAAGAGCGCACAGTTTGGCTGCGTGACCCTCGGGTAAAGCAAACAGGAGGCGTGCTTTGCGTGGCGTTTGGCAGCTTCATGTTGCTTTCCGGTGTGAGCGCAATACTGACTGGTGCGGAGGACATTCGGTTTATTCAGAGCGGCACAGAGGCAGGCGAAGGCAGTTTCCGAAACATTCTGGGGGCATTGGGTGCACGGTGGGCATTCACCTTTATGCGCGGTGGATTTGGTGTCGCCGCACCAATATTTGGGGCTTGGTGTTTGGCAGCAGGGGTGAGGTTGATGGCGCCTGAGCGGATGCCGCACATTGGAAGGGCATTGCGCAACGTGTGTGTGGCGGCTCTTTTGCTGCCATGGACAGTAGGGCTGCTGACGTTGAGTTTCGACGTCGAAACGGGCCTGATTGCCGGTTGGGGAAACGACCACCTGGTGGGAGCGGTTGGACTCTGGATGACGCAGTGGAGCCGTTTCGCATTGGGTGTAACGGGATCCGTTTTGGTGATGGCGGCTTCGTATGCCATTTGGGCCATCGCCCACCCATCTGTAAGCGTGGGATTAAAGGCATTTTTTGCGCGAGATGCAGCATGGGATGAGGAGGGCGATAGCGCCACAGTTCATGAGGAAGAAGAACCAGAAGAGGAAAGCATCCAAGACGAACTGCCCTTCGATGGTGAAGCCTCACAGGGGCAAAACAAGCCTGCGGAAGGGCTTCAGCAAAGTGAGGGTCAAGATGAATGGGACCCTTACTTAGACCCTAACCGCATTCCAGTGGGCCATGACCAAGCAGTGGAGGAGCCACGCGACAAAGTGCCCCACGCGCGGCCTTTGGCTGAGCCGGAGTCCTTCGGGCCAGCAGAGGAGACGCCACAGCCAACGCCTGAGCAGGAAACGCCTGAACCTCCAGCATCGGAGACGGGTTCAACGGTATTGGAGGTCGAGGTTGCAGCAGAGGAAGCGGCCTTAACCGAGGATGAAATTGATGCCAAGGTTCAAGCCTTTGGCGAATACGATCCGACGTTGGATTTGAGCCATTTCGAATTGCCCAACATCGATTTGCTTGCTTCCCACGGGTCAGGCAAGACGGAGGTGAGCCACGAAGAGCTCGAGGCCAACAAGAAGCGCATCGAGGATACGCTGAGGAACTACGGGATTGAAATCGCCAGCATCAAAGCTTCGATCGGACCGACGGTGACCTTGTACGAATTGGTGCCCGCTCCAGGTGTTCGGATCTCCAAGATCAAAAACTTGGAGGATGACATCGCGCTCAGCCTTGCGGCCCTGGGCATCCGCATCATCGCCCCCATACCTGGGCGCGGTACGATCGGCATCGAAGTGCCAAACTCCAACCCGGACGTGGTGAGCATGCGTTCTCTGATCGCCAGCGACAAGTTCCAGAACAGCGATGCGGCCCTTCCCATTGCCATGGGAAAGACCATTTCCAACGAGACTTATGTGTTTGACCTCGCCAAGATGCCCCACATGCTGATGGCCGGTGCCACAGGTCAGGGAAAGTCCGTTGGCCTCAATGCGATGCTGGTCTCTCTGCTCTACAAAAAGCACCCCAGTCAGCTCAAATTCGTCTTGGTTGACCCGAAGAAGGTGGAGCTCACCTTGTTTAATCACATCGAACGGCATTACCTCGCGAAACTGCCCGATACGGAAGAGGCAATCATCACGGACAACAGCCAGGTGGT
>DDCX01000019.1:0-131 GCA_002336475.1 Flavobacteriales bacterium UBA1995 | reverse complement strand
GAACTTGAAAGAGTACAATGCCAAATTCGTCAGGCGCAAACTCAATCCGGAGAACGGACACCGTTATCTGCCCTACATCGTTCTGGTCATCGATGAGTTCGCTGACTTGATCATGACGGCGGGCAAAGAAG
>DDCX01000086.1:22014-22400 GCA_002336475.1 Flavobacteriales bacterium UBA1995 | reverse complement strand
GCATAGCGGTCGGTGGTGAGCAGGACGATGTTGTCCGTGCCTTCGATGTTGTAGAACGGATGGTCTGCGGGAACGGTGGTCAAGCCCGTGGAGGCCTGGCCGGTCTTGGCGTTAAAGCTCCCCACGTACTTCAGGCGTTCACCCTGGGCATCGGCTTCCTTCCACTTCGCTTGCATGGCCTCCTCGATCTCGGGCAGGCTGTCCATGAAGCTGTCGATGGAGCCTTCCATCTGGCTGTCGAGCAGGAACCCCTTCCCTGCCACATCGGACATCTCCAAGGTGTTTCCGGCTTCTCGGGCGAGGATGAGGATCTTGCGCTGCACGTCCACGCCGCTCAGGTCGGTGCGCGGATCGGGCTCGGTCAAGCCGGCGGCACGGGCGTCTTC
>DDCX01000086.1:21647-22006 GCA_002336475.1 Flavobacteriales bacterium UBA1995 | reverse complement strand
ACCTTCTTGAACGTGATGCCGCTGTTGAAATTGGAAAAGACGTAGTTGAGCGTACCGCTGAACATGCCTTCGATCTTGTGAATGCGGTCCCCACTTTGCACCAGGTGCTGGATGGTGTCAATCAAGGGCAGTCCCGCCCCTACGTTGGTCTCGAACCGGTATTCAACGCCCATGCGCAAGGCAAGCTGCTTGAGGCCCTCATAGCGTTCCTGTGCATCGCTGGCGGCGATCTTGTTGGAGGCCACCACGGCGATGCTGTGGGCCAAGGCCTCTTCATAGACCTCAGCGGCGACAGCACTGGCGGTGTTGTCGACCAATACGCTGTTTTCCAAATCCATGCCAGCAATGGCTTGAACAAA
>DDCX01000086.1:0-21527 GCA_002336475.1 Flavobacteriales bacterium UBA1995 | reverse complement strand
GTTTCGAAGAACGATTGGTGCAAGGATTGCAGGGCCTTGCGCTCGTGCTTGGCATCGATGACGATGCTGATGTTGCGCTCGGTGGAGCCTTGGCTGATGGCCCGGATGCTGATGCCATTGCGGCCGAGGGTGCCAAAGGCGCGGCCGGCGATGCCGCTTTGCTGGCGCATGCCGTCTCCGACAAGGGCCACGATGGCAAATCCGGATTCGACGACGAGCGGTCCGATGCGGCCCAGTTGCTGGTCAGCACCAAACTCTTCATTCAATGCCTTTTTGGCGCCGTGGGCATCGGCATCAGCCACAGCGATGGAAATGGCGTGTTCCGAGGAGCCTTGAGACACCAGGACCACATTGACTCCGGCCAAAGACAAGGCTGTAAACAGCCGGCGGGAAAAGCCGGGTACGCCGACCATGCCCCCGCCGCTGACGGTGATGAGGGTGATGTTTTTGAGGGTGCTCAATCCGGCCACGCCACGGTTGGAAAGTGGGGCGTCTGACCGCTTTGCTGGGGGCAGGATTTGGGTGCCGCTGCTTTCGGGGTCGTCCGTGAGCCGGACGTGCATGGGGATGTCTTTTTCCGAAAGCTGTGCCACGGTGGGCGGGAAGACCACCTTCGCACCGAAATGGCAGAGCTCCATGGCTTCGGCGTAGCTGAGCTCGTCGATGACGCGGGCCGAAGGGACCACGCGGGGATCGGCGGTCATCATTCCTGCCACATCGGTCCATTTTTCCAATACTGCAGCGTCGAGGAAGCAAGCGGCATAGGCGGCGCTCAGGTCGCTGCCTCCCCTGCCCAAGGTCGTGGGGGTGCCGTCGGGGGCGCTTCCGATGAAGCCCTCCATGAGGAACAAGTCTCCGTCGTCGAAGCCTGCATGGGCAAACCGGTCTTGCGAGGCGTGCACGTCGAGCCGCGCTGCGCCGTATTGGTCATCGGTGCACATGAGCTCGAGGGCGTCGAGCCTTTGGGGCTTGAACCCAAGGTCATGGCAATGGCCCCAAAGGATGGGAACCGACAGGCGTTCGCCCAGTCCGGTGAGTTCGTCGTTGGTCCGGGCACTGGCCTCGCGGAGCAGGTAGATGCCGTAGAGCAGGTCGTCCAAGTGACTCAGGCGCTCTTTGAGTTCGGCTTCAATGGCCGCATAGGTGCTGGAGTCCAGGAGGTCTAATGCACATTGGATGTGGCGGTCCCGGATGTCACGGGCCACGACGCGGTAGTCGCCATCGCCTTGCTGGGCCAGATGTCCAGCTTGCGTGAGGGCATCGGTAATGCCGCCCAAGGCGGAGCACACCACCATCGCGCGGTAGCCTTCGGTGCGCCGCTTGTGCAACAAAACGCGGCCGCACGCGCGGATGCGGTCAGGATTGGCGACGGATGAACCTCCGAATTTTAGGATCTGCATGGCAGGAGCCGTTTGGATACCACCCTACGCATAGGAGGCTGGGATGTTGCGGTTTGCGTATAAAATTTACGCCGCAAAGCCCGGTCAGCCTTCTTCTTTGGCAAACTTGGAGATGACCTCCATGCTGACTCCAGTGTTGGAGAAGCCGCCGTCGTGGAACAGGTTCTGCATGGTCACATAGCGCGTGAGGTCGCTAAACAGGGTCGCACAGTAGTCGGCACAGGCTTGTCCGTCGGCGTTGCCCAGCGGGCTCATGGCTTCGCTGTATGAGACAAATTCATCGAACCCTTTCACGCCACTGCCCGCAGTGGTGACGGTGGGCGATTGGCTCACCGTGTTGATGCGGACTTTCTTCTGGACGCCGTAATGGTATCCAAAGCTGCGGGCGATGCTTTCGAGCAGGCTCTTGGCATCGGCCATGTCCCCGTAATCGGGAAAGGTGCGCTGGGCGGCGATGTAGCTCAATCCGACCACGCTGCCCCATTCGCTGATGGCGTCGAGCTCCATGGCCGTTTGCAGGGTCTTGTGCAGGCTCACTGCGCTCACGTCAAAGGTCTTCTCGAGGTAGCTGTAGTTGAGGCCGGTGTAGTGCTTTCCCTTGCGCACGTTGGGCGACATCCCGATCGAGTGCAGCACAAAGTCGACTTGGCCGCCAAAGTGTTCCATGGCGCCTTCGAAGAGGGCTTTGAGGTCTTCTACGCTCGTGGCGTCTGCGGGGATCACGGGCGCATTGCCGCAAGCTTCGGCCAGTTTGTGGATTTCGCCCATGCGCATAGCGACGGGGGCGTTGGTCAAGACGATGTCGGCACCCATCCGGTGCACGGTCTCTGCCGTCTTCCAGGCGATGGACATGTCGTTGAGGGCACCGAAAATGATGCCCTTCTTGCCTTCGAGGAGGTTCATGGTTGCGTTCGTTGGAAACGCAAATCAAGCGGTTTCCCTTGAATTCCCTGCATCCTCGGGCAGTATCTTATCCGGGTTCAGTATGTGGACAGGGTCAAATGCGTCTTTGATGCGCCGCTGCAGGGCCAGTTCAGCAGGGCTAAACCGCACATTCATGTAGGGTTTTTGGACCCACCCGATGCCGTGTTCTCCGCTGATGGTGCCGCCGAGCCCCACGACCTCTTTGAAGATGGTGCGGATGGCCTCGGGCAGGGACTCGTCCCAAATGGCGTCGCTGAGGCTTCCTTTCAAAATGTTGACGTGCAGGTTGCCGTCTCCGGCATGGCCGTAGCAAATGCTTTCAAATCCATACGCTTTGCCTGTTTTTTTCACGGCCTCGAGCAGCGCGGGTAAATGACCGCGGGGGACGACGGTGTCCTCCTCCTTGTAGGTGGAATGTGCTTTGACGGCCTCTCCTACTTTGCGTCGGAGGTTCCACAGTTGGTCTTTGCCGGCGGCATCCATGGCCATCAGCGGCTCACTTGGATTGAACCGCTCCAAGCTCGCCGCGACCCGCTCCAATTGGGGCATGAGGTCTTCTTCCTGAAACCCATCTACTTCGATCAGGAGGTGGGCTGCGGTGTCATCGGCCAAGGGCAATTGCCGATCGCCCGTGAAATCCATGGCCAGTTCAATGGCGGCCCGCTCCATGAATTCAAGCGCGCTGGGTTGGTTGCCATCGTGAAAGAGGCCCGCTACCGCAGCGCAGGCATCGGCAGCTTGGGAAAAGGGCACCAAGAGCAGGGCGTTGTAACGCGGCCAGGGCAAGAGTTTGAGGGTGGCCTCTGTGATGATGCCCAACGTGCCTTCGGAGCCCACCATGAGTTGGGTCACGTTGTATCCGGTGCTGTTCTTCAAGGTGTCAGCTCCTGTCCTGATGATGGTGCCGTCGGCCAGCACGACTTCGAGGTTGAGCACCCAATCCTTGGTCACCCCGTATTTGACAGCCCGAGGGCCGCCGCTGTTTTCGGCCAGGTTCCCGCCTATGGTGCAGGTGCCACGGCTCGCCGGATCGACGGCATAGAAGAGCCCCTTTTCTTGGACGGCCTCTTGCATCTCTTGGACGATCACCCCGGGCTGGACCACGAGTTGGTGGTGGAGCTCGTCGATTTTGAGAATGCGGTTCAGGCGTTTGGTGCTCAAGCCGATGCCCCCCTTGACCGGAAGGGCGCCTCCGCTGAGGCCTGTCCATGCCCCTGAGGCTGTCACGGGAATGCGCTGTTGGGAGGCCCATTGAAGCACCGCGCTCACCTGGGATGTGTTTGCGGGCAGGACCACAACATCTGGCAAAAACTGAAGGTCTTCGGTATGGTCGCGGCTGTGGGCATCCAAAAATTCAGGGGTGTCCCGGACTTCGAGGCCTGGAATTTCCGCAGCCAATTGCCTGCCCAATGGAGATTGTGGAGGAGGTGTCGAAGTACGCGTCGTCATGGGGGCTTAATTTGCCACACCGATGGGTACCGTTTCCCATCTTCTACCTGCGAATATTCACAACCATGCGAACGGCATTCTTTTTGGCCTCATTGGCCGTGCTTTCCACCTTCTCTTCCCTTGCTCAAAAGAACACGGTTCCCACTGAGCGCTGGTCCAACGAAAAAATTTGGTACAGTTCCACCTTCAGGTCTGAAGGCGTCTATGGCATCCGGTCGATGGCCGACGGCGTGCATTACACCAGCTTGGAATCCACCGAAGACGGCAATGCCGTGGTGAAATACGCTTACCGCACCGGAGAGGCTGTGGACACCTTGGCCAAGAGCACCGACATCTACGGTGGTCCGGGCCGCATTTCAGGGTATCAATTCTCTGCGGATGAGCAACAGCTTTTGGTGAGCAGCGGTCATGAATCGATTTACCGCCACAGCTACTCTGCCAGTTATCACGTGTACCGCATGGGCAGTGAGGACGCTGGTCAGCCACTGCTGGCCGATGAGGCCAAGGTGCGCTTGGCGACATTCTCGCCCACCGGCGACAAGGTGGCCTACGTCCGCGACAACAACCTCTGGGTGGTGTCGCTTGACAATGGAAGTGCTCCGGTCCAATTGACCACTGACGGCCGTTGGAATGAGGTGATCAATGGGGCGTCGGACTGGGTCTATGAAGAGGAGTTCGGCAAAGACCGTGGCTTTTTCTGGTCACCCAATGGCCAGCGCATCGCCTACTACAGGTTCGATGAATCTGCGGTGAGGGAATTTGGAATGCCCATGTACGGGAGCCTGTACCCCGACCCATACACATTTAAATATCCCAAGGCGGGTGAAATCAATTCCGAGGTGAGCATCCATGCAGTGGATGTCAATTCGGCCCGCACGGTGGAGCTCGCAAAAGTCGATGGTGACCATTACATCCCCCGCATCATGTGGATGGGTTCCACGGAAAACCTGATGGTGATGCGGATGAACCGCCACCAAAACAAAATGGAGCTGATGCGCTTCAACATGGGGGCTGCTGGCGAGGAGGCTCCCGAGGCGGAGATGATGTTTGTGGAGGAAGCGGCCACCCACGTCCCGGTGCAGGACAACTTTACCTTCTTGGGTGACGGCTCCTTCTTGATGACCAGCATGATGGACGGTTACAACCACCTCTATCACGTCATGGGAGACGACCGCAAGCCCTTGACCTCAGGTGCCTGGGACATCACTTCGGTGCACGGGTATGACGCCAAGAGAAAGGTGGTCTATTTCTCGGGTTCTTGGGCGGGGGCCACCCAGGATCACGAAGCCAAGGTGGACCTCAAGGGGCGCATGACGGTGTTGGACGAGACACCGGGAACCCATGGGGTGCGATGGAGCAAGACCTTTGATTACGCCATCCATGACCACAGCGATGCCGGCACCCCGCCGCGTTATGTGTTGCGCGACAGAAAGTGGAAGGAGATCCGAATGCTGCGCGACAATGCCGGGCTGCGCGAGACGCTGTCGAGTTACGCGGTATCCCCCCGTGAATTCTTCACCTTCACGGACGATGCGGGCGAGGACTTGAACTGCTGGATGATGAAGCCCACAGACTTCGATCCAGAGAAGCAATATCCGGTTTACGTGGCCATTTATGGAGGTCCGGGCGTGAATACAGTCAACGACAGCTGGGGCGGAACGACGTTCTATTGGCACAACTTGCTGTGCCAAGAAGGGTACATCGTGGTGAGTTGCGATCCCCGTGGCACGCCCAAGCGCGGCCGGGATTTCGAGCACAGCACCTACCTGCAGCTGGGCAAGCTTGAGACCGAGGATTTCATTGATTTGGCCGAACACCTCAGTGCCAAGGATTACATCGACGGCGACCGCATTGGCATACAAGGCTGGAGCTATGGCGGTTACATGACGCTGCTGGCCATGACCAAAGGGGCCGACCACTATGCGGCGGGTATCTCTGTGGCTCCGGTGACCAACTGGCGCTTCTATGACAGCATCTACACCGAGCGTTTCATGCGCACTCCACAAGAGAATGCCGACGGCTATGATGACAACAGCCCGATCAACCACGCGGAGAAGCTCAAGGGCGAACTCCTGTTGGTCCACGGTTCTGCCGATGACAATGTGCACTTTCAGAATGCCATGGAGATGGTCGATGCCCTCGTGGCAGAGGGTAAGGACTTTGATTTCTTTGCCTACCCCAACAGGAACCATGGCATTTACGGAGACAACACCCGCCTGCACCTTTTTGATATGATGCTGGACTTCCTTCGTGAAAACCTCTAACGGGAGGGTCGCACAGAGCGATTTCGCCCCTTATCTTGCCGCCAACACCTTATTCGAGAACCTTTATGTCAGATTCAAACGTGGCCAAGACAGGCCATCCACGTGGTCTTTACACGCTGTTTTTCTCCGAAATGTGGGAGCGCTTCTGCTATTACGGCATGCGCACCTTGCTCACATTGTACTTGGTAAAGTCCCTCATGAAAGGCGACTCTGAAGCCAGTATGATGTACGGTGCCTACACGGCTTTGATTTACGCAGCCCCTGTGTTGGGTGGTCGTTTGGCAGACCAATACTTGGGGTACCGCTACGCCATTTTGTTGGGTGCGGTCTTTATGGCCATTGGGGAGTTCTTGATTTTGGGTGGCAATGAGATGTTCCTGCTGATTGGTATGGGCGCCCTGATTGTGGGCAACGGCTACTTCAAGGCCAACATTTCTACCATCGTAGGAAAGCTCTACGAGGACAACGACCCGCGCAGGGACTCGGGATTCACCATTTTCTATATCGGCATCAATGTTGGCGCATTGCTGGCCACCACTGTAGTGGCGTATGTCGGAGAAACCTATGGGTTCCATTATGGCTTCGGCTTGGCAGGCATCGGCATGCTTTCGGGCTTGCTGATCTTTTGGTTGGGCCGTGAGAATTACGCTGCAGCCCCTGGACTTGACATCCGCGAGGCGGGCCATGAGATGAAATGGGGCATGAAGATGTACCAGGTCATCACCTTGGGGTCAGTGCTGCTGATTCCAGTGTGTTATGTCTTGATCCTCAAGAACACCTTCCAGATTGGTGAAGGTGAAGGCGCTTTCACCTTCCCGTTGATGACGGTGTTGCTGACCATGCTCTTTGTATACGTAGCCATGAGCCTTGTGAAGGCTGGAAAGGCCGAGGGTGCCATGTACCGCGACCGCATGGTCGCTTTGGTCATCTTCATGGTCATCAATGTGATTTTCTGGGCGTGCTTCGAGCAAGCTGGGACTTCATTGACCCTCTTTGCTGACCGCAACGTGGACCGCATGATCATGGGTTGGGAGATGCCTGCTTCAATGACGCAGTTCTTCAACCCGTTCTTCATCGTTCTTTTTGGTTCCATCTTCACTTGGATGTGGGTGCGGCTGGATGCCATCGGCAAGAACCCGTCCATTCCCATGAAGTTCTCGCTGGGCATTTTGCAGTTGGGACTCGGGTTTTTGGTCACGATCATCGGTTTGCAGTTTGTGGACGAGTCCACGGCTATGGTGCCCCTCTTGACCTTGTTGTTCCTCTACATGTTGCACACTACCGGCGAGCTCTTCCTCTCCCCGATTGGACTTTCCATGGTGACCAAGTTGGCGCCAAAGAACATTGCGGGCACCGCGATGGGAGGTTGGTTCTTGAGCTTTGCCATCGCCAATTATGCGGGTGGATTGATTGCGACCCTGACCGGCGGACACGGCGGCGGAGAAGTGGCTGCGGCTGACATGTCCGAACTGGAAATGAAAACGGCGGGATTGAGCCAGTACATCGACGTCTTCTCTACCCTTGGGTTTGTCTTGGTCGGATTTGCTGTTTTGATCGCTGTAATGAACAAGCCCCTCAACAAGTTGATGCACGGCGTGCGCTGATTGTTTGGCAGGGTTTTCACCTCTTTTACCGCCCCAATGTGCTTCTGGCCATTGGGGCGGTTGCTTTGTTGTGCGATATTTACCACATGATGCGTCCCTTCATCCTCAGTTTGGTCTTGCTCGCTTCCAGTGCTTCACTGTTCGCGCAAGGCGCTGCCATCAATTGGATCTCGGTCAATGACTTGGAAGCGGCCCAGGCCAATGAGCCTCGGAAAGTCATGATTGATGTGTACACCAAATGGTGTGGCCCATGTAAGATGATGATGCGCAACACCTTTACCAATGGAGATGTCATCTCCTACATCAATGAGCATTACTACGCGGTCAAATTCGATGCAGAAGGACCTGACCCCGTAGAGTTCAAAGGCAAGACTTTTAGCAACCCTTCTTATGTGCCAAACAAACCTGGCCGGAATGGCGTGCACGAGTTGAGCAGGGCTTTTCAAGTGAGGGCGTACCCCACCATCGTGTACCTCGATGAAGAGTTGGAAATGATCGCTCCGGTCAGTGGATACAAGAGCCCGCAGCAGTTGGAGCTGTACCTCCGGTTCTTCGAAGATGCATGGGCCCCAGGAACTTCTCAGGAAGAATGGGACACATTCCAACAGTCCTTTACCCCCACTTTTGAGTGAGTTTGACCGGAGAATCCGGTAAAAACCGCAAAGACTTCCGGCCCGCCCTCGCAAGAAGGCGGGCCGGCGTGTATTTTCGCGCCACGCAATGAACGTAGATACGATGACCGATACCGCCCGCCTGACATTTGAAGACAAGGAAGTCGAACTGCCCGTTGTTCGCGGTTCCGAAGGTGAAGTGGGCTTGGACATTTCCAAGCTCCGCGGACAGACCGGCTTGGTGACCTTGGACAGGGGCTTTAAAAACACAGGTTCTACCACCAGTGGAATTACGTTTTTGAACGGCGAGGAAGGGATCTTGCGGTACCGTGGATACGCCATTGAGGACCTTGCAGAGAACACCACTTTTATGGAGGTCGCCTATCTGCTTGTGTACGGTGATTTGCCCGATGCGGAGCGTTTGGCCTGGTTCAACAAGAGCATCAGCAAGCACACGCTTGTTCACGAGAACATGCGCCGGTTCTTCGACGCTTTCCCGATGGGAGCACACCCCATGGGAATGTTGAGCTCCATGGCTTCTTCGTTGTCCACTTTCTACCCTGACAGCCAAAACCCCAACCGTTCAGTGGAGGACATCGACATGACGATCCACAGGTTGATCGCCAAGTTGCCTACCCTGGCTGCCCAGTGCTACAAGCACAACATGGGGCATCCGACGTGTTATCCGGCCAACTCCCTCTCATACACAGAGAACTTCCTCTACATGATGTTCGGCTTGCCGACTGAGGATTATGAGATTGACCCCATCATCGATGACGCCATCAACAAGCTGTTGATCCTCCATGCTGACCACGAGCAGAATTGCAGCACTTCTACGGTGCGCATCGTGGGCAGTTCACAGGCCAACCTCTACTCGTCCATCTCCGCGGGTATCTCCGCTTTGTGGGGCCCCTTGCATGGTGGCGCGAATCAGGCTGTGATCGAAATGCTCGAGCAGATCAAAGCCGATGGTGGCGATTTGCAGAAGTGGATTGACAAGGCCAAAGACAAGACGGACAGTTTCCGCCTGATGGGTTTCGGTCACCGTGTCTACAAGAACTTTGACCCGCGTGCCCGCATCATCAAGAAGTCTGCAGACGAGGTGCT
Organism: Flavobacteriales bacterium UBA1995; assembly: GCA_002336475.1. Classification (GTDB taxonomy): domain Bacteria; phylum Bacteroidota; class Bacteroidia; order Flavobacteriales_D; family Sanyastnellaceae; genus UBA8752. The sequence goes on along the minus strand of DDCX01000086.1, from coordinate 12,168 downwards.
GGCTAAGTTGGGCATCGATGATCCCGTGTTGGACATCGCCAAGAGGCTCGAGGCTGTAGCGCTGGAGGATGAGTATTTCGTGCAGCGCGGTCTCTATCCCAATGTGGACTTCTACAGCGGCATCATTTACCGCGCCTTGGGCATACCCACGGAGATGTTTACGGTCTTGTTCGCGCTGGGCCGTTTGCCAGGTTGGATTGCACAATGGAAGGAGATGACGGAGAACGGCGAGCCCATTGGACGCCCCCGCCAAATCTATACGGGCCATACAGACCGCCCTGTTCAGCCCCTCGAAAAGCGTTGATGTTGGATGCAGCACTGAAGGAGGGCGTCTCCCTTTCTGTGGACGACCGTGGAGTGGCCTACCTCACTTTCGCACACCCCCGTTCCAACAGTTTGCCGGGAGCCGTTCTGTCTGAATTGGCGGCCACTGTTCGTGAATTGGGACTGAGGTCCGATGTCAAGGTGGTGGTGCTGGGCTCTGCCGGCGACCGTGCATTTTGTGCCGGCGCATCTTTTGACGAATTGGTGGCCATCTCAGATGAGGAGGCCGGCCTTGCGTTCTTTATGGGATTTGCCCATGTGATCAATGCTCTGAGGTCCATCCCCCAGTTGGTGATCGGCCGGGTTCAGGGCAAAGCCGTTGGTGGTGGTGTCGGGGTCGCGGCAGCCACTGACTATTGTTTGGCAACGCAGCACGCAGCCATAAAGCTCAGCGAATTGGCTGTGGGCATAGGGCCATTTGTAGTGGGACCTGCGGTAGAACGAAAGTTGGGGGTCTCTGCCATGAGCCAGCTTTCGATAGACGCTTCTGCTTGGCGTTCGTCGGAGTGGGCCTGTTCTCGTGGCCTCTATGCAGAAGTATTGGATGATATAGCAGCCTTGGATGCAGCAGTGGATGCCTTGGCGGGAAGGCTGGCATCCTCCAATCCAGAAGCGATGTCTGCCCTAAAGCAGGTCTTTTGGAGCGGAACAGAAGCATGGGACACCCTGCTTGCAGAGCGTGCAGCGATTAGTGGACGTTTGGTTTTGAGCGACTTCACACGAGATGCGATTCAGCGCTTCAAGGCGAAGTAAGTCTGTTGTAGGAATTGCACACCCTCGGGTTGACGACCTGAGTATTTCTCTTTCAATATCCCTTGTACTGGCACCATCTTGCTGGTATGCAGAAGCAAAAGCAAAAGCGGCTCCGTTGGGACCGCATTGCCTTGGTTGGAGGTGTGGCGTTGGTGGCAGCTTATGGTTTAGCAGCCGTAGTTCCTGATGGTCAAGACTACGACGGTTCCGATTCAGAAGGCCGTGTTGCCACGGTATTGTCACCGGAATTGGAAGCCAGTGGTTCTGCCGCAGTTCCCGCAGAACCCGTGACCGAGAAGGTGCTTCCTGCACCGGCCAAGGAAATCCCTGCCCGGGCTAAAGTTGAGGCCGCTTCTGTAGGGCCGGTCCCTTCAGGGCCATTGCCGAGAAAAGGCATCGCGCCGTGCAGCTGTTCCAAGTACACCATGAAGTTGGCGCGCAACCCTTACACGCAGCATCAAAAGCGGGCCCGCAGCCTGCCTGGGAGTTTCTTCGTGAAAAACGAATCAGAGTTGCAGGCGGGATTTGGCCGAGGCGATTTGGTTCGGGTGCCCACTGTGGGCAATGGATATCACTTGGACCGACTCACCCACAGTGAGCCGTTCCTGCTGCCTTCAGCATTCAATGTGCTGGAAGACATGGCGTCCCGATTTCAACAAGCCATGGAGGGCACCACCGATGAAGGGGCCTCCATTCGGATCACCAGTTTAACCCGGACCCAGACCCAGCAGCGCAAGTTGCGCCGTCGGAATGCCAATGCCTTCAACGGTCAGAGCACCCACAATTACGGCGCAAGTTTTGACGTGGCATTTATCGACCGTCCTGATGAGTCCGTAAAGTGTGGCGGTCCTTCTTGGGCACTTCAGTCCATCCTGCAGGACATGCAAAAAAACGGGGAGATTTTGGTGATACCAGAGGGCAACTGCATGCACATAACGCCACGAAAATCATGAGGTTGGCGTGGTTCCGGTTCTTGAGTGGTCTCAACAAAGTGCTCCTTCCAAAGATGTACCGCAAGCCTGACCTTGAGCGGCTTTCAGGCATCGACAAAGCCATCATTGGCTGGAAGATGTGGGTGACTTACCGGCGTTTGGATGCCGAAAGTGCCCACCAAGTGGTCCACGCAGAGGCGAGCGCAAGGCAGATCCACAAGGCGTAAATCCAGGGGCTCTTCCCTCCTACTGCGGCTGCGGCGGGCACGAAAGTGACGTCGACAAGCCAAGCCAGAGCAAGTCGCTTCTTGCTCCAGCCATTGTTCCACAGTTCCCCGACAGCGGCCAAGGCAGCAAAGACCCAGACCAGGACCGATGCCAATTGCAGCGGCGTCAGGCTGTCCTTGGCCTCTAGGACCAACAAGGCCACGATGAGCAGCAACAGCCATCTCGCGATCAGCAAGGCAGCAACCGCATTGCTCGGGCGTGGGTCATACTTTTCTTCTAGACCACTGATGGCCGGTGGGGCTTGTCGTCCTCCCATGCTATCAGGGTACCATCCTGGGGCTGCAAACAAAAAACGCAGCCTGTCTCGCCAATTTGGAATGCGCTTCAAATCGTTCCACAGATCCACTACCGGTTTCCATTGTGCATGCACTGGATTGAAGGTGTCTGTCGGCCTAGTGATGCCGTAAGTGGGCTTGACCAATTCCTTCTGAAAAGTGCCAAACATGCGGTCCCATACAATGAAAACTCCAGCATGGTTGCGGTCAATGTATTCGGGATTCCGGCCATGGTGCACCCTGTGGTGTGAAGGGGTGTTCATGACCCATTCTAAAGGACCTAGGGTGTCGATGAGCTCAGTATGGATCCAGAATTGATACAGGAGGTTCACCGCCATACAGGTCAGAAATATTTCAGGAGGGAATCCGGCGAGGGCAAGGGGCCAGTACACCCACATGAGCAGCACCTTTTGCAGCACGCTTTGCCGGAGTGCAACGGCAAGGTTGTAGTCTTCGCTTTGGTGGTGAACGACGTGACCAATCCAAAGGATATTGACGCCATGACTGAGCCTGTGTGCCCAGTAATAGGCCAAGTCGGACAATACAAAAGTGGCCACCCAAACAGCGGGCGTGGCCTGCAATTCCCATGGGCGCCATGCTGCCGTGAGGTGAAACATGGCGGTGTAGGCTGCCACGACCAAAACTTTGGAAAACAATCCGGTCGATTGGTCCATGATGCCGCACCCAATGTTGGCGAGGCTGTCACCTAACCGGTACAGGCCGCGGCCTTTGAGTTGGTCCCAGGCCACTTCCAACCCTATGAGGGTGAAGAAGATGGGGATGGAAAGCACGATTAAATTCACGGAGCTTAAAAATAGCAAGGAGAAGCGCTCATTGTTTGTGCAGGTGTGTGGATGTCATTGTTACCTTTGCATCACCACAGGAGAGATGGCAGAGTGGTCGATTGCGGCGGTCTTGAAAACCGCTGTACCGCAAGGTACCGGGGGTTNNGGTTCGAATCCCTCTCTCTCCGCTAAATTCAAAGCCCTATGTTTCAACAAGCGTGGGCAAGCAGTGTATCGCGCCTCTCACCCCCTGCTAAGCCATGGGTGAATTTATTGGATCACGTTGAGGCGGTTGCGCTTCACATGTGGGAGGAGCACTGCGTTGAATGCGCCCCACCGGATTGTTACGCGAGTTGCAAGCTTTTTGAAGCGAGGGCTGACCTCAAGTGCGCCAGGTTTGTTGAGGGCATTGTCCCAAGCGACGCTTCAACAGGCTTGGAGGGGCTTTCCCATGAAATTCGATTTAGACGGTGGGCTAAATTGGAGACCAAATGGCCCGAGTTTCCCCGTTTGTACCCTGTTCAGGAGATGTTGAGGTTGGGGAAAAGGCTGAACCGTTCTGAGCAATTGGCAAAGGGAGTGGCCAATCTATTGACGTCTGTGGACCGCTACAGAAAAGTTCAGGGTGCTCAATATGCTTATCATCAAAAGGTGTTTCCGAAATGGGCTGGTGCTGACAGTCATCAGTATTTTGATGGCTTCTACATGGAAATCTACTCTGAAGCGCGGGCCAGTTTTACTCTGGAATTGATCGGCACTGCAGGCACAGTTTTAAGGCACGCTTTGGAATTACAGTCAGGTTGGAACCGGACTTTTATTGACCGTGAACAATGGCCAGAGAAGCCTGGAGAAGGGCTTTTAAGGTTGTCCAATAACATGGACAACGAAGTGTCATTGCTCATTTCTGCATTGCACTTGGTGCGTTGGAAAGACCGGCATTCTGCGGCAAAGCTTCTCATTGAAAAGGAGCGGCAGCAGTCTGAGGTTTTACCCAAGATTAAGTGCGTCGTTTTTGATCTTGACAATACGCTTTGGGAAGGTGTCATTGGAGATGACGGTCCAGAAGGAGTCACAGTCCGTCAGGAATCAGTGGACTTTATTCGCGCCTTGGATGCAAGGGGAATCATTTGTGCAGTAGCCAGTAAAAACGAAGCTGGAATTGCACTCGATAAAATCGAAGCGCTTGGGCTTTCTGATTTCTTGTTGTTCCCCGAAATCAATTGGGGACCAAAGAGTCAAAGCATTCAACGCATTGCCGAAGCGATGAATGTTTCATTGAACACCTTCGCTTTCATAGATGACAATGCGTTCGAACGGCGCGAAGTCTCAGCTGCACTTCCTATGGTTCGGGTGTTCCCGGAGAATGGGTTGGGTCAATTGTTGGCGAAAACCGATTTTGATTTTCCGGTGACGGAACAAGCGGCCAAAAGACGGCTCAGTTATTTGGCTGAATCCAAGCGGAGGAAGATTCGGTCTGAAGCGGGGAGCAGCGCTGATGCTTTTTTGCGCAGTTGTAATATGAAACTGACCCTTCTGAACCCAGCGATGCATACCGAGCGATGCCTCGAGATGATCGACCGGACCAATCAGTTCAATATTTCTGGAAAGCGGTATTCCAAGGAAGATTTTAACCGTTTGCTGCAAACAGATTTGCATTGGGCATGGTCCGTAAGTGACGACTACGGTGACTATGGAACTGTAGGATATATGAGGGCTGTGCGAGAGCCTGATGCTTGGGTCATCAAAGATTTTGTAATGTCTTGTCGTGTGGCTCAAAAACGCGTTGAGGAGTGTTTGTTCTCTCATTTCAGAAGTGAAGTGAGTGAAGGTCTTCCCCTCATTTTAGAGCTTGTCAAAACAAACCGGAATGATGCCATCATTGGCAAACTTGCTGAAATGGGCCAAGCCTCTCTTTTCGATCAAGGTCTTTCTCGGGTTGAATTAAACGCGAAACTCGAAGGTGCAGATGTGATAGAAATCGTCAAGCAGGGTCATGGGTGAGCTTTTGATCATAACCAATGCTGATGATTTGGGTCTCAACAGTCAAGTCAATGCCCAAGTCGAGGTGCTGCATCAAAAGGGGGTCCTGAGTAGCGCGACAATCATGGCCAATGGTGGAGCCATTCACGAGATAAAGGATCTCCACGATAGAAACCCGAACTTGGGATTGGGTGTCCATTTGAATGCTACAAACTTTCGGGCATTGACGCCCGCAATGCGTGAAAGCGTATTGTGCGACGTGTCGGGATCATTTGCTTCAAATTTCAGGGATCACAACAGATTTGGGCTGTCTGATGTGCTGGCCAAGGAATGGATGGCACAGATAAAACTTGTGCAGGGCATGGGCATTTCCATCGACCACTTAGACTCACATCATCATGTCCATACTTGGCCTTCCGCACTTCCTGCTTTGAGGAGGGTGTCGAGAGAAACAGGCATTCCTTGGGTTCGCAATACACGGAACATCGTTCCAATGGATGAGCTGGTGGGTGCCAAGTCAAAGTTGAAATATGCCGGAAAGAGCCTATGGACTCTCACTTCTAGAATGATGGGAATGAAACTTACAGATGGTTTTTGTAGTGTTTGGGACTTCAGAAGATGTTTGGAGGAGGGTGATGGTGTTTTTACAGGGCTGAAAACGATTGAATTGATGTGTCATCCTGGTGACTTGGGGAACAGTGAATACATAAAAGAGGCAGATTGGTTGGCTGAAGGGTTTTTGAAAACGTTGAAGTCAGGCTGGTCATTGGCGAGTTATAAGGATTTAGCGTGACGAGAAATTGGCGCATGTGCGCAACGGGCACCGGGGGGTTGAATCCCTCCTTCTCCGCTAAGAATAGACCCGGTCAATGAGGCCGGGTTTTTTATGTGAGGTGTTTTTTCAAACCGTGTACTGCGTACACGAATACGTTGATTGTCAGCAATTTGCGTGAAATTTATGCCCTGAAATGGGCACGAATGTTCCTGCTTTGATGTCCTTTGCAGGATGACCATAGGAGTTCCTACAGAGATCAAACCTTCAGAGAGCCGGGTGGGCATGACACCCGCGGGTGTTTATGAACTGACCTTGAGGGGTCACAGCGTGATCGTTCAATCCGGCGCCGGGGGCGGCAGTGGTTTTTCTGATGCCGATTACCTCAAAGCCGGCGCGGCGACACGGATGACGATCGAGGAAGTCTATGCAGAGGCCGATATGATTGTCAAGGTCAAGGAGCCTATACCGCCAGAGTATCCGATGATTCGGAAGGGTCAGGTGGTCTTCACTTACTTCCATTTCGCCTCGTCAGTGGCTTTGACGGAGGCCATGGTGAACAGCGGAGCTACATGCATTGCTTACGAGACCGTCGAAACTGAAGATGGGTCCCTGCCCCTATTGACCCCCATGTCTGAGGTGGCAGGCCGAATGGCCATCCAGCAAGGCGCCAAATATTTAGAGAAGCCAAAGAAGGGCCGTGGTGTTTTGCTCGGTGGCGTGCCCGGCGTACCTCCAGGACGGGTGTTGGTGCTCGGAGCGGGTGTGGCGGGAACCCAAGCCGCGAAAATGGCAGCAGGGCTCGGAGCTCACGTGACGGTCATGGACATCAACATGCCCCGTCTGCGGCAGGTCAATGACATTATGCCGCACCATGTGGTGACGGAGTATTCAAATGCATACAACATTCGGCAAGCCATCAAAACGCATGACCTCATTGTAGGAGCTGTTCTGCTCAAGGGAGGCAAGGCTCCCCACCTCATTACCCGCGAAATGCTCTCTGATATGCGGCCGGGCACGGTCATTGTGGACATTGCTGTGGACCAGGGTGGTTGCATAGAAACCACCCATCCCACCACCCATGATGATCCCGTGTACATCGTAGATGATGTGGTGCATTATTGTGTGGCCAATATGCCAGGTGCCGTGCCTTGCACATCTACCCTTGCTTTGACCAATGTCACCCTGCCTTACGTGCTTCAGTTGGCAGAGAAAGGGAGCAACAAAGCCTGTGCTGAAAACCCAGCATTGGCCGAAGGACTGAATATTCAGGACGGACGCATTGTATATGACGCGGTGGAAGCCTGGTTCACAAAGGCCTGACTTCAGGCTTGCAGAAGCACGAGCCGTATCTTGTTGGGGTGAAGCTCCTTGCCCATCTGCCTTTGTTCTTTGCGTGTTTCGTTGTGTTTCTGCCCGCCATCATGGCGCAGCAACAGCCGGGAAGAGTACTGATGATCGGCATCGACGGCGTCAGATCGGATGCCCTTCAAGTGGCCGTTACTCCAGCAATAGATGGGTTGATTTCCAATGGTTTTTTCTCGCCGGACGCCCTAAACGATGACATCACGATAAGCGGTCCGGGGTGGTCGTCCATTCATTGTGGTGTGAGGTCCGGCAAGCACAATGTGATCGACAATAGTTTTGCCGGTCAGAATTACGTTCAATATCCCGGGTGGCTCCATCGTGTAGAGGAGTTGCACCCAGAATGGAGCACCCTGTCGGCGAGTCAGTGGAGCCCCATCAATGCGCAGATTGTGGGAAGCTCAGCAGATGCTGTTGTCAATCCCAGCTCGGCGGCTCAAGCGGCTCAGGTGGTGGTGGATGCGCTTGCAAATGGAAACCCCCACGCCATTTTCGTGCATTTGGACGATCCGGATTATGCCGGGCATGCCTTTGGCTTTTCCCCTTTTGTCTTTCCGTATTTGGACAGCATTGAGGAGATGGATGCGCTGGTCGGACTGATGCTGGACGCTCTGGAATCCAGGGAGGCTTACACCGAGGAGAATTGGCTTGTGCTGGTGACGACCGACCACGGTGGCATTGGAACATCACACGGGGGCAACAGCATTGAAGAGCGCCGGGTGTTTGTCATTGCATCGGGAGAATCAGTGAGCCCAGAATGGGTTTCAAGGGACACGCTGTCTGTTGTTGGCGCTGCTGAAAATTGTCTTGGCGCGGCTCCCCTCCTTTCATTCGATGGCAGTTCTAGGGCTTCGGTTCCGGTTCATGCAGACTTCCTTCCTGGGGCCAATGGTGATTTTACGGTGGAGTGCCGCGTGCGGACTGCGCAGGGGGCAGATGTATCCATGGTGGGAAACAAGGACTGGAATTCCGGATTGAACCCGGGATGGGTCTTTTCCTTCACCTACCCCTCTGGACCTGGTTGGAGGGTCAACGCTGGAGATGGGGCATCTCGCATTGACCTCGATGGGCCTCCCATAGCAGATGGAACTTGGCATACGCTGTCCTGTTCCTTTGATCGGGATGGAATGATGCGCATGTACACCGATGGCGTTCTGAGCGATGAAGCTGACATGTCCGGCCTGGCTGATCTCGATGTCGGAGGTCTTTTCTTTGGTGCAGATGCGTTGGGTGACTATGGAATGGAGGGTGTTGTGTCTGAAGTTCGCTATTGGTCAGAAGCATTGGATGGCGGAGTGATTGCCGACTGGCATTGTTCCCCGCTGACAATGGCACATCCGGATTGGGCTGCGCTGCGTGGGCATTGGCCGTTGGATGAGGGAGTTGGAGATTTCTTGGAGGATGTTTCTGGAAACGGCCACCACGCCACCAATGAAGGGGGGCTATGGGACAGCGACGGCGTGTCCGTTCAGTGGGACTACAGTGCGACACCGAGGCTGGTCGACGTGCCAGTCATGGCTTTGGCTCATTTGTGCGTTCCGTTGGAGGAAGATTGGAACCTCGATGGAAAACCCCTCCTGGGCACCTGCTTCCCCCCGTTGCCAGACCCCTGTCCAGAGGACCTGAACGGGGATGGTATGGTCACGGTCGTGGACCTGCTGTTGGTGTTGGGGTCCTTTGGCCAGGCCTGCACCGAATGAATTGTCGGGCAGTCTGTATCTTACAAAGAACCCATTTGGCCATGCGGCATTCCCTTCTTTCTCTTTTGCTGCTCTTCTTCATGACACCGCTGTGGGCCCAAACTTGGACCCTCTCTTGGAGCGATGAATTCAATGGCAGCTCCATTGACAACAGCAAATGGGGGTATGACATTGGAACTGGCGCTGCCCAGGGGCTTTGGGGTTGGGGCAACGGAGAGCTTCAGTACTACACGGATGACTTGGACAATGCCCGGGTACAAAATGGCGATCTGATCATAACTGCTCGAGAGGAAAACTTTGCAGGAAGCAGTTATACGTCGGCACGCATGGTGACCCGCAACACATTCAGCCAGACTTATGGGAAGTGGGAAGCGCGCATCGATTTGCCAACGGGACAAGGCATCTGGCCGGCATTTTGGATGCTCCGTGAATACAACCCTTGGCCCGGTGAGATTGACATCATGGAACTTGTTGGAAATGCCCCTTGGAGCTGTCACGGGACCGCGCATTGGGGCGAGGTAGGCAATGTGCAGTCTATGGGGGGGAGCATCACTTCTTCAGACTGGACGGCCGGCTATCATGTGTACACCATTGAATGGTGGCCTGACCACATACGTTGGTCTGTGGATGGCCAAGAGTACTTCGAGCTCGACCGCACTCAGGTCGCCCCTGCTCACCCTTGGTTGTTTGCTGAGGATTACCATATGCTGTTGAATGTGGCTGTAGGCGGTGGTTGGCCTGGCCCTCCTGATGCGAGCACAGTATTCCCCCAGGAAATGAAGGTCGACTGGGTTCGTGTGTATGAACATGTCCCGGTCCCACAACCGGTCACCTTTCGGGTGGACCTCAGTCAGGAATCACTGGGCCCTTCAGACCAAGTCTACGTGTCGGGGTCGTTTGACGACTGGAGCGGTGATGCCCTTGCTTTGGAGGATGAAGGAGGAGGCATTTGGTCCACAACGCTTGATCTGCCGCAAGGCATCCATGAGTACAAATTCACGGTCAATGGTTGGGGTGGCATGGAAGAATCCTTCTCGCCAGGTGCCGAAGGGACATTAACCAGTTACGGGGACAATGTGACCTTTGTGAACCGTTACATCGATGTGGAATGGGATGCACTGACCACCGATGCCGATTGCTTTTCCTCTCCGGAGGGCTGTCCGGGAAGCGGTGGTGTTGGGTGTACTGATTCCGATGCGGCCAATTATTCCGCAGCCGCGACGGTCGAAGACGGAAGTTGCACATACGATGTTACGTTTCGGGTTGACCTGAGCGAAGAAGATGTGCTTGGGCACACGGCTTATGTCAACGGGGGCTTTAACGGTTGGTGTGGTGAATGTGACCCCATGTTTGATCCTGAGGGAGAAGGCATTTGGGAGCTGACCATGGCCCTGCCTGTGGGCCCTCATGAATTCAAGTTCACGACCAATGGTTGGTCTGGTTTGGTTGAGGATTTATCGGTGGGAATTCCTTGCACCAATACAACCTATGACGGTCCGAATGTATACACCAACAGGGTGTTTGAGGTGGTGAACTCCCCCCTTGATTTGGGCACCGTTTGCTTCAACAGTTGCGAGGCTTGTTTGCCGGCCGAGCCAACCTATCATTCGGTGACTTTTAGGGTTCAGATGCCGGATCCATCCCTGACTGCCATGCTCGAAGTCAATGGCATCGAATACGCCATGAGCATTGCCCTGTGGGGCTCTCAAGCGGCCAATGTGACCGTTGTGGGAGGGCAGCCAATTTTCTATCGCTTCGGGACGCCTGCAGGGGTGCTCGGAACTGCTTGGGAATCGCCTTCTGGATCATGCAGCACAGCAGGAATGAGGTCGGCCACCTTCACAGAAGACACCACCATGTCGTTGGTCTGCTTCGGAGCGTGCTCTGCCTGTCAAGGCTGCGCAGATCCATTTGCGGCCAACTTTGATCCCTTGGCCGACCCCAACTCCCCCATTTCCCATTGCACCGGCTTGGCCGAGGCAGGATGCACCTATCCATCCGCCGGCAATTTCTTGGAGTCAGCCCAATGGGATGATGGCTCCTGTGTTTTCGCCGATGGGCCCGATGTTTGTCCAGACAACAACGGTGACGGCCTGGTTGGAGTGGCAGATGTCCTCATCCTGCTGTCGGCATTTGGTGACAGCTGTTACTGAAGCCCGTGATTTCGCGGCTTAGCTTCGGATTCTATGGGAGCCGAACAACAAGACCGCTGGTCTTTCCTTGTCAATTTCATCAGACACCCCCTTAGGAACGCCAGTGTTGTGCCCAGCAGTCGTGTGGCGAGCAGACGAATGTTCACAGGTGTGGACATGTCCAGCTTGCGGTATGTGGTTGAACTGGGGCCTGGAACGGGAGTGTTTACCCAAGAGCTGTATGAGCGCTTACACCCAGATGCTCAGGTTTTGGTGATTGAACTGGATGCGGGATATGTTGCCGCCCTGAAATCGCGCTTTGGCGATCGGTTTGACATTGTCCAGGCCAGTGCCGCTGACTTAAAAGCCCTGTTGCGCTCTAGAAATTGGCCAAGTGTGGATTTGGTGGTGTCGGGCTTGCCCTTTGTCCTTCCCGCCGAGGTGAAAGGGCCCATGCTGTCCACCTTGAAGGAGCTCACTGAATGTGGCACTGTGTTTCGCTTCTTTACCTATATGCCTCCATTGATGAAGCCCCATTACCACATGTTTGATCTGCGGTGTTTGCGTTTTGTGTGGAGGAACTTCCCTCCTATGTGGATTTACTCGGTGAACTAAGAGGCCCACCAGCCCAGGCAACTTCGGGAGTCTGGAGCAACTTTTCTGGTTCAAATTTGGGCCACAGAGTTGCGGGCTTTTTCTGGACTTCAGAGAAAATGGAGGGTTGCGCAACCTGAGCCGAGTCCTTCGTGTTGTGTCATTGTATCTTGTAAAATTGTGACGTTGAATCAAAACCCCCTCCTCCTCGCCATTGGTGCGATGTTGTTGTCTTTTATTGCCCCTGCACAGGTGGTGATCAACGAGT
>DDCX01000030.1:62829-70194 GCA_002336475.1 Flavobacteriales bacterium UBA1995 | reverse complement strand
TTGCCGATGTTCAGGAAGGTGCGGGCGTTGTTGTGAAAGTGATAGCCCGCATCATCCGGCGATTCGGCCATGGTGATCCAGAGGGGCTTGGTGTCCACAAAGCCGACCGTACCGCCGTAGATTGAATCGTTGCACCCCACATTTTCTTGGGCCACCGCAACGATGTCTTGGATGTCCTCCATCCATCCTCCAAAATCTTCGTAGCCTCCGTGTCCTGAGCTGGAAATGACCACGGGCATTTCCGGCAAGTTTAGGTCGCTGCGCACATCGTTGACGAGGTGGTGAAGGTTGCTTTCGTAGGTGTCTAGGAATTCCTCGCTGGCGCCATCGTTCCACCCTTGGAACCAAGCAAAGCCGCTGATTTCAAATTCATCCACGGGAATCTCTGGGAACTCCGTCGCGAGGTTTTGCGTCACGGATTCCACCGTCTCGATCATGGCATTGTAGTAGGGGCCTGTTGCACCACCGGCAGACGGCGGGCGGAAGTCTTCGGCGAGGCTGAGTCCACCCCAAGCGGTCTTGATGATCAGTACCGGATCCTCGCAGTAGGTGTCCAGCTGGTGGGCAAACATCAACTCCGGCCCGATGAGGTCTGAAAAGGCGCCCTGACCGACGGTGACATGGTCCCTGATGGTGTCGCCAGCGCCATTCGGAAAGTAGAGGTAGGCGCCGTCAAGCACGGTCCAATCGTCCTCGGTACCGAGCATGGACCACTCCCCGTTGGGATCATTGGTCACCACATCCACGAGGGTGTTGGGGGAGGGGAAGCTCTCGTCCTGTCCGTCCATGCTCGCGACCACGTTTCCAGAGGCGTCGCTCAGGGTCCAGGACACCTCATTGCCATAGGCTCCGGCGGTGTTGACCTCGACCGTGCAGGGCACGCCATTTTGCAGGGTGATGGTCGCTGATCCAGCATCACCGCTGGCCAAAGTCTCGGAGGCGACGACCTCGCCGTTTTGCACGAAATCGTAGACCCAACCGTTCCACCCGTCTCCATATCCGTCAAACATGTCGAGGGTGAAGCCGCAGGAAGTTGCCCCAGCTTCGGCGCAGCTCGGCGTGAAGCTGGCGACAGTCATGCCCGCTGCGCCGTTCGAACCTTCGTAAATCTTGCCGTAGCCCTGCATGTTGGACTGGCCAGCGAGGATGAATACCCTCAACTTTTCGGGGGTCGATTCTTGCCGCGTGACGATGGGGACGTAGCCCACCTCCATTCCGGCGGGGGGCGTCACGATGGCGCCGGGGTCGACGGTGGCGAGGTTGCCCGCGGTCGGAGGCGCCATGTATTCGTCTTCCTCGCTCCAGTTGGCGTGAATCAACTCTACCCGCGCCTGCATTTCATCGCGCACGGAGTCGGGCAGGTTGGCGTGCACGATGGCGGGTTGGTCCACGAAGCGGTACCAGTGGTAGGTCACGGTGGTGCCGTCTCCCAATTCGGCATAATACGGTCCTGCAGCCGGGCCGGGGCTGTTCCAAGGGCCATTGGGGTCTTGGAAGGCGCAGTCCGTTTCTAGCGGCGTGAGGTAGGTGGTCTCGGGCCGAGGACTGGTGGGCACCTCAGTGGCGGTGAGCGCTGTCGATGCGGGTACCGCATCGGCCGAGATGGGATGCCATTGGTTGTCAGCCCCGAGCTCGAAATACTCGGGCAGCAGGAAGACGTCCCCCTGCAACGTTGTGGCGTCCAGGCCGTGCTCAAACCCCATGGCGTCGAAGGTCATCATCGTGTTGTCCAGGTAGTCCAAGTCGATGCTGTATTCCTCACCCCCGCCGCTGATTTCGCCGACGATGGCGCCTCCGTTGTTCGTGAAGGACACACTTTGGGAGCCGTTCTGCATGGCTTCGGTAGGCACCGCAGTGCCTCCATCAAACCAGGCGTTCATGGCGTCCCACAGGCCGTCCCGGGAGTAGACGGAAACACCGTTCAAAGCCACGGAGTAGTCGTCTCCGGAGGCGGGCATCTGCATCTGCTCGATCTTGGCGTAGGGGGTGCCTTCATCGTCCTCCGAAATGAGGGCGGGCGAAAGGGCGTGTTCCCACCCAAACGGCACGTTGGGGTTGGCGGGGCGTGTGTCCAGGAAGAGCCCCTCAAGCGAAGGGTCCTCGAGCACCGGCTCCGTCCAGAACGTGGGCATAAAGAAAGTGGCGGGCCCCTTGAAGTTGGTTGAGTTTAGGAAGAGCGTCCAGCATTGGTTGCCAGTGGCAATGTCCTGTCCGCTGGTCTCGGTCAACGGGTCCATCAGCGGCAATGGGTTGTACCCATATCCGAGCAATTCGCCATTCAGGCCTTGCGCCATGTTCAGGCCGTCCGGCGCCCACACCAGGCGGTTCGACAACTGGGCCACGCCGTACTTGCCGCCAGGCGAGCTCCAGTCGCGTTGGCCGTTGGGGAGCATGTCGGTCCGCCCCGCACCTGGACCATTGGCCCAGGCAAAGAAGTTTTGGGAGACGCCACCCATGATGAATTTGGGGATGCGGGTGGCGAACCGGGTGTCCATCCACCAGCCCAATCCGCCTTCGATGGTGGTGTAGAACTGGTCGGGCTCATTGCCGGTTTGCTGCGTCGACATCCAGCAGCTGGCCAGTCCCATTTGGAAGGCGTCCGGACCGGGATATTCATCGAAAATGGGCCAGGCTGCCACGTAGGCGGTGTATCCGGCATCGAAGCTCATGTCCGTGACATTTTCCGAATCGATCCAAGAGAATCCGCTCCTTGTTGCCGAAACCACTTGTGCCGAAACGGGCGTGGAGACGTTGCCCAACAGGGCCAAAAGGCAGGTGAATCGGAGGGTGGTGTTCATGGCGGATCAGGTTGCGGCTTGCATGCAGCGCTCAGATCCAAAAGGTAAGCTTCAGCGTCCGGTAAGCATGCCGTCAGCATCCCGAGGAGCGCGGACAGCGGGGGGTGTTCAGTCGCAGGGAAGACCGAATTGGGAGAGCACCACCAGGACATCCGTGACGCCGACGATGTTGTCGCCGTCCAGGTCGGCAGGGCAGTCGCCTGAGCAGCCGAAGTTGCCGAGCACGTAGAGGACGTCCGCCACGTTGACCGTACCATTCTCATCGAAGTCCGGCGGGCAGTCTGGCGCCAAGGCGCAAGGGTTGGGATTGGGTGCTGGCGCACCTGTGGGGTAGTAGAGGGCGATGATGTCCTCCAGGATGGCGGTCCGGTCGGCCGCTTCTGCCGCGTTGTAGGTCAGGGATTTCTGGTAATGCCACCCCACGCCGTAGTCAGGGTTGGCGCCGGGACCGTCGGGGTAAAGCCCGGGATAGACGGTCAGGGCGTAGTCCACAAAGGCGGCGTTGTCGGCGGGGATGAGCCCGAGGTAATCTTGGAGTCGGTCATGGACCGCGAGCGACGGAACGATGGCTTCCGCCGCGAAGGCCGCATCGAGGGCCGCCGCATCCTGGGGCAGGATGCCGAATACGTGGAACAGTGGCCTGAGGTCTTCCTCTGCTGCGCGGGACATGCGCAGCATGCGGCTGTCGCTGTCGCCCGTGCTGTGCTCGATGCCCACGAGGAAGTCTTCGTATTCGCTCTCCCAGAAGGCCTGCAGCGGACACCATCCGAGCCGGCTGACGATCTCGAAATAATGGGCGTAGCCGCGGTGCTGATAGCGGACCTCGTTCGTGGTCGAATTCGTGATGTCGCGCGATGACCCAAAGCTGTTGGAAACGAGGCGGTGGGTGGCAGAACGGTCGATGTTGAACGTGTTGGGCACGAAGCTGTGCATGACCGCTTCGTTGAGCTCCTCGCCCAGGCCGAAGTTCAGGGCCATGATGTAGGGGAAGTTGACCAGCGCCTCTGTCTCGCCGGGGAACATCGACATGTTCAGCGCATGCCCGTACTCGTGGAAGGTGACCTCGTCGTTGGGACCCGGCCCATCGATGAAGTACACCGATCCGGGCACCTGCGTGTAGTTCAACGGCGTGTTGGACATCGGATAACCGATGGAGTAGGCCCCGCCGCGAATGAGGACATCCGCAATGAGATAGAGGTTGTGCTTGTCGGAAACGAGCTCGCGGCCCATGATGGTATTGATGGCCTGCAGTGCCGTATCCCAATCGAGCATGGCCTGCATGAGGTCGTACTGCCCCGGCACGATCGAGTGCTTGGGGATGGTCCACATGACGTTGTCCGTCTCAAACACCGCCCACGGTCCCGGCTTGTCGAGTTCGGCTTCAAAATCGGCTGTGGTATCAAAGGACT
Source organism: Flavobacteriales bacterium UBA1995 (assembly GCA_002336475.1). Taxonomy (GTDB): domain Bacteria; phylum Bacteroidota; class Bacteroidia; order Flavobacteriales_D; family Sanyastnellaceae; genus UBA8752. The sequence goes on along the minus strand of DDCX01000030.1, from coordinate 65,987 downwards.
TCAGGCTGAAGAAGGGCGCTTCCACCGCATTGGCCACGCTCACCTCGACAATGCCCGCGTCGGCTCCATAAGGCACCAGGATGGCGATGGCCCCGCCCAGCGGGTTGAACACCTCCACCGTGGTGGCGTCCAGGGCGAACTTCTTGGTGATGCGGTCCAGGCGCTTGTAGAGCGGCTTGTTTGTCAGGTCCCATTCGTGTGCGCCGACCCGCACGTGGAAGTCCTGTCCCGCAAGGCTGCTGGGCACGGTGATGGTGGCCACGCTGCCCGGCGCGAGGTAGAGCCCGGTGGGACGCAAGGCATGGTCCGTCCCGTCGTTGTTGATGTTGAAATAGGGATTGATGCCCTCGGGGTCGGCAAAATCGCCGCGGATCTGCACCGTGTGCACCGCTTCGGAATCCATCGAAGGCGCCAACTGACCGGGGAAGTTGACGCAGGACTGGAAGACCGTCCCCTCCACCAGTTCGGGGTGTGCGGCGTGCACTTCGGGGGTCATCATGTGGTCGAAAACGGCCTGCTGCAGGGCCACCATGGCCCGCTCCCGCTCCATGCCCGGCGCCGAGTCGGGGTCCTTGCTGAAGCCGTTGCTGGTATTCGGCGTGGTGAACAGCGGGCCGATCTGGGCATCGTAGTCCGCGATGACCGCCAAAGCCTTGACCATGATGTCCTCGCTCTCGGGCAATTCGTCGGCGTAGATGTTGATGGTGTTCTTGATTTGGGTCAGTGCCGCTTCCGACAGCGACTGGGCACCGTTGATGTGGTCCTGCAGGTCGCACAAGGCGGTCATCAGCAGGGCGCCGTTGAAGGGCACGGGCTTGACCCACACGCGGTGGAGGGTGCTGTGCTCGTAGAGGATGAGCGATCCATCGTCGTTCCGCACGTCGTCCACATTCCAGCGGTTGCCGGACTGGATCTCCCAGCTCTGCTGGTTGAAATTCCAAAACGGTCCCTGGGCCATCACATAGTCCGCACCCACATTCTGTGAACTCGCCCCGGCCGAGGCCGGAAGGAAGGCCGTGTGGTCGTCCCTCAGCACGTTCATGAAAGTGATTTCGGGCGTGAAATCGCCACCGTCATTCGACAGCCAGCGGCCCAGGACCGGACTCTCGAAGTGGATTTTCCGGTTGTGGTGGGACGTTGTCGCTTCCCATCGAAGCCAGAGTTCGTCGTCCGGGATGCTCTGCGCAAAGGCGCGGCTGCCGTGCCCCCATTTGGTGTTGTCCCAGCTCAGGTCGCACCCCAATGCGCAAGGGTCATAGATGGGCAGGTTGCCACCGGGAGCGATGACGTTCAGTCCCGGATTGGTGCCCCCTTGGTGGTGGTACTGTGTCCAGAGCATCCAGCCTTCAGCATCGATGTAGGCGTCAAAACTACCGCCGCCAAAATCAAAGGTGTGGGTCCCCTCAGGCAGGCCCTGCACCTCCGTCAAACTGGCCAATTGCGCCCAGGAGAAGTTGGCGACAAAGAGGAGAAAGGCTGAGGTCAGTACAATGGATTTCATGGCGCGTCTACAGCTTTGAATATCGCCCTAAAAAAGGCCGGTTCAAAGCTGTTCCACCTCAGGACCTCGACCCTGGTGCCGCCATCAAAGCTTGGGCGCGCGGCCCGCTCATTTGCGGGTGAAGCAGCAATTCAGCCGTGCTGCGTTAAGGTGCCATGGGTCGCGCTCTTTCCCACAGCAATTCGGGACTGATTTGGCGCACCGTGCAAGGTGCATGTCTGGCATGAACAGGTGCCGGAGAGCGCAATTCTCTCAGTCGATGATGAACTTACCCCGTGCGGGTGTGGTTGGGTGCGAGTGGGAAACTTGCGCTCATGGTGGTTGACTGGAAGAATCAAACAATAAAATCAGATTCAAAAAGGTAAAGACCATGGTGCTGCGAGGGTGGCACCTCAGATGAAAAGAGCCCATCTGGCCTTACCTCCGTTTTCAGCACAGGAACATTTGCTTTCGGTCTCGCAATGAGCGTGTTGGGTTGTAGTTTCGCGGCCGCATTTAAACAGCACCACCCAAAACCTCAGTCATGAAGCGGATTAAGGAGTTCAAGAAGATGTTTGGAGTGGAAGGCGCTTTGGAGTTGAAGCCACTCAAGAAGCAATACCGAAACTTGGTCAAGGAATGGCACCCCGACAAGTTTCCCAACGGCGGCGAAAAAGCGGTAGAAGCCGAGGCCATGAGCCGGAGGGTCATCGAAGGGTATCACTTCTTGGTAAGCATGGCCCCGGAGACCAAAGAGGCGCAAAAGGAGGAGTACACGGAGCTCACCACCAACTCTGGCATTCAAGATATTCAGCACAAAGGGATGCTCTTGGAAATCACCTTTCTCAATGGGGACACCTATGAGTATTTCGGGGTGAATGGCCAGCTGTTCAACAAGTTCCTCAACGCAGACAACCAGTACCGCTTCGCCAAGCGAAAGGTGTTCAATTCCTTCACCTACCGCAAGGCCAAGAGTGGCGCTACCGACGACGGTGAGTCCACAGGTGACGCCAGCTGAAAACCCTAAGAGGAAGCAGGGTTGGCGTCAGCGCTCAACCGCGAACCTGACAGGTCGATGTCCGGACATGTGGAGGGTGTAGAGGCCCGTTGGCCATTCCGACACATCCAGCGCACCGCCGCGCAAGGCGACGTCAGAACACAGACGGCCTTGCATATCCCTAACCACGACCGCGTCGCCCACCTCGATGCCGAGCGCCTCGAAACCCACGATTTGAATCTTGTCCGAGGCGGGGTTGGGATAGAGGGTTACTTCCTCCGGACCAGCGGTCTCTGAGGTGCTGCTGGTCCCGCAATCGATGCGTCCATCCATATCGTGTTGGCTCAGGGTTTCCCAGATGACATCGTGTGACACAAAGTCCATGTTCCCAAAGGTTCCCGGCCAATCGTGGTCGCCGCCATTGACCTTGTAGTGCAGCAGTTCATGGCATCCATCGGAAGAGGTCCACGTGTACAGCTCTGCCGTGCTGCCATCGTTGGTGCTCACATTGGGGACGTCGGTGATGACGGGCGTTTCTTCTAAACCACCTGCTCCGATCCAGTAATTGTTGACCTCGTCGTTGCTGTGGTAGTAAAGGGTGCCTTCGTAGACGACCCCATCGTAGGCCGAGATGAAGTCGGACGTGCCAAGGATGGTGACCACGGGGGTCGGGTGCACCAC
>DDCX01000030.1:38350-62684 GCA_002336475.1 Flavobacteriales bacterium UBA1995 | reverse complement strand
TTCGTCAATCAAAGCTTCAATGAAATCGATGTCGCTGTGTGGATTGGGTTCCGTGAAAGGAAGCGTCCCAGACACCACCACTTGCCAATTGGTGCCTCCGCCGTCATTGGGGTCGGGGATGGCGCTGGGATAGACCAGCACGAATCCATCTTCATCTGCGCGGTTGCGCAGGTCCGCGATGTTCAGTTGATCCTGCGCATTGCCTCCGCCTCCATGAAAACTCAGGACCAAGGGCAGGCTTGTGGCGGCGTCGTAGCCTGCAGGTAGGTATTCGAGGTAGGTTCTGGCAGTGCCATTCACGTCCAAGTTTTGGGTGGACAATTGGGCACACACGGTTCCCCAATGAATCATGAGGACGGACAAGGCAGAAATGGAAAAGCTTCTTGACATGGGAGCAAATAAAAAGGAGAAAATAAAGTCAAGCGGGTCCAGCGGGGATTCAAGGTCATCATTGTCCGCAGGATACTGAATCCGGGTCTTTGATGGCACATTGAACGCACATCTGCACCTGACTTCCCAACCTGTTTGCGAAAACCCTCCTGGAATTGAGCATCACCTTGGGGGAGCGGCGGACATGACCGAAATTCGGGTCACGTGAATGAAATACTGACGACGTCGTTTGAACTCGGACACCACGTGTTCACCGTGCTGGACCTGGTCGAGGTGGTAGGAGTGATTCTCCTGTCCAGGGTGGTCCTTGGCATCTTGCGCCGTGCATTGCGCCGCGCCGAGCGGTTTTCGACCTTGGATGAGGGCAAGCGGTTCATTGTACACCGCATGGTGTCTTCGGTCGTGTGGACCTTTGCCACGCTCTTTGTGCTCTCGGTATTGGGTCTGAATCTAACGGCAGTTTGGGCGGGCTCTGCGGCCTTGTTGGTCGGCGTGGGCATCGGACTCCAGGGCTTCTTCAATGACGTGGTCTGTGGTTTTGTCTTGCTGTTTGAAGGCGGAGTTTCCGTGGGCAACATCCTCCAAGTGGATGGCCGGATGGTCAGGGTGGAACGCATTGATCTGCGTTCGACCCGCGTGGTGTCGGTGGATGGCGAGTTGCTGGTGTTGCCCAATTCCAAGGTGGCGGGAGACGCCGTGCTCAACTTTAGCCAAGGCGGAAAGGCGACCCGGATCAAAATCGACGTGGGTGTCGCTTATGGCAGCGAAGTCCGCCTTGTGGAGCAATTGTTGCTGGAGGCCATGGCGGAACAGTCTGAGATTTTGGAGCAGCCGGCACCTCAAGTCTTCTTTCAGGATTTCGGCGACTCTTCTCTGGACTTCTCAGTGAGGGGGTGGATGGATCAACCTTGGAAGATCATGGCGATTCAAAGTCAGATCCGCACTTCTATCGACACGAAGTTCCGCGCCAACGGAATTCAAATACCCTTCCCGCAGCGGGATTTGCACGTCATTGGCGAGGTCCAACAGACTGAACTACAGGGCCCGTAATTTGCTGCCATGAAGAAAAAAGTGCTGCTGCTGGGGTCAGGCGAATTGGGCAAGGAAGTGGTCATCGCATTGCAGCGGTTGGGCCAGCATGTGGTGGCGGTGGACAGTTATGCCGGGGCCCCTGCGATGCAGGTGGCCGATGAACATGAGGTGATCAACATGCTGGATGGCCACGCACTGGATGACGTTGTGGCGAAGCACACTCCCGACATCATCGTGCCCGAAGTGGAGTCCATTCGCACCGAGCGTTTTTACGATTATGAGGCCCAAGGCATTCAGGTGGTTCCGTCGGCAAAGGCCGCCCAGTTCACCATGAACCGGCGTGCCATCCGTGACTTGGCCGCCCAAAGGCTCGGCTTGAAGACAGCGCCTTACCGCTATGCGACCACATTAGAGGAGTTGCAAGATGGGGTGCGGGCTGTGGGCATGCCTTGTGTGGTCAAGCCGCTCATGTCCAGTTCAGGAAAGGGGCAGTCCGTCATCCGAAGCGAAGCGGACGTCGAGCGCGCATGGCAATACGGCATGGAAGGTTCGCGGGGGGATTTGGCCGAGGTGATTGTCGAGGCCTTTATCGATTTCGATTACGAGATCACGCTGCTCACCTTGACGCAGGCCCATGAAAAAACCCTGTTTTGCCCCCCCATTGGCCACCGGCAGGAGCGGGGCGACTACCAAGAAAGTTGGCAGCCTGCGGCGATGGAGCCCTCCTTGCTGGAACAAGCCCAGAACATGGCTGCTGCTGTGACGGCAGAGTTGGGAGGCTCCGGCATATGGGGCGTCGAGTTTTTTATCGAGAATGCGAAAGAAGGACAGCCCGGTACGGTATACTTCTCCGAACTGTCCCCGCGCCCGCATGACACGGGAATGGTGACCCTTGCGGGCACGCAAAACTTCAATGAGTTCGAGCTGCATGCCCGCGCTGTTTTGGGCCTACCTGTCACCGAAATCGAAGCTTTCCGCCATGGTGCAAGTGCCGTTGTGCTGGCCCCTGCTTCAATAGGCGAAGGCGTCCCCATTTTCAATGGGGTCTCCGAAGCCGCTTCTGTGGCCCAGACCGACCTCAGGCTGTTTGGCAAACCCACGGTGCGTCCATACCGCCGCATGGGTGTGGCCGTGGCTTACGGTGATCCGTCAAGTTCCATTGCAGACCTCATCGAAAAGGCGAAGCATACCGCTGGCTTGATCGAGGTTCGCTGTTCAGATTGAGCCCCTCGGATCGGCCACAAAGACCCAGCTGCAAAAGCCATGTCACAAGACCACCCCACTCCTCAGGCCTTTCACAGGCCGAATTACTTCTTGGAATTCATCGTTGTCTTCCTGGGTGTGACCATCTCCTTTTGGCTCAGTGAGTGGAACGAAGGGCGCAAAATCGAAGAACTGCACAAAGAGGATGTGGTGAGCCTTCTGGAAGACCTCGACCGAGACCAGGAGAGGTTGGAGCATGTTTTCAATCAAGCGAAGCAAGGGATGACCCGTTCCCAAAGGGCCCTCGACTGTACCAGAGATTTTCGCTCTGGGGCTTTGGATTACACGGCCTTCTCCGACAGCCTGATTCAAATCGGTTACCTCTATGGTTACGGCACTTTTTTCATGAACAGCGCGACCTACAAGTCCTTGATTGGGAGCACGCGCATTCAAGAGTTTCCACACGACATCAACAAGCAGGTCCGGGACTATTACGAATACGTTTCTAAGCGTGTAGAAGACAACAATGACATTGTGGATGCCATCGCCCTCAGGTATTACAATGAGTTTCATCCCTATTGCTTGATGGCCAATGACAATGACGGCATCCTGTCCGATGAGGAAAAGAGGCGCTATTTCAATGCACCCGACACCAGGGAGCATTACTCAGATCTGGCGTTTTATCATCAAACCTTGGCGCTGCATGACCGGACCGAGGTTCACATGATGCAAATCAAGCAGTACATCAGCATCCGCGATGGGTTGGAAGTCCAGTTGATGGCCTACGCGGAAGAGCTGCTCGGCCATCCCATCGATTTGGGAGGCTCAAGCCTGGCCGATACGTGAGGTTGGTGACCCCCACTGCTGCCGTGGCCTCTACGGAGTCAATGCGCGGCAAGTAAAGGAGGCCGCGGTGAGGAGCTACTCTGGGACATCTGATCGGGCTCTTGAAGTTGCTCGCTGAGGCGGCTGCAAACAGATTCCGAGTCGTTGGATTCTCCGTTCAACTTCAACAGGACGCGGATTGCTGGTATAGAACGGGGGTTGTCTTCGAGGTGGTTGAAGATGAGCGCACTTCCTTCATCCATTTTGCCGGAGTTGAATGCATCCATAGACCGAAAGACGTCGGCATGGTTCAGCGCAATGTCTTGAGGATGCAGGCCGATGCATGTTTCTTCAAGCGGTGACCAATTCACCCTCAGGTTTCCGGATTGCTTTAGGAATCGACCCAATGCGTTTTGTGCGACAACCCAACTGCCCAACAGCAGCACAATGGAGGTCAAGGCGCCGAGCAACATGCGTTGCATCCCAACAGTAGGTTTGACTTTGGATTGCGGCGGATATTTTACTTTGAAAAGCCAGCCCAGCATGGCCAGTGGCCAAAGGATTTCAGCACGTTCAGCAGGAAATGTAAAGGCGAAAAAAGGCAAGGCGAACCACACCCATCTGCCCAAGCTTCTGCGCAAGGGCCAGCACAAGCCGATCAAAATGAGCAAAGGGAGCCATCCAATCTCGTACGCCCATTGCAGAAATTCTGAGTGGGCCCTGTGCAAGGCTTCTCCGCAGCGGCCAACGGCCAGGTTGACCCAGCCTTCGGCGTCGTTGCGCCACGCACCGAGACCAGCACCTTGTACTTGCAGGTGGTCCCAAGTCCAGGACCACAGGTTCAGTCGGATGGAAGAGCTTTCGGCAGCTTTTAGGTTGTAAGTGACGTCCAATGCCTTGACGATATCCGGCATTTTTGCGAATTCCCGGACACGCATTTCGGATGGAAGAAGGTTCCACACCACTTGAACGGACGCAAAGAGGCCACAGGCGATGAGAAACCCCCGTTTGATCCACTTGGTACCAAGGTTAGACATCCACAAGGCGCACAGCATCCATACCCCAGACCCCAGAAGCACGCTGCGGACCTGGTACACCAACCCCAAAACAGTGATGAATCCCCACCACCAAAGCCATCTTTTTTTGGAAAAGTGGCCTCCAATGACAGACATCAGAAAGAGCGATTCAACAGCAATGTTGCGGTGTGCCCACGGGATCGACATTTCGTAGGATGCGCCGTGACCCCATTCCCCTTTCATCATGGCCCCCATGGCATGCATCAACATCACGGATCCAATGGTCAATGCGAACAGGGGCAGGGCTTTTGCCCCACGCCACCAGTTGAATTTCTGGGGATTTGGAACGGTCCAAATCCAGGTCCAAATCCACCCCAGTTGGGCCAAGACTTCCCACTGGCAATGGCCACCGCGCCAGGCTTGTATGACCAGGATGCCCAGGCCCATGGCCCAGAGTTGAGGGTGTACCAAGCGTATGCAATCCGAGAATGCCAGTCCGAGCGTTGCAGCGCTCAACAAGAGCCATCCCGTGGTCCAGTGGTTGTCGAGGGCGTCACCGAATGCGCCAAAGCTGATGGCCAGTGTGAGAAAGAAAAACAAGGCCCACTGCGGCCATTCACTGTAAAGCGCGCCGGTGCTAATTGGAAGCACATCAGTAGGAGCTTCAGATGGGGTGGCCATAGTTGGGGGGTACTGGAGTCAAAAACCAGTATAATATACGGCGAAAAGAAAAAGGCAGCATGAAGGCTGGCCGGAAAATGATCTGAAATCAGCGGCGCTTAAAAGGGCCCTGCAGGCGCTTTTTGAAACGTTCCACCCGCTCTTTGGATACCACGCCCTTGGCGACAAGTACCAGCAAAAGCAGCCAGAGCAGCCCTTTGATCAAAAAGAACAGAAAGCCGGCAATTCCAAGGGTCTTCAGTGTTTCCATGTGGGTAACCTCTCAGCAAAGGTGCACCTTTCAAGTTTTGTTCCATGACCTTGCTGTGACAAACAGCACTTTAGAATGATCCTCAGAATTTCCCTCCTCCTCGGTTCTGCTTTCGTGTTTCTGTCGCCCATGTTCGCCCAGAAATGGAGCCAAAAGAAGACCAAGATTGAGGTGGTGGAGTTCCCTACCGTGCCTGCTGAACAGGTGTCTCGGATTGCTTTCAATCTGTTTGCAGAAGACCATTATTTCAATCTGGAAGACTTGCGCAGGTATGGCGGGAATATGGACCTTCTGAAGTCGAGCGGAGAGCGGATCAGTGGCATGAAGTACTTCACTTTGGGGTCCAAGGCGGAGGTGGTGGATGTAGGACCCAGCATCATGGTGGACGTGGCCATTGGACCAGAAAAACAGGGCATTCCCATGGTCTCATCAGAAATGGTCAAGTCGTCAGATGGCGAGGTGAAAACCTATTGGGCGAACGTGCCCTGCCGATTGCCCATGCGGATCAGGATTGCATCTCCAGAGGGCGAGGTGTGGGATGCATTTGAAGTCGACCGGCCACTGCAAGTGCGCTACGGCAATGAAAAAATCTCGACCAGGAGTTCGAGCAAGGGCAGTTTTTCCTACTCCAAAGGCACTTTGAAGTTTGACAGTGAAGACGCTTTGAATGAGGGGCTGGATTCTGAAGAAGGGTCGCGGTTCTTCCGGCGCAAGGCGGTTTTGCTGCAATTGAGCCATGTGATCAATGAACTCGAGACCCGGCTCTTTTTTCTTGAAGGCAAGGTTGATTTTTTGGTCTATTCTGGGCGGGGAAAGCACGATTACAGCGAATTGGATGCGGCCCGCGAGGTGGCCATGGAGTCGCTTGAAAACGGCTATTTCGAAGGACTTTCCAGCCCCATTAAGACTTGGCAGGAATGGGCGGTGAAGGTGGATTTCACAGACAAAAAAGCCAAGGTGACCCGCGGACTTGCCTTAGGATTGCATTTGAACCTCGCCCAGGCCCACCTCTACCGGGGGGAGTTCACGCAATGTGCCGAGGCGATTTCGGATGCCCGAGCGCTGGTCCTTCCCGGAGGTGAGGAGTTTGTCATGCTGGAAGGGCTTCAAGATCGCCTCATGAAGCGCCGCCGAGCGCTAGAGGCCAACGGAGATTTCGAGATCGCGGTGGATGCCGAACGCGAGAAGGCCCCGGACTTCAAAAATGTCATCGGCAAACGATCGGAAAACAAGGATGTACGAATGATCCAACCTGAAGACCGCTATGAGGCCATAGGTAGGGATATTTCGGCGTGGTCTGCAGTGGCTGTGGCCGGCAGTCCAGAGGATGCAGCAGCAACAGCCAGTGAGGTGACGATGGAGCAGCGATTGGGAGCCCGCCTAGAGCAAACCATCGGGGGCATGATGCTGCGTCTGAACCCATTGACCGATCCCGATTTGGTAGGAGAAGATTTCCCTGAAGAAATTCTGGCGATACCCAACTTGGTTTACCTCGATATCAGTGGCATGAAATTCGGGGCGCTCCCAGAAGAAATCGACCGCTTGGCCGCATTGCAGACCCTCGTGGCTTCGCGCAACGACCTTGAGGACTTGCCGAAAAGTCTGGGCAATCTGACTGGTCTAAAGAAACTCTTCGTGAACAAGAACGATTTGACGGGGCTACCGGCATCGTTGACGCAATGCACCCAACTTAAGACTGTGGACATCAAAGGCAACCCCATTCATCCGGACACGGTCGGGCAGTTGAAGCAGATGTTTGGGGAAGACGTCAAGGTCAAACACGACTAACGTCGAAAAACCGGGTTATGACACAGCCTTGAGTGGCCGGAACCACAACTGCCGTAAACCTTCGGCTCTGAACGCTCAGATGTGCGGGAAATGGTCCACAGCTCTGGGGTCTTCAACCCCTCCTGTGTGTGCGGTATCATGGGGCTCGAATAGCAAAATCCAAACCTCTTCTTGGGCAACGGGTCTGTGCTCGACCCCCCTTGGCACCACGATGATTTCGCCAGGCTCCACCTCCACAGATCGGTCTCGAAATTCCATCGTCATTCTGCCGCGGATCACATGGAACAGTTCGTCTTGTTCTTCGTGTGCATGCCACACAAAGGACCCTTCGATTTTGGCGAGTTTAACGTCTTGGCCATTGAGTTGGGCGATGATTTTCGGGCTCCACTGGTCTTCAAACAATCCGAATTTTTGATGGAGGTTGATCGCTTTCATGGGGTGCAAGGTTGTGGTGCGCAATATGATGATTCCAAGAGTGTTGCGAAAAAACGGTGTACAGTGTACACGATTAAGTCGTTGATAACGTGTGAGTTGTTGATTAACTTGTCCGGGAATTAACCCTACCCGCATGAAGAACAGGTCCCTCAATGAGCTTCGACAGACCCGAGATGCCGTCTATGTACAACCCCGTTCATACGAGGAGCGGATGGAAGACCGCAAGGTGGGAATGGGGTACATCATCTTGGATGCCGCGGGCACCCCGTGCGTAACCTGTGATGACATTTCCTGCATTCTGGAGGCGCGTCCTACATTGAATGCCGAGGAAATCAAGGCCCATTTTTTTAACGCGGATGAGCCGCTTGAATTGCCCAACGGCGAGGTCATTCGCCCCATTTCTCGCAGGAAGCGATCGGCTTAATCGCGGTCCATCGCAGCAGATTCAAAACAGGCTGAGGTCGGCTCTGATGGGGTCCGACAAGCCGAAGAATGGCAAGAGGACTTTTTGAATTGCGTCCGGCCCTCCATCTTCCCAAGCGCGGGGCAGGTGTACCTTGGCTTCTCGTGAATCAAACGGACCACTCAAAGAGATGATTCGACGGATGGCAACCTTGCTAGGTGGCTCCGTTACAGGGCAGTTGTTGGCGATTTTGTCGGCCTTCATCTTGACCCGTTTGTATGGTCCTGAGGCTTTTGCGCATTTGGAAATGTTCGCCTTGGTCACCGGTATTGCCGCGGTCTTGGGAACAGGAAAGTTTGAACAGGCCTTGATGCTGCCCAAGGGTGAGGATGAGGCCAGGGCATTGTTTAGTGCGGGACAGCGCGCCGTGGGCCTGACCATCATGGCCGTATATGTGGTGTCCGTCCTGACGGCCCATTGGGTGGCAGATGCATATGGGCTGGAGGGGTGGGTCACCTTGGCATACGTGCTTCCCTTATTCGCGGGGATTGCCGCCCACACCCGTCTTTTGGAGTACTGGCGTCACCGTCAAAAAGAGGCGGGATGGGTCGCCGCTGCGAATGCCTTGGGGCCGGCCGCCGCAGAAAGCGCCAAGTTGGGTATGTCTGGTTTTCTTTCGTCTACGGGACTGGTTTGGGGTTCAGGGGCTGGATTGGTGTTGCGTTGGGCGGTCATGCGCCGCGGACTCTCAGGTTTGATTCGCGGCGCGTGGTCCTCGAATCAAAGCCGCCAAGGCGCAGTGGCGGAATACCGGGACTATCCGACTTGGGTGCTTGCTGGAAGTGCCATGAACAGGACGGCCCAATGGCTGCATGTGTTGTTGCTGGGGGTGGCATTGGGGCCAGTGTTGCTCGGCACCTTGGGCTTGGCCCGGCGCATGGTCATGCAGCCGCTGTCCATGTTGGCAGCCTCCGCGGCTCCCGTTTTGTTCAAGTCGGCCACAGACCTCGAGGATGGGGCGCCATTGCGGCGTTTATTCTGGCAGGCATTGGGGGTGTTTTTTGCCATCGCCATGATGGTGTGGGTCTCCGTTCAGTTGGCCCCGGACAACACGACAGCTTGGCTTTTCGGTGCGGAGTGGTTTGGTGCCATGGAGGTGGTGCGGGTCCTCGTCCCTTGGTTTGTGCTGAACTTTATTTCGGCAGGGCTGGGTTCCATGTTTCACCGCGTCCAGCGTCCCCGTTGGATTACAGCCTTGGACGCTTTGCACCTCTTGATGGTGGGAGTGGGTTGGTGGTTGGGGACCACGCACCCAGAGTGGTTTGGAGGTGGTGAATGGGGGGCTTTGGTGGGCATCGTTTGGGCCAAATGCGTCTACTACTTGGTCAATGTGTCCGTTCTCATCTTTGCGGTCATGACCCACGGAAATGCGGATCGCTAACGTTGTGCTCAATGATTTTACCCGGGACAACCGGGTATTGAAAATCACAGAAAGCCTGTCTGCCGAGGGCCATGAGGTCACTGTCGTGGCTTTGCACAAAGAAGGTTTGGATCGGGAGGAGCGCCGCAATGGTTGGCGCGTCAACAGGGTCAAAGTTTCCACGGCGGCTTTGCCACGGGGTACGTTTTTCGGCATCCTCAAAATGGCAGAATTGGCCTGGAGGGTCGTCTGGAAATGGCGCGATGCAGACGCGTGGCATTGCAATGACATCGAAGCTTTCGTCTTGGGCTGGTGCGCACAGCGCCTCAACCCACGGCTTCATTTGGTTTATGACTGCCACGAATTTGAATCTGAGCGGAATGCAAAGTCCAAATTGGAACGCAAGCTCGTCGGCTGGTTGGAGCGCAGGATGATCCGCAGGGCAGCGGCCGTCATCACTGTGAGTCCTTCCATCGCCGCCGCTTACCAGGAACGCTACAGCACCTATGGCATGCCCAATGGGCTGCTGGTACGCAACATACCGACCCCTGCAGTGACCCTTGGCGCAGAGCCCAAGCCCAACCGTTTCAGGCAGCGTTTTGACATCCCTGAAGGCGACTTCATTGCCCTGTACCAAGGGGCTTTCAGCTACAACCGTGGATTGGAAACAGCAGTAGCAGCCATGGAGGGGTTAGAAGACCAAGGCATCCACCTGGTCTTCATGGGCTACGGACCACTTCAATCTTTGGTAGACGATGCGGCCAGCCGTCACGCGCATGTGCATGTGCATCCCGCTGTTTCGTACGAGGAGGTGCTGGACCACACCCTGAGTGCGGATGTAGGCTTGGTTTCGGTCAAGCCCACTTGCCTGTCCTATTTGTTTTGCTTGCCCAACAAGCTGTTCGAGTACATCCTTGCAGGGGTTCCGGTGTTGTCCAATGACCTGCCAGATTGCCGCGCCCTCATTGAGTCTTTTGGCGTGGGAAGCATCGTTGCGCAGGATGACGCCCCAGGATGGCGCAAGGCATTGCTCAACCTCAAAGCAGATGGGACGGCCCAATTTCAATCTGGATTGACGCAGGCAGCCCAAGATTTGTCATGGGCCAAAGAGGTGGTTCCATTGGTCGAGCTCTACGCAGGGCTCGAGGATGGGCCTGACTGAGCTCCTTGGCCACGCCAATCGCGGTACATTCGCAGCATGCAGGCATACAAGAACACCGCAGTAAATGCGGCCATTGAAGCCGGACAGGCGATCCTTGAAATCTACCACAGTGGAAATTTTGATGTGACCGTCAAGGGGGATGACTCGCCCCTCACGCGGGCCGATTTAGCCTCGCATGACGTGATCATGCAGCACCTGATTCCAACCAGCATTCCCGTGTTGTCCGAGGAAGGCCGCGACATCCCATTTGAGGAGCGCGGCGAGTGGCGCGAGTTGTGGATCGTAGACCCCATTGACGGTACCAAGGAGTTCATCAAGCGCAATGGGGAGTTTACCGTCAACATCGCATTGGTACGCGACGGTGTTCCCGTGCTGGGCGTCATTTATGTGCCTGTTTCTGGAGAATTGTACGTCGGCACAGCGGGAGAAGGCGCCGTGAAAGCGATGTGCCCTGCCGATGGCGCTCCAGATGCACAGAAGGCGATGGAAGGTGCCTCATCCATTCCTGTGGATACAAGCAGCCGTCCATATACCGCGGTGGCGAGCAGGTCCCACATGTCGGCAGAAACAGAAGAGTTCATTGCTGAACTCCGCAAGGAACACGGGGACGTGGCCCTGATCTCAAAAGGGTCATCCCTAAAGCTGTGTATGGTGGCCGAAGGAAAGGCCGATTGCTATCCCCGCTTCGCTCCCACCATGGAATGGGACACGGCAGCAGGCCAGGCCATCTGCATGGCCGCTGGTTTTGATGTCATCGACCAGAACACGGGAGAAACCATGCGTTACAACCGTGAAGACCTGCTCAATGCTTGGTTCTTGGTGAAGTAAAAGCAACAAGGCCGCCCCAATGGGACGGCCTTGTCTGAAAATCATTCAGCCCAAAGGGGCTAGATACGTTTCTATTACTGCTTGATCACGGCCTTCACGGCACGCTGTCCGTCAGCTTCGATGACGACCATGTAGCGGCCGCTCTCAAAGTTGCTCATGTCAAGCATTCCGCCTGGATTGGTGGTCTCGAAGCAAGTCCGGCCATTGGCATCCAATACCTGCAAGCGGTCCACTTGGACATTGCCCCAACGCAGCGCGTCAGTGGTAGGGTTTGGATACACCTCAAAGAGGCTGCCCAATTCCAATTGGTTGACGTTTGAAGGCAGGCTCAATACGGCGTCGATGACATGCACCACACCGTTGTCGGCCACCAAGTCTGCAATGATGACAGTCGCATCATTGACCATGACCATCATGCCATCGATCGTGATGGTGACGTCACCGCCTTGCAAAGTTGCAATGGTTTGTCCGTCAGAAAGGTCCGTGCTCAATGCCGCTACTCCTGCAACCACGTGGTAGGTGAGGATGTCAGTCAACGCTCCGGTGGGGTCAGCCAACAGGTCGTCGATCACACCCGCTGGCAAAGCAGCGAAAGCCTCGTCCGTAGGTGCAAAAACGGTGAAGGGACCTTCGCCTTGCAAGGCCTCGACCAGTCCAGCTGCGCCAACAGCTGCTTCGAGGACATTGTGTGAAGGGCTGTTCACGATGATGTCCACCACAGTAGCAGGTGTGGTTGGGGGGGGGAGCAAAACGGCGTCAATGACATGCACCACACCATTGGAACCGATGAGGTCTGCAAGAATGACCGTAGCGTCGTTGATCATGACCATATCACCATCGATGGTGACCGTCACATCTTCGCCAAAGAGGGTGGTGATGTTCTGTCCGTCAGAAAGGTCGGCAGAAGTCAAGCTGTCTCCTGCAACGTGGTATGTCAACACATTGGTCAGGGCAGTATTGTTGGTCAACAGTTCCAGGATGACTGTTGGGCCGAGTGCATCAAATGCAGCATCTGTTGGAGCAAACACCGTAAAGGGTCCGGTTCCAGCCAACGCTTCGTCGAGGTTGGTGCTGTCCAATACAGCGGCAAGCACGGTATGTACTTCACTGTCCGCAATGATTTCAGCAACCGTAGGGGTCACTTCTGGGGTTGGTGGCATCAAAACAGCATCGATGACGTGCACCACACCGTTGTCGGTGGTGATATCAGCCATCGTAACCGTAGCGTTGTTGACCATGACCGTACCGTCCATGATGGAGATGGTAACATCGGCACCGTTCAGGGTGGTGAACATGTCGCCGTCCATGAGGTCGGTGCTGAGGGCCGTTGCGCCCACCACGTGGTAGGTCAGGATGTCGGCCAAGCCTTCGAGGGCGAGAAGGTCATCGGCGGTGATGCCGAGTTCAGTCACCAATGCGGTGATCGCGTCATCGGTAGGAGCAAACACGGTGAAGGGGCCTGCTCCGGAGAGCGCATCCACGAGACCGGCAGCGCCAACAGCAGCCTCAAGCAGGGTGTGATCCTCGCTGTTCACGATGACGTCCACGACCGTAGTGGTCTCTGGGGTTGGTGGCATCAAAACAGCATCGATGACGTGCACCACACCGTTGTCGGTGGTGATATCAGCCATCGTAACCGTAGCGTTGTTGACCATGACCGTACCGTCCATAATGGAGATGGTAACATCGGCACCGTTCAGGGTGGTGAACATGTCGCCGTCCATGAGGTCGGTGCTCAGCGCAGTCGCGCCCACCACGTGGTAGGTCAAGATGTCGGCGAGGTTTTCCAAGGCGAGGAGGTCGTCAGCTGTAATTCCCAGCTCGGTGACAAGTGCCGTGATGGCGTCGTCGGTGGGAGCAAAGAGTGTAAACGGACCGTCACCGGACAAGGCACCGGCGAGGTCTGCCTCAATGACAGCGGCTTCGAGCAAAGTATGGTCTTCGCTGTTGACTACCACGTCGACCACGGTGGTCTGGGCTGAAAGAAGTGACCCGAGCAGGAGCAGGGGCATGAAAAGAGTATGCTTGAGCATGGTTTGTATTTGTGTGATTCGAAAAAGGGAACAGGATTGGAGAGACAATGTTCGAATGGGCGCTGTGGTGGTATGAAATAAATCAAGCGGAGGCCCGCGCTCAACCTTTGCATGCCCTGACCATCAGGTTATTAACAGCATGACGAAAGTCATGGAGCAAGCAGTAAAAGTTTGCTGAAATAAAAGGTAATTGTCTGTGACCGATACAACAGATGAAAATTTCAATCCCCCTTTTGGCCTTCCTTCTTGGAACCGCCTCCGTTCTCAGCGCCCAAGAGCGCACATGTCATACCATGGGCAACCTCGATCGCCTGCTGGAAGAACACGAACAGTACCATCAACAGATGGAGCTGATCGAGCAGTTTACCCGCGAATTTGTGACCACCCCCCATCTGCGCAACAACGCCGCAGTTTCCATTCCGGTCGTGGTCAACGTCGTCTACAAGACGGGCGCTCAGAACATCTCAGACGCTCAGATACAGTCTCAGATCGATGTGCTCAATGACGACTTTCGGCGCACCAACTCAGACGCAGACAATACCTGGTCCCAAGCGGCGGATACACAGATCGAATTTTGTCTGGCCAGCGTTGACCCCAATGGAAATCCGACTTCTGGCATTCGCCGCAAGTCCACGAACAAGCCTTCATGGCAAGCCAATGATGGCATGAAGGGCAACCAAGGGCTCACCCCATGGGACCCTTCATCCTACCTGAACATCTGGGTGTGCAATTTGAGTGGAGGCCTCCTCGGTTACGCGCAGTTTCCTGGAGGTCCTTCTGCCACAGACGGCGTCGTGGTGGACTACGCTTACTTCGGAACGACAGGCACGGCGACTGCACCATTTGATCTGGGACGCACCTGCACCCACGAAGTCGGTCATTACCTGAACTTACGTCACATCTGGGGCGATGGGGGCTGCAGCGTAGACGATTTCGTGAGTGATACTCCTCTGTCAGATGGACCAAATTATGGCTGCGCCCTTGGTCATGTGAGCTGTGGAACGGTGGACATGGTCCAGAATTACATGGATTACACCAATGACAATTGCATGAACCTGTTTTCGGATGGTCAGGCATCCCGCATGGCGGCGCTGTTCGAGCCCGGAGGTGCGCGCTACAGCCTGACCCAGTCCAGTGCTTGCGGTGCTTCTCCATCACCGACATGCAACGATGGCATTCAGAATGGCGACGAGACGGGTGTGGATTGCGGCGGCGCCAATTGCGCACCTTGTTCGCAGCCCACCTGTGACGATGGCGTGCAGAATGGTGACGAGACTGGAGTGGATTGCGGCGGCTCAGGTTGCCCCGCTTGCCCGGCTACTTGTGACGATGGCGTTCAAAATGGCGATGAGACGGGAGTGGATTGTGGCGGATCAAGCTGCTCACCTTGTTTTTCAGGTTCTTGCGATGCGCCTACTGGGACGGCTGCTGTCAACATCAAGAGAAAGCGGGCCACGTTAACTTGGAATGCCATGCCTGGTGCCGTGAGCTATACCGCACAGTTCCGGGTTGCAGGAGCCACCAACTGGACCAGTGAAGCCAATACAGCAGAGACCAGCATCACGGCCTCTCAGCTGTCCAACAACACCACCTACGAATGGCAGGTGCGCACGAATTGCGGAGGTGAGGTGAGCACATATTCTCCCATTTGCAGCTTTACGGCAGGAGATTCGAACTCCAGTGCCTGTGCGGGCGAGCGCCTTGCAATTGCTGAAGTGCAAGCTTATCCCAATCCAGCCCACGGCAGTGTCCGAATAGAAGTGGTCATGGATGGGGAAGCCCCCATTTCTTTGATGCTCTCTGATGTTTTCGGAAGGTTGATTTTACAGCGCGAAATGGAGGGTGAACGGGTCTTGGACCTCGATGTTTCGGGCTTGAATGCAGGCATGTACCTCGTGCGTGCGACCAATGGCGCACAGGAAAAAGTCCTGCGTCTTGTGGTAGAATAAACAGGGGCCAAGTGGACCCAGATTACTCCGGGGAAGGGGGCCAAACGGCAGTGCGCACGTGGGCTTCCTTCCCCGTTGTGGTCCATGCGAGCAGCACGCCACCATGGTCCAATCCCGTCATGGTCGGAAAGCCCCCAGCCCGTTCTGCATCTGCCGCAGTGAGCACAAGAGGAGCATCGAATTGGGGGGACCCCTGTGGGTCCCAGCTTTGTCCAACCAGGACCGACACGTTCTCTTGGCGCTCCAGCCATGCCGCATAGTAGTGGCCGCGTCCATCGACAGCAGCGGCTGCTCGACCGACCGCTTCATAGCGCTGTAGGTCGTTGGAGCTCTTCCAGCTTACCTCGGAGTGCCAGGCGCTTCGGATCCGCGCAGAATCACCAGCAGCTGTGAACCAAACGGCCAAAGTGCGGTCCCCGGCAGAGGCCAAAGCGGCGCCATTCACCGGACATCCCGGCATGTACCATCCATCCGGACCCAGCGTTTGAGGCGTGTTGGTGACCTGGGGCATGCCCAGTGTATCAATGCGGAGACTCACTGCACTAAAGTCACGTATTTCCTCTGCTGAACGGTCGCGATAGGCCAGCATGTGGCCTCCGTTCAGTGCCGTTGACGACATCGGACAGCAGGTACATGCGCTGCTGTCAATGACCACCTCCTCAGACCATCCGAGCGCCGGTGTCCACGCTGCGGTGCGCACCTCCATGGGCGCTTTTGCAGGTTCAGGATGCCCATCAAAACACCGGCCATCCAGCCAGGCAAACAAGGTGCCCTCCTGTCCTACCATCCATTGTCCAAAGCCGTGTTCGGCCACAGCAGTATCTCGGTGCGGCACATCGGGTGCAGACCAGGTGGTTCCACCGTCTTCGCTGTGGGTGGTTTGAATGCTGTAAGCGAAGTCCCCACGGGGGTCCACCTGCAGCCAATGGGCATGGGCATCGTCCCCATCTCCGAAGGCCAGAGCAGGCCTGTCCGCCCAATTGACCAGAAAGTCTGTGCCTTTGGCGATGGTGACCGTATCGGACCAACGCTCACCGTCCCACGACGCCCAACGCAGGTTCACCGTGTCCCCCTTCTCTTGCACAAACAGCAATGCTGGGCCCTCCGGCCCTGCCGTTAGATCCGGAAGAGCAGTGCCAACGGGCAGCCCACAATCCGCAATCAGCGGTCGGGCTTCCAATGGTCCTGACTCTCCTTTGGGAGTCAGACAGCCGCTGAGGGCGACGCTCAAAAAGGCCGTCCAAATCGGCCTCATGTTATTCTACAACAATGCGCGATGCGGTGCCGTCGATTCCCACTGAGGCGAGGTAGACGCCCGGAGCCAGACCGGCCGTTGAGATTTGGGTCGTTCCCATGGTCAATGGAGATTGCATGACCACACGTCCAGACAGGTCGCGCAACACGAGGTCTTCGGGAGCAGCTGTGCCCATCCATGCCACATTGAGGGCACCACGGGTGGGGTTGGGGTAGAGCAAGCACTGCGCATCGCCCGCATGGTCTTCCACCGATTGGATCACACCCAAAGCGATGAGGATGCCCCGAAACTCCTGGTGATACAGGTTGGCGACGCGGGCGTCATGCACAATCACGGTGTTCTCGTCGTTGACGTTCTCCGCAGAAGAAGACCAGTTGTGAGAACCGGTAATGACCACAGGGTCATTGGCGGGAGAAGCGTGGTCCACAATGGCATACTTGTGGTGCAAATCATTGCTGATGTTGTGGTGGTACACCTGCACGCCATTGGCCAGCAGGTTGTCGTACTCACTGCCTGTGGTATTGACCTGCTCAATGCCACCGATGGGGTTCACAAAGAAGCTCTGGCCCAATGCGGCAATCGCATCACCGAGGTCGTCACGGGTAAAAGCCAGTACCGCGAACTCAAACTCGGAATCCGCAGCTTCAATCTGCTCTTTGATGGCATTGGTCGTGCCATCAGAGGGAGAGAAATACAGTTCAACCGGAGAACCACCCACGATGAAGTTTACGGGCGTGTTCCAAGATTTGTCGGCGCCAAATTTCGCGTTTCCAGCATCGGGTGTCATGCCATCAGAGCCCCACATCTCGTTGAATTCCATGGTATAGGCTCGGGCCAGGCTCTGGTCTTCGAAGACAATCGCGTTGTTGAGGTCCTGAACGAGGTTGCCCGTTGTCAAGTTGGTAGATCCCGTGAGTACGAATGCCTGTTCGGTGTACTCAGCATCGCCCACGATAAACTTGTTGTGCATGCCGCTTCCTTCGCCATCGGTTCGGGGGTGTGTGACCACCGATTCAGGGAGGTTGTTCAGGCCCACATTGGCATTCTGTCCTTCGTAAATCCAACGGATTTGGACCCCATTGTTCGCGGCTGTTTCAAACGCGTCCTCCAGGGTTTGATCGTTGAAGTTGTAGGCGGCTACATCCAAAGTGTATTGTGCGGAAGTGATCCATGCAGCCACGGTATCGTTCATGTCCGTTCCCAGAGACAGGGCCTCTTCTTCAGTGGCCACAGAAACGTCCACGGCACCATTGAAGTAGACATGGATATCGCCTGAGGAAGCAGACACGGTGGCGTATGAACGGATGGGAGAGGCGGCACTTTCGCCGTCGGGCAAGGTGGAGATGGCCCTGGCGTAATAAATCTGGCCTGCCTCCAGACCTGTCAAATCGGCACTGTGATCTGTGGTGCCAGAAGCGCTGCTTGCGGTCATGCCCAGTGCCTCGGTCAATCCATATTCGACCACACCGTCCGAAGCGAGGTCTGTGGACCATGACAGGGTGAAACCGGTGGTGCTCATGTTGGACTGGACCACGGGTGAGGTGTAGCAAATGCCAGAAGCGGGGATGAGGTCCACCGGTCCGCGGGGAAGCAATTGGTAACCGCCGAAGCCGTCAAAGGAGAACTGCGAAACGATGCCGATGAGGTCGACCGCGCATCCCGTGAGGATCTCCCCTACGAGGCTGTTGCTGGTGCGCACATAAATGAGGCCAGTCTCGCCATCCGATGTGAAATCGTAAGTGTCGTTTCCGATGATTTCTTGGCCCGCCATGGGGAAGGTCACGCCATTGACACGCACCAATTCACCTTCCAGCCCTTCATTCAAGCCCGAGGCTGAAACAACTTGGGGAGTGGGCACCGTACCGGTGCCTTCAAAGGTGACCGCTGTCAGGTTGGGTCCCACTTCTAGCAGCCCGTTGTATTCCGTGATCTCGCCTGTTACGGTCAAAGAGTCTCCGATGACGGGGTCAGCGTCCCAAGCGGACCAGTCTGCACCGGGATACAGTGCAATGCCAGCCGTAGCGTCCTGCAGATAGCGCACGGAGCCTAGATTGTCGTCACTGGTGACCACACCGGTGACCGTCACGACGTCGCCGATGTTGTAGTTCTCGCGCATGTCGAGGATGTTGTCCTGCGCAACAAGGGAAGAGGCCGAGAAGAAGCAGATCCCAGCGAAGAGGAAGAAACGGTTCATGGTCATGGTCGGTTTTGGAGTCCTTTGAGTTCGAGAACCGCGCTGACGCGGATCATGCGTGGTGGGCCGACAAAGACTTCGGCTTGTCCACTGCCACCTTGCGGGCCGTAGGGGTTGGGTGCGTATTGAGAGTTGTTCCGCGCATCGGCGATGAACAGCTCATCGAGCAGGTTGGTCACGCTCAGACGCAAGCGAAGCAAGGCATTGTCCGAGATGTCAAACGTCGTGCCTGCATTGAAGTTGATCAGGTTATAGCCAGGAGTGACCCAAACATCCTTGGGTTCGCCCTCGGTGATGACGTCTCCGGGAGAGAAGTCCGCATAATGTTGCCAGAACCAAGTGCTGCGCACAGAGAAGTAAGTTCCGCGCTTCGGACGGTAGCTGACCGCTGCGCTGATTTGGCGTTGGGCCGCATCTCCCACCTTGACACCGTTCAGGTTAACGAGGGTGTCTGCCCGAGCGCCATTGTCGTTCCGGGTAATGAAGCCGTTGTCTGCATTGTTGATCAGATCGACGCGCTCGTTGCTGGTCCAGCGCCAATTCCCCCATGAAAAGACACCCTGCACATCGAGCTTGGAGCTCACGTCGTAAGCGAAGTCCCATTCGATACCGGAGTGGACGGCATCGGCATTGAGCAGATTGTAACCAAGGTTGCGGTCGGCCTGCTCCACGATGGTGGAAGCTTCATTGGCCCAGTCGACGTCCTCAATTAGGCGGTCATCCTGTGCCAGAACCAGCAAATCTTGTTGGCCTGCAGTGGTCGATGTGTCAGAGTAGACGCTCAGATTGTCATCTTGCCAGAGGCCGGAAACGCTGTAGAATCGGTTGATGGCTTTGTTTTCCCAACCCGTTCTGTAGGCGTTGATGTTCGAGGCAAAACGGTCTTTGGCGTACTTCAGCCCAACTTCAACAGCCTTGACATATTGGTTTTCATAGCCCTCAATCAGGTTGTTGTTGATGTCGAACACCGAGTTGAACAGCGGAGCACGGCTCAAATAACCGAGGTTGGTGTAAGCGCTGGTCCATTCGTTGATGTTGTAGTTGCCACCCGCTTTTACGGTGTAGCTGCTGAGCCGTTCCCAATCCGTGGCGTAAGTCTCCAGTCCGGGGTGTGCTGCGGTCAATACGGTGCCGTCTGCCAGAGCACCTTCGGACCAATCACTGTCCCCCAAAACGCGCCACTCATCCGTTGAACGCACTTCATAGGTGGTGCCTTCGAGGGTCACCACACGGGGCCTGAAGTAATCGATGCCCCGGTACCAACTCTGGGCGCCCGAAACGTTGACGAAGGCGCTGTAGTTGAGCTTGTCCCATTCCAACTGAACGTAAGAACCTCCCCAGCCCACCTGGCCGTCATCGGAATAGAAGTAGCGGTCTCCCTCGCGCAAAGGAGCGTCGAAATCGGCATTCTGGTCGCGCCGATCGTCAGGGGCATCGTAGTAATCTGCCCCAAACATGTCGCCAATGGTGCGGTAGTGGCTGCCGGTGTAATGCCGAACGTCTACACCTGCACTGAAGCTCAATTCGTCCTTGAGTTGGTTGGTGTAGTTGGACAGGGCGCCATACCAGCGGTGATCGTTGTGGGCGACGCGAATGAAGTTCGAGCCTTTGCGCTCGCCGTTGGCGTCGACATTCAAGCCATTGGGGCCAAACTCAAACAGCTGGTGGCTGTTCCATGTGGGTTGCAGGTCAATCGTGCCGTCGGCCAATCGGGTACCGGGCGTGCTCGCCAATGCCTCGCCTCCACCGGTTCCAAAACTGGCATATGCCGTGGTGGTCAGCGTGCTTTTTTCGGTCATTGCCCAGACGTCCCGAACGGTGAAAATGGGCTTGAAGTAATAGTTCTGCCGAGAGTTGTAGCGTCGAGATGCACCAAAGGTGGTGTCAATCTGTCCCGTCGCCTCATTGTAGTTGTAGTACACCTCGTCATAGTTCACCATGAACTCATTGAAGCCGCGGCCCATGGACACCAAGTCGTTTTCATCCGCTCCATCGAGGATGCCTTGCAATTCATCCTGCCCTTCAGAGGTGGTGAGCTCTTGGGCGAGATTGGCGTCAAACTCGTGCACCTGCATCTGAAAGGAACGCTGGCCGTGGCGCTGTGGGGCACCGAAGGTGGTAAAGCTCACGTTGTGGTTGCCGATGGTTTTGCGGCCTTTGAGGTAGTAAGAATATGTCTCGGACTCGAGGCCTGAAGCGAAGCCCTGGTTGGTCTTGTAAGACCCAACAAAGTGCAGAAAGCCTTTCTCTCGGCTCCCAAACACCCCAGCGAGGCTGTTTCGGTAGTAGCCGTAGTTGCCCACTTCAGAAAGGAAAGTCAAGCTTCCATTGCCGCGTTCGTCACCCCCAGTAAGGATGTTGATGGTACCACCTACAGAGGGGATGGCCAGCTTACTGGAACCTAGGCCACGCTGGACTTGCGTGGTGCGCACCACCAAGTCAAGTCCGGCCCAGTTGCTCCAGTAGACCCAGCCGTTTTCCATGTCATTCATGGGGACGCCGTCTACCATGACCGCCAAATTGGTCTGGTCAAAACCCCGGATGGTCACCCGCGCATCTCCGTCACCCCCACCTTGTTGTGTGGCGTAGACGCCGGGAGTGGAGTTCAGGATAAGGGGCAAGTCTCTTCCAGCCAGCTCCTCTTGAATCTGAGCGGGCAAGACATTGGTAAAGGCCACTGGGGTCTTGCGGTCAATGGCCAAGTCCGCTGCCACAACGGCTGCGGAAAGGACCAACGACTCCAGCTTCACGTTTACCGTCTTCTCGCTACCGATCAGTTGCACCTCTCTTTGCAAGGGTTCGTACCCGATGTAAGAAAAGACAATGGTCTGTGTGCCTTGCGGCAGACTCAATTCATAGCGACCATCGATGTCCGTCGGAGCGATGGCATCACCTGATTTGACATAAGCCCCGATGAGGGCTTCGCCTGTGAATCCGTCAGAGACCACACCTGAAACAGTGCAGTTTTGGCCGAAGACAACAGACAGCATGCCCATGCCTATGGCGAGGGCCAGTGCGATAAAAGACTTCATGGTCGCGAAATTCGCAGTGCGATCAGTGCTTGACCACCTTGCGGTGACGCACTGAACCATCGGTGAGCTGCACTTCTACGAAGTACGTGCCTTCAGCAAGGTTTGTGAGGTCCAGTTCTGTGCGGACCGCTCCATTGGCACCGATGCGGCGAACTTCCAAGCCTGCCATGTTGCGCACCACCAAAGCACGCATGGGTGTTGCCATGGTGATGAAAACGTTGCCAGCGGTGGGGTTCGGGAAAACCTTGAATCCATCGCGTCCTTCTTCCTCAACAGAAACGACACAGTCGCAAACGTGCTGACCAAGTTCATCAAATGTGTTGACGAGCAGAGAGTCCCACACAGCGAGAACGTCGAATTCATCGGTTGCCGCGACGTCGCCTGAGGTGACTTCCGGGCGGCGCACGAGGGTGTGGTTTTGGGTCACTTCGTCCCAGCCGGCAGAGCCAGGATCTTCTCCGATAACACCGAAGATGTCCATGACGGCGTTGGTGGAGATTTGGCGGAGTACCAAGGCGTCGTTGCCGTTGAAGTACATCGCGTTGTTTTCTTCATAAACTGGGCAAAGCCAGATGTCGGCTTTTTCGGCCAGCTCATCCCAAACGGGAGCTTCGAAGTCTACCCCATCAGGGTCTTGCTTGTCGAGGACATAAACGAGCACATCGTTGGGTTGGATGGTGCCGCTGAGGACTACTTTTTGGTTTTCTTCCGCTGCTGTTGCACCGTTGGAATAACGCTCAATCCGGAAATCAGACATGTCGATTTCTGAACCCGTCGGGTTGTAAACCTCGATGGCTTTGTTGTTGGACCATCCCTCGATGTATTCGGAGATGAAAAGGGCATCGCACTGAGCGAACAGGGCGGTAGAGGAGGCGGCCAAGAGGGCCAAAGTGAACAGCTTGCGCATGATGTTGGGCTAGAGTGAATCGCCGCAAAGTTAGACGCGATTCCAAACCACAGCACTCAAGTTGGAAGCAGGGGCACCAATTGTTGATTTCTGATGGATTCAGATCCGTGGTTCCAGCCAATCCAATGCCCGTTCCATGCCATGGTGGTAATCTTGAATCAGTTGGCCAGCATTGATGCGGTAGCCGTCGGACCGGAGCGGTTTTAAGGGGGCGATTTCTTCCCAACTCACCCGACCCTCACCTCCTGAAACCAGGCGGTCAACGTCATCGTTGTAATAGGTATGGCCGTGGTTGTATAGGTCTACAATGGCAGGGTTTTCTCGGTACCAATAGGTGGCAAACGTGTCCATCCAACCTTTCGCGATGTGCTCTCCAGAAGGGCGGGTGCGAATAACCAGGATGTTTTTTCCACCACCGTCAATGGCCGCTTGCAAGGGAAGGGCATCGGAAATGCCGCCGTCAAACATCCATTGGTTGCGCACTTTGATTTTGCCTCGGGTCACCATGGGTAGAGTAGAAGAGGCCCACATGATCCTGAGCCAGTCGTCTACTTTCGGCTTCAAATAAAGAGGGCGTCCTGTTTCGAAATCCGTGGTCACCATGCGTACCTCTTTGGCCTTAGCGGCTGAGGCGGCAGCTTTTATATCCAAGGGTCGGTGACGTCGCACGTGGTCAAACAAGTGGGCCAGGTTCATCAACCCCTCCTGTTTAAAGGCGTCGCTAAATCGAATAAAATCGCCGTTCTCCACCATGTGGCAAGCCACATCGATGAAGTGCTTGCGCTGCCCTGAAAGAAAAGAGGTCAGGGCCATCGTGCCAGCTGAAACCGCATAGTAGCGCTTGAATCGGTTGAACCGCACCACAGAAAATGTATCGAGCACGCCTGCAGTGAAAGCGCACCTAAGGCTTCCTCCTTCGATGACCAAGGTGTCATACGTGCGCTTCATTCTCATAGATTGATTACGCGAAAACGCTGTGAATGTTGCGGTTTCGGTGTCTTTAAGGGGGCAAAAGGTCTGCCTTTGATGAACGCGGCTTTCCCTGTCCGCCATTGTGGCGTGTAGGAGCAATCTCGCTCCGGAAACGGAATGCGAGAGATTATGGGGCCATGATGTTGTGAACCAGTGAGTTTGATTAGGGTTTCACTTCTGGTTTTCCCGTGCTTAAAAACATGTTTGAGCGGCGGACTATTGCTGGAAGTAGATTCACCGTCGAAGCACATTTCTGCATGAAGATCCAGCCCAGAGTCATCAACGCCCCCAATGGAGGACTGCAGTTTGCACATTGCGAGGTCCACGACGAATTGCATTGGAAGAAGTTCGCCATGGTGGTGGCGCATGACCTCAAAGAGCCTTTGAGAAACATCAGCAGTTGTGCGCGGATGCTGGCATGCACTAAAACCGATCAGCACGAAGAGCGACAGCAGATCTGCGATTGGTTAACGTCATCTTCAACCAGATTGGATGAGATGGTTCAAGGCTTGTTAGACCATGCCCGCATGGGCGGTGAAGATGAAGATGTTGAAGTGGA
>DDCX01000030.1:30227-38267 GCA_002336475.1 Flavobacteriales bacterium UBA1995 | reverse complement strand
AAATATGGCCGCCCAGGAGTGCAAGTGCATGTGGATGTGAGCGCAAAAAAAACCAGTGAGGGGTGGTTGTTGATGGTCGAAGACAATGGCCGTGGCATGAACCCACAGCAAATTCGTGAGGTGTTTCAGCCGTTCAAAAGGTTTGCCTGTCAAGAAGAGGGGCTGGGAATGGGACTCTGCCACGTGTACAGCATTGTCGAAAAACACGGTGGAGAAATCCGGTTGCATTCGGAGCCAGGCATAGGTTCTCGCTTCGAATTGCACTGGCCTGATTGATGTCCGGTTGGCCCTAAAAAGGAGATGAAAAGGCGGGATTCACCGTGATGGAGGTGTCCGATAGCGTGTGGAGGAAATCCACGAGTCCAACGCGTTCTGTTTCCGTCAATTCAAGCCGGTATGGCTCTTGTCCCGGTGGGCCAATGCCATTGTCAGAAAAGCGTTCATCGAGGTATGGATGTTGCACAATGTTGTCGCTGTAGAAGTCCACAACAGCCCTGAGGTCTGCAAATCTGCCGTCGTGCATGTAGGGGGCGGTGACGCCCACATTTCTCAAGGAGACTGTTTTGAAACGCCCGTCATCAGTGGGGCTGCCAGACAGTTCGCCAATGCCGGCGTCGCCAACGGCACCATAGTCCATCTCGAGTCCATTGATGAAGGCTTGTGTTGAGAAGAAATTCAGTCCGCTGTGGCATTGATTGCAGCGCGTATCACCTCTAAAAAAGACCTCTTTTCCTGTCAGTTCGCTGGACGTGAAACTGGCAAACCCATTGGCGAGTCCTTCATCGTAGCGACTCTGGTGTGAGCGTATGGACATCAGAAATTGCACCAGCCCATCAGTGATGCGGTCAAGGCTGATGTGGGCGTCCCCAAAAGCCGCCTCAAACAAAGCGGGGTAGTAGGGCAGGGCATCGAGTTTGTCTGCAAGTTCCTCCAGGTCCATGCCCATTTCATCGGGGTGGCCAATGGGCTGCAAGACCTGATTGGCCAGCCCTGCCACACGCAGGTCCCAAAACAGCCGGCGCTGGTAACGAAGGTTGAACAGTCCGGGTGTGTTGCGCAACAGGGGGGTGCCCGAAATGCCAACTGACCGAGAAGTGGCATCGGCAAAGGCGTGCTCTTGATGATGACAGCTGCCGCACGAAACGGTGTTGTCGGCAGAAAGCTGAACGTCATGAAACAGCACCCTGCCCAATGTGGCGCCTGCATCCGTGATGTTGGCGGTCTCTCCGAACCCGCCGAACAAGGCCAGCGCAGGGTCGTTTAGCCAGGCCTCTGGAAATTGCATTTCCGCATAGCCATAAGGGGTTTCCGGCAGGTTGGGTAGGACCAATGTCTCAGGGGTGGGGAGTTCTGGTTCGGGGTGTTGAACCTTATTGCACCCAGCCCCTGCATACACCGTTGCACCTAAAAGTAGGGTGATGAAAACCTTTGTCCCACGTGTCATGCATACAAGGTAGTGCGCATTAGTTTGCTGCAGATTTACAGCCATATGCGCCTCATTCTTTCTGCCATTTTGATGGGATTATTGGTCCCAGTTGTCGCCCAAACATCATCCTCAGCCACCCCCGGCAATCGGGCCGTGATATTGGCGGTCGAGTCGGAGGGTGTTTCTCACGTTCCCGCCCCCGCTTTAGCCCCTGAAGAAGAGCGCACGGCCACCTTCATCGTGAACTACACCGGGTTTTCTCCCGCCGCTCAGACGGCTTTTCAGTATGCTGTAGACATCTGGTCGGGCTTGATCACGAGTGATGTGCCCATCGTGGTGGACGCAACCTGGGAGGATTTGCCCGGCAACACTTTGGGTTCAGCCGGCGCCAATGGGCTCTTTTACAACTTTGGTGGAGCACCCGCCAACGGGGTGCTGTATCCTTCGCCATTGGCCAACAAGCTGGCCGGTTCAGACCTCGATCCAGGAGATGCCGACATTTCCGCCAACTTCGACAGCGGCACAAATTGGTACTTGGGTCTTGATGGCAACACTCCGTTTTCACAGTTCGACTTGGTTTCGGTGGTGCTGCATGAGATTGGACATGGGCTTGGTTTTGCCGGAACGGCCTTCGTGGGCACTGACCTCAACGGTTACATCTTAAATGGCAGTTTGCCGCATGTCTACGATGGCTTCGCCTGGACAGGCAGTGGCACGCCCATCTTGGATCTGGGAAGTGGGACTGCAGCCCTCGGGGAGGCGCTTGTTTCCGACAACTTGTACTGGGCAGGTGCCCAAGGCAATGCCTACAGTGGGGATTTCTCGCCCAAGCTCTATGCCCCCTCGTTCTGGGAACAGGGGTCCAGTTTTTCTCATTTTGATGAGTCCACGTATCCCGCTGGGAATGACCATTCATTGATGACGCCACAAATCGGCAACGGTGAGGCCATTCATTCTCCCGGTGCCATGTGCCTGGGCGTCTTAGAGGACATTGGATGGACAGTGGATTACGCTGCGCTTGACGGCCCCGTGGGTGCTCCGGGATGCACGGATACTGCTGCTTGCAATTACGATCCGGAGGCGACCATTGCCGATGGCAGCTGTGTTTATCCAGTTGCCGGAGAGCCTTGCGGAGAATGCAACTCAGAATGGAACATGGCGCTCAATGCTGGGGCAGGACAAGGCGTGGAATTCTCCTTTGGCGGTGCCGGTGGTATCGACGAGGTCCAAGTTTCTGTGCAATGGGGAGGATCGACCACAGGAGAGTGGGCATCGGACCTGTTGGTCCTGATCTGTGATCCGGATGGCGATTGTTTCGAATGGGGCGGGTACGATCAAACTACAGGTGCGGCTGCAGCGGGAGTAGACTGGCCAGCGGGCTGGGACACTGGCGGCGCAGGAACTTACACGGCCACCTTGGACCTGTCCGGGCTCAATTTGTCTGGAGTGGGCACTTGGACGGTCTCACTCTACAACGGCTTCGGCAGTTCTGTGGGTCTGGAGTTCACCGATGTAACGTTCACGGTTCCCTACGTATGTCCTCTGGATGGATTGGCTCCGGGGTGCACAGATGAAGGGGCGTGCAATTTTGATCCCCTGGCGGATTACAACGACGGCAGCTGCGATTACTTCTGCTTCACCTGCTCGGAAACGCTGCTCCTAGAGACCTTCCAGTCTTATGATCCGTCGTTGCCCCTGACGGTGCAATCCACCAACGGCTGGGAGACTTGGAGTGGTCCATCGGGCACGGCTGAAGATCCTTTTGTGGTGTTCGACGGATTTGACGGTGCGCTCGCGCTCGTCTCCACCGAAGCTGATCCCGTTCAGTCCAGTGATGTCATTTTTCCAATAGGGGCCACCTCGGGCGAATACGTGGTGCAGTTCTCCATCTTCACTGAGTCCGGTCAAACCGCCTATTACAACTTCCAAGGGGAGGCCACACCGGGCATAGAATGGACCTTGGAAACCTTCATTGACACCCAAGGCGACTTGGCCTTTGTTCAGGGGGAAGACACGCTCCAGTCATCGGGATATCAGGTGGGTTCAGACAATTTCTTCACCCACATTTTTGACCTCGACAACAATGAGGTGAGGGTCGTCATAGGGAGCCAGTTGGTGGCGCTTTTGGACTATCCAGGAAACCTAGGCGGGGTCAACTTCTATGCCTTCAGTTTTGGCGGTGGCACCGGCGCATATCTGCTCGATGATGTTACCATTTGTGCGTCCTCAACGGACACTGCAGGGTGCACAGATGTTGGGGCGTGCAATTACAACGCCGATGCGGTGGTGGACGATGGGTCATGTTGGGCCCCTTCGGATTATGGATGGTGCGATTGTGAAGGAGCAGTGTTGGATGCCTTGGGTGAATGCGGGGGCAGTTGCGGTGCCGATGTAGATGCCGATGGCATTTGCGACAGCGAGGATCCTTGCATTGGAGGCGCATTGGATGAATGTGGGGTTTGCGATGGTCCCGGGGCGGTGTTTGAGTGCGGTTGCAGCGACATTCCGCAAGGGGATTGTGATTGCGATGGCAATCAATTGGACGCCTTGGGTGAGTGCGGGGGAGATTGCGCTTCAGACATCGATGGCGATGGGATTTGCGATGTGCCCGGCTGCACGGATCCCGAAGCCTGCAATTATGACCCTTTGGCCAACACAGATGATGGCAGTTGTGAATTCGCGGCCAATTACTACGACTGTGCAGGGAATTGTCTCAATGACAGCGATGGCGACGGCATTTGCGATGAGCTGGAAGTGAGCGGATGCACCGATCCGCAGGCCTGCAATTACGAGGAGGCCGCGAGCGAAGACGATGGCAGTTGTGCATACTTGTCCGCTGCGGGCATCGATGGAAGCGCCGAAGTGGATGCAGGGGCTACCCAGCTTTATGTGGCCATGCCTGCGGAGCCAGGGAACAGCTATACCTGGGCGGTGTCCGGCGGAACGCTGGTGTCGGGCCAGGGCACGTCACTGGTGACCGTTGAGTGGACCACGGTTGGTGCGCACAGCATTCAGGTGGTCGAGACCAATGATGCATGCACCGGGGGGGTATTGAACCTCGACGTTGAGGTATTGGAGGTCACCCATGTTCCAGAGGTCGCCTTCAGGCAGTTGACGGTGTGGCCCAATCCTGCCCAGTCTGGTTTCCGATTGGGGACAAGCCATGCAGGTATTTTGCTGTGCGAAGTGAGTGGCGCAGAGGTCATGCGGTGGTCTCCATCTGCCCCAAGGGCTTGGCATGCCTTGGACGGCGTGGCACCGGGGATGTACTTGCTGGTGTGTGACCTTCCCGGGGGAAGGGAAGTGCGCCCATTGTTGGTCGTGGACTGAAAACGGGGTTTTTGAACCCCATTCATAAGCCTCCGCCTGTGACCCCTTAATTTCGCGTCATGAATACGTCGCTCAACGCGTGGACTTGCCGCAGCATTTTCTTGGGTTTGTTGTGGTGCTGGGCGACCCAGTTCAGTGCCCAAACAGACATTCCCGCTTGGGGCCCAGTGTTTTTGCAGGATGAGGTGGCGACGGTGGTCATCACCATGGATGCCGACAACGCTGAGGCGATGCTGTTTGGGGATGTAGAATACGCATCGACCAATCCTTTCCCTGCGACCATAGGCTATCAATCTGCAGTGCTGGATACCCTCATCGATACGGTGGCGGTCCGCCTGAGGGGCAATACCTCCTTGTTTGCTCCAAAGAAGAGTTTCAAGGTGGACCTCAACGCCTTCATCCCTGGCCAGAAATGGGCCGACTTGGAAAAGTTGAACCTCAACGCCAACCAAAACGACCCTTCCGTGCTCCGTGCCGCATTGAGCTGGAACATCCTTCGCAAAATGGGCCTAGCGGGTTCCCGCACGAGCATGGTCAAGGTGATGCTCAACGGCGAATACATGGGGGTTTACGTCAACACCGAGCACATGGACGAGGAGTTTGTCGAGGAGTATTACGACAAGGATGGCGGCAATTTCTACAAGTGCCTGTGGCCCGCCACCCTCGAATACGTGGGGCCTTATCCAGATGATTACAAGTTTGAAGTCAATGGGCGGAGGGCTTACGAGCTGAAGACCAACACCGAGGAGGATGACTACACCGACATCGCGGAATTCATCGATGTCCTCAACAACACGCCAGAAGCCGACTTCAAATGTGCCATTGAAGAGGTGTTCAATGTCGCGGACTTCCTAAAAGTGATGGCCCTGGATGTGGTGAGTGGCAATTGGGATGGGTACACTGGCAACAAGAACAACTTTTACCTCTATCACAACCCCCAAACCGGCCTCTTCGATTACATCCCTTACGACCTCGACAACACTTGGGGCATCGATTGGGTGGAAGGCGATTGGGAGTCACGCAATCCATACGCGTGGTCTACTGAGTACCGGCCGCTTTATGACCGGCTCATGGAGGTCCCGGAATACCGCGACTGGTACACCTACTATCTGCGCGAGGTGTCCAATGTATATGCGCACCCCGATACGGTGATGGCGTTTCTGGAGCCGCGCCTTGAAATGCTCGCGCCGCACATCGCCTCTGATGGGTATTACCCTCAAACGTTTGGGTTCGAGCCGTCTGATTTTGAAGCCTCGATTGAAGAGGCATGGGGTGGACATGTCGAGTACGGGATTGAGCCGTGGCTCACGAACCGCTCATATTCCCTCTACAACCAGCTCGATGATGAGAATCCGGTGCTCATCGTCCACGAATTGGAGGACAACGCCCCGGTGTTGGATTCGCTCCGCGTCAGGGCCATTGTCGATGGCGGGGCCGATGATGTGGAGGTGACGTGTTGGATCGATCCAGGCAACGGCCCCCAATCTTTCACCATGTACGATGACGGCGAACACGGCGACCGCAAGGCCGGCGACGGCACTTGGGGCGTCAAGGTTCCGGTGCAATGGAATTGGACCACGGTGGATTACCAAGTGGAAGTCGGCAGTGCTGCCGGCTTGGAGCGCTGGCTTCCCTGTGAACCCGTCACGGCTACAGTGGGGGTGTCTCCATCAGATTTGGTGGTCAACGAGCTCATGAGTGCCAACGCCAACAACGTGTCGGACGCCTTTGGTGAGTTTGACGACTGGGTCGAGCTGTTCAATGCAGGGTCTTCTCCCATCGAGTTGGGCGGAAAATACCTGACTGACAACCTGAGTGTGCCAAACAAGTATGCCCTGCCCGAGGGGACCTTGGAACCTGGCGCTTGGGCATTCTACTGGGCCGACAACGATCCCGAGCAGGGCGAGTACCACGCCCCCTTTACCCTGTCCTCCACCGGCGATGAGATCGCATTGTTCGATTGGGATGAGTCGGAAGAGGTGTGGGTGTTGTTGGACTTTTTTGCTTTTGGTTCTTCCGAACAAGACGCCTCCTTGGGCAGGTATCCTGACGGCGCGGATTACTGGGTGTGGTTTGCTACGCCGACGGCGGCATCGACAAACAACTACGCCATCATTCTGGATGACGGCGGAACCGTGGGCCGCACGGCCCGGACATTGGGGCCCAACCCTTCTTCAGCTTGTGTGCGCTGGGATGGTGTGCCCGCATCAGGAACCCTCTTGGACGCGCAAGGGCGGTTGCGCCAGCGTTTTAGCCAGGCCAATGGGGTGTGCCGTGATGGCCTTGAATCAGGGGTGTACCTGCTGACCTTAGAAGACGGAAGCCGGTGGCGCTGGGTCGTCGTCGACTGAGCCTGCTCTCGCCGTTATTTGCAACATGGAGGCTGCCAAAGGCATTCGCATCAACAAGTACCTCAGTGAAGTGGGACATTGCTCTCGCCGCGCAGCAGACAAACTGTTGGAGCTGGGGCGCATCACCCTCAATGGTGTCGTTCCCGAATTGGGGACCAAGGTGATGCCGGGTGACATTGTCGAAGTCGATGGCCAAGCGGTCGGACAGCCTACCAAGGCAGAAGACCACGTGTACATTGTCTACCACAAACCTGTGGGCATCGTGTGCACGACAGACCAGAAAAGGGAGCGGGACAACATCATTGACGCCATCGACCACCCCCGCCGAATCTTTCCTGTGGGCCGTCTGGACAAGCCCAGTGAGGGGTTGATTTTTCTGACGTCGGATGGAGATGTGGTCAATAAAATCCTGAGGGCACGGAACCACCACGAAAAGGAGTACCAGGTTGTGGTGGACCGCCCCATCCGGGACGGGTTCATCGAAGACATGGCCGGAGGTGTTCCCATTTTGGATACCGTGACGCGCCGTTGCGAGGTAGAGCAAACGGGCCCCCGTCATTTTCGGATCGTGCTGACCCAGGGGTTGAACCGCCAAATCCGACGAATGTGTGAGCATCTTGGCTACGAGGTGGTCAGGCTTAAGCGGGTGAGGATCATGCACATGAATTTGGATTTACCACTCGGAGAATGGCGGGACTTTACCGCAGAAGAATTGTCGGAGTTGCAGCGGTTGGTGTCCGATTCGGGTAAAACCGCGCCTTCTGCTTCCCCGCCATCGGATTGATCCCATCAACATGCAAAACGACAAAGGACCGGTCGTCATCGGCGGAGGCGCTGCGGGATTGGCAGCTTGTCTCACTTTGGAGGAGGCCGGCTTCAGCCCCGTTCTCATCGAAGCATCTGAGAGCTTGGGTGGAAGACTTCGCACCGAAC